>NZ_JBFRJF010000044.1:0-165414 GCF_041468745.1 Vibrio sp. 10N.286.52.F8
ATGAACCTTTTTTATGCTTGCAACTATTTTACCGGTGAAGGCTTGATAGATTGAGGAAAAAATAAAGGCTTACCCGAAGGTAAGCCTTTATTCGAACTTGAACTGATTGAAAAAAATGACTATTTGTCTGAAAGCTTTGCTTCTAGTTCAGCCAGTTTTTGTTCCATTTCAGTGAGCTTCTGGCGAGTGCGAAGCAGTACTTGTGTTTGAACATCAAACTCTTCACGGCTCACAACGTCTAGCTTGTTGAGTTGGCCTTGGATAACTTGGCGAACTTTTTGGTCTACGTCTGAACCAAGCTCTTTTACTGGTTGAGGCATAGAATCGTGGATCTGCTTAGCAATTTGCTCTAGTTTTTTTGGATCAAACATATCAATTAAAACTCCTGAATATTTATCACTATTCTATTTAATCACATCAAAGATGTCGCCTATGGCGTACAAAAAAAGGCCACCGAAGTAGCCTTTTTATTGTTAATACGACAGGGAAATTACTTATTGTTAGCTAATTCTCTGTGCGCCGCTTTTGCTTCATCAACACGGGCCAGCTTCTCGAGATCTTTATCTTCGAGGAAAACTGGAATTGGTTTATGTTTTTCGGCTAAGTAGCTATAAATAACTGGCAGAACAAACAGCGTAAACAGCGTACCAATCGCCAGACCAGCAACGATAACAATACCGATACTAAAGCGCTGAGCTGCACCTGCACCCGTGGCGTACATCAGTGGGATCAGGCCTGCAATCATCGCCGCTGTTGTCATTAGGATTGGACGTAGACGTACCCTTGCCGCCTCCATAACCGCCTCTTTGCGTGATAATTTATTATGCAGCTGCTCTTCTTTTGCTACCTCACAGATCAAGATACCGTGCTTGGTAATCAGACCAACCAAGGTAATCAGCCCCACTTGCGAGTAGATGTTCATCGTCGCTGCGCCCCAAGCGAGCGCAATCAATGCACCACATATTGCGAGTGGCACCGACACCATGATAACCAATGGATCTTTTAACGACTCAAATTGAATCGCCAGAACCAAGAAGATGATCGCCAGTGCTAAACCGAACGTCACATACAGTGCGCTGCCTTCTGTTACAAACTGACGCGACTCACCCATGTAGTCATGGTTATAGCCTGCAGGTAATTTGGTTTGGGCAATGTTTTCAAACCAGTTTACCGCATCACCCATCGCCGCGCCCGGCATAGGAACCGCACCGACCGTCGCTGAGTTCAACTGGTTGAAGTGAGGAAGAGAGCGAGGCTCTGCCACCACATCAATTGTTACCAAGCTACCGAGAGGAACAGCATCACCATTGCTGGCTCGAACGTAGTAATGATTCATTGACTCTGGGTTTAAGCGGAACTTACGCTCAACCTGAGGGATCACTTCATAAGAACGACCGTTGAGGTCAATACGGTTAACGTAACCATCCGACATCATGGTGCTTAGGGTGACACCGATATCTTGCATCGTTACCCCATAAGCGCCCGCCATATCTTTATCAATTTGAATCTTCATCGTTGCTGAATCGTAGTTCAAATCAAGGTCAGAGTAGACAAAGAGAGGGCTATCTTTCACATCCGTTAAAATATCGGTTGCGATAGCGAATAAGCTCTCAAAGCTGCTTGGTGTGGTAATCACAAACTGGAGTGGTAGACCAGAACCGGCACCCGGCAACTCTGGCATTTGGAACGCGGTTACTGCCATGCCTGGGATATCTTGTAGCAATCCACTGATACGGTTCGTTACCTCAGATTGGCTAGCCGTGCGCTCACTCCATGGCACCATTGAGGCAATACCAAATGCTTGGTTTGAGTTTGGTACACCAGTGAAGGATTGAGCGTATTGGATTTCAGGCTGGGTCACCAAGATACCGCTCACGTCATCCATCGTGTTACTTAGGTAGTCTAGGTTAGCCGTTGATTGACCAGTACCAATCATCATCACCACCCCTTTATCTTCTGCAGGGGCAAGTTCACTTGGGATGAATTTAAACAGCATCGGCAAGCTTAAAAATACAATGACCGCAAAGCCAATGATAACCGGACGATGATCCATGATCGCATGCAGCATCTTAGAGTAACGGCCTGTCATACGATCAAGTACGCTGTGTACCTTCAGTTCAAACTTACTCGGCTGTGCATTTTCTTTTAGCAGCTTTGAACACATCATTGGAGACAGTGTTAAAGCGATGATTCCAGAAACAAATACCGCGCCAGCGAGGGTTAATGCGAACTCTTTAAACAGCGAGCCTGTGATACCACCCATCATTGCGATAGGGGCATAAACCGCGCCCAATGTCAGTGTCATTGCAATAACCGGTACTGCAATTTCACGGGTACCAATGATGGCAGCCCTGAAAGGAGATTCCCCCAATTTGACGTGTCGATCGACGTTTTCCAGTACTACGATTGCATCATCAACCACTAGACCGATTGCTAATACCATCGCCAGTAGCGTCATTAAGTTCCATGAGAAACCCATGACTTGCATCACCATCGCAACACCAACCAGCGATAAAGGGATGGTTACGATAGGAATGATAACCGCACGCAATGAGCCTAAGAATAGCGTGATAACCACTAATACAATCAGCGCGGCTTCAACAATCGTGTGTATAACCTCTTGAATGGATTCATTAATCGCAATGGTTGAGTCATACATGATATTCATGCTGATATTGCTTGGTAGGTTTCGCTCCAACTCAGGATACAGCTGCATAACATCAGCAGCAATGTTGATCGGGTTAGCACTTGGCGCTGCATTGATGGCGGTTACAACCGTTTGTTTGCCATTAGCACTTGCGCGAACCACATCGTGGCTTTTTTCTAGTGAAACCTTAGCAATATCACCTAAGCGAACAATAGAACCGCCATTTTGACTGGTTTTGACCACCAACCTTTCTAATTCATCGGTATTGGTTACTTGGGTATTGGCACTGCCGTTGTACAGCATAAACTCACCAATTGCTTGGCCAGTTGCTGATTGGTAGTTGTTTGCATTAAGCACCGTCATCACGTCAGTGGCTGTCAGGTTTAATGCTGCCATTTTGGAAGGATCAAGCCATACACGTAATGCGTATTTGATCCCGCCGTACAAGTCGACCTTTGATACGCCATTAACGGTAAACAGTTGTGGGTTAACCACTCGCTCAAGGTAGTCGGTAATTTGGCTTGCAGAGAGTTCATCACTCGTAAAACCAATGTAGAGTACCGCCGTTGTTGAACCGGTAGACATAGTTACGGTTGGATCTTCGGCTTCTTTAGGAAGCTGAGAACGTACCGAGTTAGTCTTGGCCAGTATGTCAGACAGCGCGGCATTCGGGTCGGTATTGAGCTTCATATTGACCGTAATAGTCGAGCTACCGAGTACGGACTGCGACGTCATATAATCAATATTATCGGCTTGAGCGATCGCTTGTTCTAATGGCTGAGTTATAAAGCCTTGGATCAGATCGGCACTGGCACCGTAATAGCTCGTCGTGACCGTCACGATCGTATTTGTCATGTCTGGGTATTCACGAACCTGCATTTTGAAGATTGCTTGGAAGCCAAGCAATGCGATCAAAAAGCTGATTGAAATAGCCAGAACTGGACGTTTAATAAAAACATCAGTAAAGCGCATGATTCCTCCAATTACAGCATTGGTGTTTCAGCTGGCGGCGTCGTTGCATCACTTTCTACAACTCGAACTTTAGCATTGTTACTTAAACGAACTTGACCCGTTGTCACGACAACATCGCCAGGCTCTACGCCTTCCAGTATGTGAGCAATACTTTCTGTACGTTCACCTACTTTCACCACTTGTTGTTTCACACGCTGCACACCATCTTCTTCACGTAAAATATAAACATTGTCACCGTAAAGTGTGAAAGTGATGGCCGTCTGAGGCAGTGTCACTTGGTTTGCTAGTTTAGGTAGAATGATGTTAGCGCGCGCAAACATACCGCTACGTAACTTACCATCGTTGTTTGGGATATCGGCTTGTACTTGGATAAGACCACTTTGGATGCTAACCGCAGGCTCAATGGCACTAATAGAACCTTTAAACGGTTTTTCTGGGTATGCATCAACGAAGATGTCGATCGCCTGACCAACCTCAATACGAGAGATGTCATTTTGAGAAATAGTGAAGCGTAGGCGCATAACACTGGTGTCTTCTAGGCGAACGATGTCAGTGCCAGATTGTAGGTATTGGCCTAGATACACATTACGAATACCGACAGTGCCGTCAAACGGAGCGCGGATCTCGCGACGGGCAATCGATGCTTTAAGGCTTTCAATATCAGCTGAAAGAGAGAAGTAGTTAGCTTCTGCTTCATCGTACGCTTCTTTAGAAATAGAGCCTTTCTTGAATAGCCCTTGGTAGCGCTTGTATTTAGCTTCAGCAGCCGGTAAGCGTGCCTCAGAGCTTTTTAGATTGGCTTTCTCTACATCAGAATCAAGGCGGATCAGTTGTTGGTCATTTTTAACCTCAGTACCTGATTCGAAAGAAATTTGATCGATAACACCGCTGGTTTCGTTCGCTAGTGTCACACCTTGGTTAGGTTCGATGAAGCCGATAGCTTCAATCACTGGAACCCAGTCGATCGGCTGAACTTCAGTTACCGTTACTGGAAACTCTGGTTCAGGGCGGTTGGCCATATACTCAGCAATTTTTTGTTGTTTGAACATGTTAAACCCAATAACGCTGCCGAAAAGTAGTACAGCGATGAGTAACATGAAGAAAGTCCACTTTTTCATTATGGTCAAAACTCCGATCTAGTGTTTAATTATTGCGTCCCAACTGGCTTCGATTGCAGATTCTAGTTCTGCCTCATCAAGTTGGTAAAATCCTAAAGAATGCTTGCGTGCTAGAGAAACACTAGCCGCCAAGCTCAATCCACCTAATACTTCATTGTTAAGTGGTTTAAACAATCCTTGTTCTTTCCCCTCATTAAATAGCAGCTCAACTTGGGCAAACATTTTACGTTCTAGTTCCCTGAAGTTTAGGCTATTTGTGATGGGTAGAGAGTCATACTGAACCCGATTTTTTATTGCGGCTAAATTCGTTCCTGCTAAGTTCCATATGTTCAACCACATAGTACGGTAGCGTTGTTTAATTGGATCCGAATCATTAACCCCTTGTTGAACAGCATCAGCTACTCTTTGAGTCACGAGCATTCGAACATCTTCTATCAAATGCTCTTTATCATCGAAGTAGCGATAGATAGTGCCTGCAGCCACTCCCGCTTCTTTGGCTAGTTTTTGCATTGAAAGGCCTTGGAAACCGACCTCTGCAATTAGCTTTTCAGCTGCAGAAAGTATTTGCTGGCGTTTATCCCGAGGTGCATGAGTTGTCATATTTCAACCACCAATGAATGAACGTTCATTCATTATAGCCTAATAACCACACACATGTGCAACAAAGTTTTACATAATCAGCGTAAAAATCTTGTATAAGAGAACGTAGCATTCGTGCTGTTGCAGCATTATTATAGGCGCGCAATTGAATTCGCCCCTCTAGACCAAACTGAGAATCAAATGAAACTGAACCCAAGACAAGATGAAGCCGTGAAATATGTTTCGGGCCCCTGCTTAGTATTAGCGGGCGCTGGATCCGGTAAAACACGTGTTATCACCAATAAAATTGCTTATCTGGTTCAGGAATGTGGCTATAAGGCGCGTAATATTGCGGCGGTGACCTTTACTAATAAAGCGGCACGCGAGATGAAAGAGCGTGTTGGGCAAACTCTAGGTAAGGGCGAATCGAAAGGGCTGATTGTTTCGACTTTTCATACCATGGGCTTAACCATCATTCGCCGTGAATACAAAGCGCTGGGTTTGAAAGCGGGTTTCTCTCTGTTTGATGACCAAGACCAGTTAGCTTTGTTAAAAGAGTTAACAGAGAGACAGATCGATGGTGATAAGGATTTGCTACGCGCTTTAATGAGCACCATTTCGAATTGGAAAAATGACATGCTGACGCCAGATCAGGCGAAAGCACGTGCTCAAGGCGAACAAGAGCAGTTGTTTGCATTCTGTTTTGAGATGTACCAGAAACAGATGAAGGCATACAACGCACTCGATTTTGATGATCTGATCGCGATGCCTGTATTACTACTGAAAACCAATCAAGAGGTGCGTGAGCGCTGGCAGTCGCGTATCCGCTATTTACTGGTCGATGAATACCAAGATACCAACACCAGCCAATATGAGTTGGTTCGTTTACTGGTGGGAGAGCGTGGTCGCTTGACGGTAGTAGGTGACGATGACCAATCTATCTATTCATGGCGTGGTGCAAAACCGCAAAACTTGGTGTTGCTGGGTGAGGACTATCCAAATCTTCGCTTGATCAAACTCGAGCAAAACTATCGCTCAACCAGCCGAATATTACGTGCGGCGAACATCTTGATCGCCAACAACCCACACGTTTATGAAAAGTCACTATTCTCAGAGATCCCAGACGGTGAAAAGCTCAAGGTACTGAATGCTAAGAATGAAGAGCATGAAGCAGAGCGTATTACCGGCGAGATCATCGCCCACAAGTTTTTGAACCGTACTGAATACAAAGATTACGCAGTGCTTTACCGTGGTAACCACCAATCACGCTTGATTGAAAAAGCGCTGATGCAGAACCGTGTGCCTTACAAGATCTCTGGCGGTACCTCTTTCTTCGCGAGAGCCGAGATTAAAGACATCATGGCTTACCTGCGTGTGTTGGTGAACCCTGATGATGACAACGCCTTCCTACGTATTGTAAACACACCGCGCCGAGAGATTGGTCCGGTGACGCTTGAGAAGTTAGGCAGCTACGCCAATATGCGTGGCAAGAGCTTGTTTGAAGCCAGCTTTGAGATGGGCTTAGAGCAGACACTGACGGGGCGTGGTTTAGAAAATTTGCGCCGCTTCGGTGACTGGATTGTTCGTATCTCAGACAATGCCGAGCGTGGTAATACGGTTGAAGCCGTTCGTTCTTTGGTTCGTGACATCAACTACGAAGATTGGTTGTACGAAACCTCAGCGAGCCCGAAAGCCGCTGAAATGCGAATGAAGAACGTCTCTGATCTGTATAGCTGGATTGTGGCCGATCTTGAGGGTGACAACTACGATAAAGAAGAGAAAACCCTGCGCGAGGTGGTTCAACGTTTAACGCTGCGCGATATGATGGAGCGTGGTGAGGATGATGACGATGCAGATCAAGTCCAATTAATGACATTGCATGCATCGAAAGGTCTAGAGTTCCCATATGTATTCCTGATGGGTGCAGAAGAGGGCATCTTGCCGCACCAAACCAGTGTCGATGAAGGCAACGTAGAAGAAGAACGTCGTCTTATGTATGTGGGGATTACTCGAGCGCAGAAAGAGCTGACTTTTACTAAGTGTCGTGAACGTCGTCAATATGGTGAATTAATAAAGCCAACACAAAGCCGCTTCCTCGATGAGCTGCCGCACGATGATGTGGAGTGGGAAAGCGTTAAGAAGCCTCAATCCGCTGAAGAAAGAATGGAAAAAGGGCAGGCGCACATTGCGAATATTCGAGCGATGTTCAACAAGAAGTAATGCCCTACTTTAATCGCACTATATAGAAGCCAATAAAAAAGGTGACCATGAGGTCACCTTTTCTGAATCTGGCATTTTTAATTACAGACCGGCAATCATGTGCTCGATAGCATCTTTGATTTCGTCGTCTGAACAATCCATACATGAACCTTTCGCTGGCATCGCATTGAAGCCGTTGATTGCGTGGTCAGCTAGAATGTCGCGACCTTGAGCAATGCGAGGACCCCAGTCACCAGCATCACCTGTTTTAGGTGCGCCACTTACGCCAGATGCGTGACAAGCGATACAAAAGGTACCGTAAACTGCTGCGCCATCACGAGGGCCTGTTGGTTCTGCGGCTACTGGCTCGCTGCCGACTAGGTAAACTTGGCCAACTGGTTTGATGCGTTCAGCAATTGCATCGTGCTCCGCTTCGCTTAGGCCTGCAGCCATTGCGCCAGTTGAAAAGGTTAAAACTGCGATGACAACGCTTAAAATTCGACGAGACATATCCATTAAACTCACTTTACATTCCCAAGGTAAGTACATGCTTACCAATTTATAGTGTTGGAAGGGTGTTTTGGCTTTAACCAGCAAAGAGCAACTGTTAAACCAATGTAAATAATGGGTGATTATATCCCGATAAGTTGTTGCAATAAACAACAACTTATAAGCTGTGGCGGGTTGTAGTACTCAAATAAGGGGTTTATCACATATTAACTGTCGAAAAAGAGACCAAACAGAAAAAAAAGTTAAAAAAGTACTAGACGGCATTGGGTGATATACGTATTATTCCACTCCGCCGACAGGGCATGCGCCTGTAGCTCAGCTGGATAGAGCGTTGGCCTCCGGAGCCAAAGGCCGAAGGTTCGAATCCTTTCAGGCGCGCCATCCGGTCTCTTACTTCGGTAAGTGAGAAATTGGCAAAAAGAAATAATGGTGGCTATAGCTCAGTTGGTAGAGCCCTGGATTGTGATTCCGGTGGTCGCGAGTTCGAATCTCGTTAGCCACCCCATTCTTTCTTTACAAAATATCGGTAGCTTCGGCTTCCAGTGTTGATTCATTATTCCCAAGAGTCGATACAAAACTAGTCGGTGAATAGCGCAGCTTGGTAGCGCATCTGGTTTGGGACCAGAGGGTCGGGGGTTCGAATCCCTCTTCACCGACCACTATTTCAATAATCGCTTTTAAGCGGTTATATAAAAAATTAGTGGTGGCTATAGCTCAGTTGGTAGAGCCCTGGATTGTGATTCCGGTGGTCGCGAGTTCGAATCTCGTTAGCCACCCCATTAATTTTGGTAGCTTCTTTGAAGTTCCCAGTTTGAGAAATCAAACGAAACGTCTCGGTGAATAGCGCAGCTTGGTAGCGCATCTGGTTTGGGACCAGAGGGTCGGGGGTTCGAATCCCTCTTCACCGACCACCTTAAGAAGCCCTAGTCGAAAGACTAGGGCTTTTTTACATCTGAAACTTAGATAACTTGAACAGAGTGGGGTTCGCCTGATGTTCAAAGAATGTCTCTTCACTGATCACTTAAGAAGCCTCAACTAGCCGTCCGCGTCAGAAATGACGGGGCTTCTTACATCTATCTCCCCTTCTTATATAAGACAGATTCCTAACGATCTGCTTGATAATGGTGCTGCTACAGAGTTGCTTTCTTTATCAAATGTACAGTTCTATATCTAATTTTATATAAATGGAGTGCTCAATAATTCGACATATTAATGGGTTTGGTCTAAATATTTTTATGAAAAGTGAAACCTGACCCTAAATTTGCTCACTAAGGCCTGAATTTGACAGCTTTGTACGCATTTGGTCGTTCAAAAACTCCTCTGATTTATTAGGCCTTTCGTTTGTCTGTTTTGTATTTACCAAAATAATACAGATGGTTAAATGTATGGCTAATTAACGTTTATCTGGTTGTTTTATTTGTTCAAATTAACAAAATTAGCGTTTGTTTCTATAGTGTTAATTGTTTTTTGGAATAATTATTTGTTTTTAGTGACTGGTAGTGAGATCTGCTTTGAAGCACGGCTTTAACTCTACAAGTAAGTAGTGGTAAGGAGTTTGTGAGTATTTCTTGCCGATAATATAATGTTGATTTTTCTTACTATATGCTCTTTTGGTGAATAGTTATGTGGCACTTTTGCTTGCTAAGCGTTTAATGTCGACTTTTTATCCTATTTTTGTTGCTTTTCTGTGAATTATTTGCCAAATTGTCAACCGTATAAAATATCAGAACAATATTCTGGTAAGAATGGATTCAATTTTGCAGACAGGGCAGAAAGCTGCCAAAGCAGTAGAGGTCTGGTAATGTCACTTTTAGAAGTAAAAAATCTTCGTATCGAATACCCATCTCGTCATGGAGTTCACGCCGCAGTTAAATCACTTTCGTTCAACATTGAACGTGGTGAGATTGTTGGTGTTGTAGGCGAGTCTGGTGCAGGTAAATCAACAGTAGGTAATGCTGTAATCGATTTGCTGAGCCCTCCTGGCCGCATTGCTAGCGGCGAGGTATTTCTGGATGGCGAAAAAGTCTCTGGTTTATCTCCTGAACAGATGCGTTCTGTTCGCGGCTCAAAGATTGGTTTTATCTTCCAAGACCCAATGACTTCTCTTAACCCTCTATTCACAGTAGAACAGCAGTTAAAAGAGACGATTCATGCCAACATGAAGGTTTCGGATCAAGAAGCCTACCAGCGCTCATTAGACTTAATGAACCAAGTGGGTATCCCACAACCAGAAAACCGTTTAAAGCAGTACCCACACCAATTCTCAGGCGGTATGCGTCAGCGTGTGGTTATCGCGATCGCATTGGCAGGTGAACCTGATCTAATCATCGCAGATGAACCAACAACGGCACTTGATGTTTCTATCCAAGACCAGATCTTGGGTTTGATTCGCGACCTATGTATCAAGAAGAACGTAGGTTGTATGTTGGTCACGCACGACATGGGTGTGGTATCTAACGTTACTGATCGCGTAGCCGTGATGTATCGTGGTGATTTGGTTGAGTTTGGTCCGACGGCGAAAGTCCTTGGTACTCCTGAACACCCATACACACACAGTCTTATCTCTGCGGTTCCTCGTTCAGATCGTAAACTCGATCGCTTCCCTCTTGTTAGCTACATCGAAGAAGCACAAGAGATGGAACCTCTAGATGTGAAAAACCACTGGTTAGGTCAAAGCCAAGATCACCGTGATTACACTGGTCCATTGTTGAATGTTGAGAACGTAAACTTGCGCTTCACCACCAAAGATTCTTTCTTTGAGAGCCGTCGTGAGTACGTTCAAGCATCCAACAACGTGAGCTTTGAAGTACATGAAGGTGAGACGTTTGGTTTAGTAGGTGAATCAGGCTCAGGTAAATCAACGATTGCTCGTGTGATTGCTGGCTTGTACGCACCCAACTCAGGCAAGGTAACGTTTGAAGGCGTTGACCTGACTGGGCTTAAATCTGAAAAAGAACGTCGCCCTATGCGTCGCCAAATGCAGATGGTTTTCCAAAACCCTTACACATCAATGAACCCTCGAATGAAGATATTCGACATCATTGCTGAGCCTATCCGATTCCATAAGCTTACTCGTAACGAAAATGAAACTCGTCAGATCGTGAACGATCTACTAGAGCACGTTGGTTTGGGCGTAATGGCCGGGGTTAAGTACCCACACGAATTCTCAGGTGGCCAACGTCAGCGTATTTCTATCGCTCGCGCCTTGGCAACTCGCCCTCGTCTTTTGATTTGTGATGAACCTACGTCGGCACTGGATGTGTCGGTACAGGCTCAGATCCTCAACCTATTAAAAGACTTACAAGACGAGCTAAACCTAACCATGCTGTTCATCAGTCACGATTTACCGGTTATTCGCCAAATGTGTGATCGTGTTGGTGTGATGCAAATGGGAGAGCTATTGGAAGTTGCGCCAACCGAGCAGCTATTCCAATCGCCTCAGCATGAATACAGCAAACACCTAATTTCTTTAATGCCTGAATTTACAGGTTTAAGAGAAGAAAAAGCAGTGGCACAAGCCGCGGTATAAAAATCAGCAGGCTGGAGTTTAGCTTGCTAACAACAATAAACAGACGCAAATACAACAACTAGGGATCTGGATTCCCGCATGAAGGAGTTATGCAATGAAAACCATGAAAAGCAAATTAGCAGTAGCTTTAATGGCAGCTGGCCTAAGCTTTAGTGCAGCAGCAGCAGATATTACCGTTGGCTACGCAGCTGACCCTGTATCACTTGACCCGCACGAGCAGCTGTCTGGTGGCACACTGCAAATGTCTCACATGGTGTTTGACCCTCTAGTACGTTTCACAAAAGAGATGGATTTTGAAGGCCGCCTAGCATCGAGCTGGGAGCGTGTTGATGAAACGACTTTCCGCTTCAACCTACGTAAAGGTGTGAAATTCCACTCTGGTAACGAACTGACTGCTGATGATGTTGTGTGGACTTTTGAACGTCTACAAGCTTCTCCAGACTTTAAGTCTATCTTCACGCCATACGAAAAAATGGTAAAAGTGGATGACTACACAGTTGAGCTAGTATCAAAAGCGGCTTACCCACTAGTACTACAAACAGCAACTTACATCTTCCCAATGGACAGCAAGTTCTACTCTGGCCAAACAGCGGAAGGTAAAGACAAGTCTGAGCTAGTTAAGCACGGTAACTCGTTTGCTTCGACTAACGTTTCAGGTACTGGTCCATTTATCGTAACGCAGCGTGAGCAAGGCGTTAAAGTAACGTTCGAGCGTTTCAACGATTACTGGGACACAGAAACTGAAGGCAACGTAGACAAGCTAACACTTGTGCCAATCAAAGAAGACGCGACACGTGTTGCAGCACTTCTTTCTGGCGACGTTGATATGATTCACCCAGTAGCACCAAACGATCACAAGCGTGTTAAAAACGCTAAGAACATCGATCTAGTGACGCTACCTGGTACTCGTATCATCACGTTCCAAATGAACCAAAACAGCAACGAAGCACTTAAAGATGTTCGCGTTCGTCAGGCGATTGTTCACGCAATCAACAACGAAGGTATCGTTAAGAAGATCATGAAAGGCTTCGCAACAGCAGCTGGTCAGCAAAGCCCAACAGGCTACGCGGGTCACAACGAAGACCTAGTTCCTCGTTACGATCTGAAAAAAGCGAAAGAGCTGATGAAAGAAGCGGGCTACGAAGATGGCTTTACGCTAACTATGATGGCTCCAAACAACCGTTACGTGAACGATGCGAAAGTAGCGCAAGCGTCTGCGGCAATGCTGTCTAAGATTGGTATCAAAGTTGATCTTAAAACTATGCCTAAAGCACAGTACTGGCCTGAGTTTGACCTATGTTCAGCAGACATGATGATGATCGGCTGGCACTCAGATACAGAAGATTCAGCTAACTTCAACGAGTTCCTAACTATGACTCGTAACGAAGAGACTGGCCGTGGTCAATACAACTGTTCTGGCTACTCAAACCCAGAAATGGATGCGATCGTAGAAGCTTCTAACACTGAAACTGACCCAGTTAAGCGTGCTGAAATGCTGAAAGGCGTTGAAGCAACACTTTACAACGACGCAGCATTCGTACCGCTACACTGGCAAAGTGAAGCGTGGGGCGCGAAGTCTAACGTAGGTGCAGCAGACGTAGTAAACCCAATGGTTATGCCTTACTTCGGCGACCTAGTTGTAAAATAATCTAGCTTGCTAGAATCGAGAGCCTGAAGCTTTTCAGGCTCTCAAATTATTAAGATATAGATTTAAGTTTCGGTATTTGGTCTTCCTTCAGTCTGGCTAAATACCTTTTTTAAGACTGAATTTTGTTATCTAGTCGCGGATTTCGACTAGATAGTCATGGATAGATAAGGGGCAAGGAATGGTTACGTTTCTGGTCAAGCGCCTGTTTCAGGCACTGATAGTGATGTTTGTGATCAGTTTGGTGGCGTTTGCCATTCAGGATAACCTGGGCGACCCGTTGCGTGAGTTAGTCGGTCAATCTGTTTCAGAATCGGAGCGTCAAGCGCTGCGTGATGAACTCGGCTTAAATGATCCCTTCATTACAAAATACACTCGCTTTGTGGGCGCAGCTCTACAAGGTGATCTTGGTACTTCATATTTCTTTAAACGCCCTGCTGTGGACGTAATTCTAGATAAACTGGTCGCGACACTGGAGCTTGTGTTCGGTGCTTCTCTGATCATTGTTTGTCTGTCGATTCCATTAGGCGTTTATTCTGCAATACACCCAAAAAGTTTCTTCACTAAGCTTGTGATGGCCGGTAGTAGTATCGGTATCTCTGTGCCTGTTTTCTTAACTGCAATCATGCTGATGTATGTGTTCTCTATCGAGCTAGGTTGGCTGCCGTCGTTTGGACGTGGTGAGACCGCAAACTGGTTTGGTTGGGAGTCTGGCTTCTTAACACTAGATGGCCTTGCACACTTAGTTCTGCCGAGTATTGCTTTGGCATCTATCATGCTGCCGCTGTTCATTCGTCTAGTGCGTTCTGAAATGCTAGAGGTTCTTAGTTCTGAATACATCAAGTTTGGTAAAGCAAAAGGCCTAGCGCTGAACAAGATTTACTACCAACACGCTTTGAAGAACACAATGTTACCTGTACTAACGGTAGGTGGTGTTCAAATCGGTACTATGGTGGCTTACACCATTCTTACTGAAACTGTATTCCAGTGGCCGGGCACCGGCTTCCTATTCCTTGAAGCGATTAACCGAGTGGATACTCCACTGATTACCGCATACGTTATTTTCGTTGGCTTGATCTTCGTAGTAACTAACACCATTGTTGACTTGCTATACGGCATCATTAACCCAACAGTGAACATCACAGGGAAAGGAGCATAATCATGGAACAAACAACAACAGCTCCATCTCGTTGGGAGCGATTCAAGCAGTCAGACATTCTGTACTACTTCTTACGTGACAAAGTGGCAATGGTGAGCTTCGCTATCTTTGCAGCTTTCCTTGTTATGGCATTAGCGGCACCGATTCTAGCGCCAACAGACCCGTATGACGTGACGTCTATCGACATCATGGATTCTGAGTTGCCACCATCTTGGATGGAAGACGGCGAAGAACGCTTCCTACTGGGTACTGATGAGCAGGGTCGTGACATCTTATCTACGATGCTTTACGGCTCGCGTCTGTCATTGACGATCGGTTTCCTAGCGGTAGGTCTTCAGCTGACTCTCGGTATCATCATTGGCTTGTCTGCAGGTTACTTCGGTGGTCGTATTGATAGCTTCCTGATGCGTTTTGCCGATGTTCAGCTTTCGTTCTCAACCATGATGGTTGCGATCATTGTCTCGGCCATCTTTAAGGCGAGTTTCGGTAGTGACTTCTACGCGCAATATGCGGTTGTTATGCTGGTGGTGATCATCGGTATTGCTGAATGGCCGCAGTATGCTCGTACGATTCGTGCATCGGTATTGGCAGAGAAGAAGAAAGAGTACGTAGAAGCGGCACGTGTGATGGGCTTTAGAGCGCCTCGCATCATGTTCCGCCATATTCTGCCTAACTGTTTATCACCGATTTTGGTTATCTCTACGGTACAGGTGGCAAATGCCATCATGTCAGAAGCGGCACTTTCTTTCCTAGGTTTAGGTCTTCCGGTAGACCAACCATCACTCGGTGCCCTGATCAGTACTGGTTTTAACTACATTTTCTCAGGAGCATGGTGGATCACAGCATTCCCAGGTGTGCTTTTGGTAACATTGGTTCTCGTTATTAACCTATTAGGCGACTGGTTACGTGACGTGTTTAACCCGAAAATTTATAAAGGGTGATAGCCCGGTTTGATTTTTAGTAAAAAAAGTCACTAAATTAAGAGCCGTAAGCAATTACGGCTCTTTTTTTGCTTAATGGATCTGGAACTTAGTATTATTGACAGTGTCAATAATAGTTAAAATGGAATTCATGTTTTATCGACATAGATTCGGTAATAATTAGCCCGCAAGGGTTTAAGTGGTGGTTATGAAATTGACAATGAATGCTGTATGTCGTGCTGTGACGAGAAATTATCGTATGGGACTTATCGCTGCATCTCTTTTGGTATCGAGCCAAGTGAATGCAGAGTCGGTTCTATGTGATGCAACTCAGGCAAGCACCAACCAATTACCACAGCTAGAGCAATCATGTCCGATCGGTAAGGGCGTGTGGGGCAGTAAAGCACCAAAACGTCATTCAGATAACGAACTGTTTTGGGTTCAATGTGGCCTGCTGAACAAGCCTTTGTCACTGAGCCGAGCAAAGCCTCTGTATGAGAAGATCTCGACCAACGTTTGGATGAAGCCGGAAGGCGGAGACTACCGTTGCTTAATCGGACCTTATTCTACCTTCTCTGATGCGAGAAAAGACCTAGCTCAGGTGCGTAAGGTTTCTGGTTACGGTGAAGCCTTTATTCGTATGGTCGATAAGTCGAAAACCTCATCACAGCCTATTGTGGCAAAACCAGCAGAGCCAAAAGCGGTGACGCACAAGGCTCCTGCAAAAGTAGAAGCTAAGCCTGCACCGAAACCTGTGGCTACTAAGCAAGTGGCGGCGGTAGCGAGCGCTGCAGCAATTCAGACGCTACCAAGCGGTAACGCGAGTTCAGACAATGATCTAGAGATCGAGATTCGCGTGAAAGCAGACATTGCGGGTAGCCAATATGCTATTCCTTACCTTCTAGATCATCAACAACAGTTCTACATGGAGCAAGGCAAGCCTTGGAGCCGCCTAGATTACGATAGCGCTGAATTGGTGTGTAATCAGGTCAACATGAAGCTGATGAGTGAGAAGCAATGGCAAAGCATCTTGAGCTCAAAGGTTATGGAAAAACAGAACTGGCCAATGCATCTCCCTTATTGGGGCGCAGATAAGAAAGGTCTGTTTACCAACGGTAACGTCAACCAGTTGAAAGGTTCTTCATTGCTTAATGTGATGTGCGTTAAGTAACGACGACCGTTACCAAACCAAATAAGCCTCAGCCATTGCTGGGGCTTTGTTGTTTATACGCCTCTCTTTTTCGACATCGGTTCGACTTTTAGACACTCGTTCTTCAAGACGAATTTGATTAAAAATCGTTAAAAATTGTTCAAATAGCGCGGCTGATGCGTAGAAAACCATAACTCAAGCAATAAGGTGATTGAGATTATGAGTTTAAAAAAACGATTAGAAGACGTGGCTCCACGCTTTGAAGCCGGAGGGAAGTACGAAAAGCTCTACCCAGTGTATGAGGCTTTCGCGACAATATTTTATACACCCGGCAACGTAAATCGCGGCATAACCCATGTTCGTGACAGCATTGACCTAAAGCGCATCATGATTCTGGTGTGGTTGGCGACCTTCCCGGCAATGTTCTGGGGGATGTATAACGTCGGACACCAAAGCGTCCTCGCACTAACCTCCAGTTATCAATTAAATGAACTTGCCTCGGTTATCGAGAGTAGCTGGCGTCTGTCGTGGGCATTTGGTGATGCGCAGTCATTGATGGCAAGTGGCTGGGCAAGTCAGATGTTGCTTGGTGCACTCTATTTTCTACCCGTTTATGCCACGGTGTTTGTGGTCGGTGGTTTTTGGGAGGTGTTGTTTGCCGTTGTACGTAAGCACGAAGTTAATGAAGGCTTTTTTGTTAGCTCTGTGCTGTTTGCACTCATCCTCCCGCCAACCATCCCGCTTTGGCAAGCCGCTTTAGGTATCACCTTTGGTATCGTTGTCGCCAAAGAGCTGTTCGGTGGTACAGGACGAAACTTCTTGAACCCAGCCCTTGCAGGCCGCGCGTTTCTCTATTTCGCCTATCCAGCCAACATGTCGGGTGGGCTTGTGTGGGTTGCCGCTGACGGCTATTCAGGCGCGACACCACTGAGTCAATGGTATGAAGGCGGCAGCACGTCACTGATCAATAACATGACTGGCGAGGCGATCACTTGGATGGATGCCTTTATCGGTAATATTCCAGGTTCGATGGGTGAGGTGTCGTCACTGCTTATCATGCTGACGGGGTTGATTCTGATAGCGATGAAGATAGCTTCTTGGCGCATTGTCGCCGGTGTGATTATTGGTCTCGTTGTGACATCTAGCTTGATGAATTGGATAGGGTCAGAAACCAACACGATGTTTTCGATGCCGTTCTACTGGCACTTTGTGTTGGGTGGTGTAGCGTTTGGTACCTTCTTCATGGCAACAGACCCTGTATCTGCCGCGTTTACCAATCAGAGTAAGTGGGCTTACGGGATCTTGATTGGTGTTATGACGGTCGGTATCCGAGTGCTCAATCCTGCTTATCCAGAGGGCATTATGCTGGCTATCTTGTTCGCCAACCTGTTCGCTCCGCTGTTCGACTTTGTAGTGAAAGAGCAGAACATTAAACGAAGACTTAAACGGACATCGCGCTAATCTAAGTGGTTAAAAGGGAAAGTCAATCCCATAAGAAAGGCTTGCATTGATGCAAGCCTTTCAATTTTTATCGCGATTGATTTGAGGTTGATTTAACTCCACTTCAAATCAATCTCGAAAGGTTGTGTGCTACCACAGTGTTCACCACACATTTCGTCGTAGGCGCTGTTATGAACCAGCATAGCTGATGCGACACCTTGGTCGCTAAAGTGATCGCGTGCTTGGTTAACACTCAAAAACTTCATAGGATGCTGGTGGTCATCTTTAATTAATTGCTTTTGCTCGCCAATAACTTGGTAAGCCAAGTAGATCCCGCCTTCAAATGATTCAATTAGTAGATTCATAATGAGCTCCGCTCTTTTAGTGTTGGTTTGTTTTCCGTACGCGGAATTTCCGCTGAAGGTTCAGATCGTACGCATAAAAAAGCCTTGTCGAGAGCGACAAGGCTTAATGTTAGTTAAATTATATGTTGAACTAATTCAACTTTATCTTGCGAAACTAAACAGGATGTCTGCAAATTTACCAAGTTTTTCTTCTTTCACTTCACCATGAATGGTTCTAATACCGCTCGTGATTGGAGTGATAGAAGTAAAATCGATACCACAGCTGTTATTTTTCGCAGAATCAAAGTACTGCACTTCCCAGGAAAACGGTGTTCCCGACATTGAGTACACGTCGAATGTGTAGTTTGCTTTTACTTCTTCACAGCTCATTTTAAGGTAAATGTCTGCATCTGATACACCACTCTCACACATGTTAGTATCAGTGCAATTGTCATCTACATCATTCATAGCTGCGTCAACATCCATATCATTAATGTTGCCATTTTGGTCAATATAATGAAGAGTACCTTCAACCCATACGTCATCAGTAACGCCATCAGTAATACGTTGAGATATTGAGGCATTCAACTGTTGTGGAGTAGTATAGGCAGGGTACATTTCCTCAAAAGTCATACTTTCTACTTTGTCGTCAATTAAATAGTCGAAAGTTTCTGTATTTTGGAACACAAAGTAGTCTTGGTACTTTTGAGCACTATAGCGAATAGTGAATGATTCATCACCATCATTGATATTAAGTACATACCCCCCACTAGCATCAATAGTGTATGAACCAAGTGACTCAAAATTATTGTTGTTAGTAGGAGACGACGAAGTATTAATCTCAGGGCAAGAAGTAAAGCTTTCTTGAGTACGAGTGTATGCGTAGAGCGTTTGTGTTTCTGAATCGAAATATCGAACCTCACAAGCTAAGCCTGTACCTTCATCATTGTAGTTTTCTAGTGCTGATTGATACAAATATTGGTCTTCGATAGATGTTGTGGGAGGTGTAACATCTCCTGGCTGAACGTTAGGCAATCTAAACGTTACCATTTCTGATTCAATATCGTTCTCCTCACCACCAGAGAAGTTGATCCCTTGTGCGATATACAGAACAACATTATTGGTCTCTGATGTTGGGCGTCCACTTAATGTTACTAAGCCCGAGCTATCAACATTTACTGAGACTCCCGGAATCGGGTTGCTTGGCGTTTCATTATCATGTGGAGCATAGTGAGCGTAGTATTCAATATCGCCCGAAACCTTTGAGCTAAAAAGATTTGCAACGCTGAAAGCTTCTTCAAAGTCTTTACCAACAGTCAGTGACCATTGCGTCGTAATTTGTGCTTGTATATCTGCTTCTAACTCTTCATTAATACTGATGCTGCCAGCTTGAATAGGAGGCGCGGTAAAGTTCGCTGGTGCAGACGCTAAGAAGGTTGAAGTGTGACCATCATCAGCATGAATGGTGAAGTTTACCTTGTTGCTATTAACCTTTTTTGGGTAACCCGTTATGTGAATTACGCCAGATACTGAATCGTACTCAGATTTAAGACCAGGAACTGCACTGTCGATATTTGTTGTGTATGTTAGGTGAGAATCTTCACGATCTTCAAACAACGTATCTACTGGGATCTCTCCGGTAAACTGGGCACCTTGGATTAGATTCCATGTAGATACAATTTCAGTCTGGATTCGTGTCTCTTCCGTATCCACAATGCTTGGAGGTGTGTTGAGTAGGTCAACATCGAATGAAAAAGTAGTACGCAGTGTACTGGTTACTTTCGCATCTTCATCTTGTGTATCTTTGTCTTCTGCTTCAAACGTAATTGTGTAACTGCGCTGCGGATTCTCCAATGAGCCTGAACTTGATAATGTTAACGTAGTACCAGTTTCGTCAAGCTCAGCAGTGATCTCTCCTTCTCCATCAATTTTAACTCTAGGCCTTACCGGAGTTAGAGCACCGTCTACTGAATACTTATCTTCAAAAAGATTGTTTGGTACTTCAATCGTTTCTAAAACAGTATCTGTTTCGGTAATTTTGAGTGTATGGATCTGTTTCTGGATCGCTGATGCTGCTGATGGATTAACTAACAACTTAAAGTTGCGAATAGCGGTCTCTGGCTCAGTTGGATCAATGATTGGCCTGTCGTTTACCAGGTTCTCATCGCCCATATTGTCTTCTGTAACGATTTCTTCTGATTTTTCAGTAGCCGTGTCCGTGATTACCTCAATTTGTTTTTCGTATTCTGAAGGGTTTTTCGCTTTTGACTCCGTAAGAATCTGCGCAGTTTTATGAAGTCGAGCACTTTGCAGGTTGCTCTTAGAGTCTTCGACAAAGTCAGAGAAAAGATCAATTGGTGCTTCTTCTGTGCCCCCAAGGTTGCTACTTACTGCTGATGCGGCAGCTTCAAGTGTGCTGTTATTTTTGCGCATCTCGATAGCGACTAGATCGGTAATTGGAGATATAACGACACCTTCACTGCCATCAACCTTTGGTGTGCGAAGTACGACAGCGTTGGACATAGGTTGGTCCGGAAGGTCCATATCTCTTGTATATAGATCTAACAGTTTATCCAGTGATTTTGTATTGTCAGGAAGAGTACTCAGTTTCTGAGCCAGCTCTGGAGTTACATCGCCAGGACGGAGCGTTTGTAAACCTAGGCTGTGTTTGACCTCTGTATTTTTCGGTAGTGTTAATTCACCGTTTTCGTCTGTTAGACCGAACACAGTATCGATGTCTAGATTCAGTTTCCCGTTGTCGTCCACATCGGCAAACACTACGGCGTTATGGAAGTAGCCATCAAATCCCTTTACTACAATGCTACTCGATTTATCACCTGAATCGCCGCCAGGAGGAGTACCATCATTGCCAGGGGTATTACTCGTATGGGGGCTATCACTCCCACAACCTGTTAAGCCTAGTGCCACCGCAGCCGCTAATAACGTTACCTTTTTCATTTTTTATCCTTACCCTGAAGAGTAATTATTTTTAGGTTAATTAAGATCTGCGGCGTTTTTACCTTTGTAGAGTGGATTTCACAAGACACGAAATTTGAGTGAAATACCGTAAATTATTTTCAATAAATTGGGTTGTGCTGCGTGTTTACTTTCCTCGTTAACCAACAGCGAGAGAACTTTAAATCCTTTTCAATTAGGCTGTCGCTACACGCTAGTAGCTGGCTAATTTCTTGAGTTTGAAGCCCCATAAGGTATTTCAGTTTGAATGCTTGTGATTGCCTTGGGTAATTCAAAGTAAAGTGGTCAACAGCCTTATCCATAATGATTAGCTGCTCGAAATGCCTTTCTTCTTGAGGGGGAACTTTTGTGGGGAGTTGGCGTTTCTGTGCTTGTTGACGTCGAGCGTTATCGATGAGTATTTGTCGCATGATTTTTGCTGCCATTAACAGAAAATCACGAGTGTCTTTTATTGATTGAGTATCAGCAAAAGAGAGCTTTAGGTAAGCATCGTGAACTAACGCCGTTGTATTGTTGATACTATTCCAAGATACCCAACAGCTTTGTTCATGCTTGGTTGTACTCCGTTTTCGCTCCTGTTGGGCGAGTGTGTAAAGGTGTGAGTAAGCGAAATGATAGAGTTTTTGTTCAGCCCCTTTATAGCCTGCTTTCCAATCGCTCACGATCGATTCGATGTCGGTTAGTTGGTTACTCATATTTAGCAGTTTCCTTTTTTTGATTCTGAGCGAACAGCCTGCGGGGTGATTATTTGTAATAGTTTCGCCTTTGTTTTTGTTGGTATGTCTGGGTCTCCTAAAACAGCTTTGTGCGTATGCTTGAGTACCGCATTGATCGATGCTTTTGATTTAGGGCTTTCTTTTATTAGAGACAGTGTTCGGACAAATTGCTTTGTGACCCTTTCAGAAGCGCGCTTTTCTATTTGAAGTTGCTGGTTTTTTTTGATCAAAGGCGTGTAGAAACCTACACTACACCAAATGAGCACAGTAGATAAGGCACATTGAATTGGACGGCGTTGGCATAGCTTCAGAGCAGAATAGAATGGTTGGTCTTGATATGCTGTGATTGGGCGGCAAGCGATTATCTGCTTAATGTCGTTGTAAAGTTCATTGGTACTCGAATAGCGCAGTAAGGCGTGGCGTCGTGTTGCCTTTTGAATTATGCAGCGAAGGTCACCCTGACTTATCGGTAGTTTAGGAAACATGAAAGTTAAGATCTTTCCTAGAGCGTAAATATCACATTGGACAGTGGGTGGACTTCCGTTGATTTGCTCTGGGCTAGCGTAGTCATGGCTGTAGGCATTGATTGTGATTGGGTAAGCAGACAATTGGTCATTGATTCCTCTCATTAAATTAAAGTCGAGTATCTTCGGGTGACCTTCACAATCGATTAATATATTTTCTGGCTTTAAATCGGTATGCAGAACTTGGTGTTTGTGTGCGTGTGAGATAGCAGCGCATATTTTTAAAAATAGACTGAGCTTCTTTGTTTTATTCAGTGAATACGTAGCAAGGTATTCATTGAGGGTACACCCTTTTATGTGTTCCATTACAATATAAACAGAACCTTCATGCGTCCCTCCATCCATCACTTTGGTTATATATGGATGGTTCAACGTCGCAAGTGCTTGGGCTTCATGAAATAAGTATTCTTTATCTATGAGGTGAGACAGTGTTGGCTGAATGAGTTTTATGGCAAGGTTTTGATGAAATGTCTTGTCCACTCGAGTCGCCGCATAGACAACACCAATACCTCCACGACCTATTTCGTAAGACAGGTGGTACTTATCAATGTATGTATCAGAAAAATTCGCTTTTTTGTTTGTAGCTTGGAGGGCGCCTACACCAAATATATGTGTAATAGGCTCTAGCTCTGAGGTGCAGATAAAGGGATAAATTTTGTCATATAGATCGACTTGGTGTGCTTTTAATTCTTTTAGGTATTTTGTTTTTTCTGCCTCAGATAGATTCAATAATTGATAAAAAAGATCGGTGATGCGGGTGTTGGCTACTGACATTATCACTTGTTCAAGAATTACTATGAACGGGATTCTATAAGTACGAACTATATATTTTGCTGAGATTTGACAATCTTTTATAATTTTTTATATATCAGTGCGTTGTGCGTTCTTTTTTTGTTCAAGCTGGTTAATAAAAAGCAGGCCTAAGCCTGCTTCTTTCTTCAATCTTATGATTTGCGATTAACGCATCGTCACAAACTCTTCGCTGCCCGTAGGGTGAATCGCCACAACAGAGTCGAAATCTGCTTTGGTTGCGCCCATTTTCATAGCAACGCCGAAGCCTTGAATCATTTCATCAACCGTGAAGCCGATGCCGTGTAGGCCAACGACAGTCTCTTCTTCGCCAGCACATACTAGCTTCATCTTACAAGGTTGACGGTGCTTGGTTACTGCTGTGTACATCGCAGTGAAGCCCGATGTGTAAACCTTGATGTTGTCTTTGCCGTACTTCTCTTCAGCTTCTTGGGTCGTAAGACCGATCGTGCCGATAGGTGGGTGGCTGAATACAACAGTAGGCACTAGCTTGTAGTCCATTTTTGCGTTGGTTTGACCGTTGAATAGACGTTCAGAAAGCTGACGACCTGCTTTAACAGCTACAGGAGTTAGCTCGATACCGCCTTCCATGATGTCGCCAACACAGTAGATGCCAGGAACATTAGTTGCTTGGAACTCGTCTACTTTGATGTAGCCACGGTCGTTAGTTGCAACGCCAGTTGATGCTAGGTTGATAGCGTCAGTTGCTGGGTGGCGACCGATAGCCCAGATTAGGTGGTCAACGTTTTGAGTGTTGCCGTTCTCTAGGTGTAGAGTCAGTGTGCCATCCGCTTCTTTCACAACTTCTTTAGGCACTGAGTGCGTGTGAAGTGTTGGACCTTCTGCTTCCATTACTTCTACTAGCGTTTCGATGATCATTGGATCGAAGCTACGTAGTGGAGATTCTTTACGACAGAACAAGTGTGTTTCTGTGCCTAGTGCGCTTAGTACACCTGCGATCTCAACTGCGATGTAGCCAGCACCGATAACCGCAACGCGTTTTGGTTGCTCCATTAGGTCGAAGAAGCCATTTGAGTCGATGCCGTATTCTGCACCTGGGATGTTTGGAATTGTTGGACGACCACCTACCGCGATCAGGATGTGATCTGCTGTGTAGTGTTCACCGTTCACTTCAACTGTCTTTTCATCAACGAACTTAGCAAAGCCTTTGATTACGTTTACTTTGTTGTTACCTAGTACGCGGTCGTAAGATTGGTGGATACGACCAATGTACGCTTGGCGGTTTTCAATCAGCTTGCTCCAGTTAAAGCTTTTTACTTCAACGTCGAAGCCGTAGTCCTCAGAGTATAGGTTGATTGCTTCAGCGACTTGAGCGCCGTGCCACATTACCTTTTTAGGAACACAACCAACGTTTACACAAGTACCACCAAGGTCTTGAGCTTCGATAAGTGCAACTTTTGCACCGTGCATAGCTGCGCGGTTAGCTGATGCGATGCCGCCTGAACCGCCGCCGATACAGATGTAATCAAAATGAGTCGCCATTACTTTCTCCATTTATTGAAGGCTGTGGGTACAGTGAGCGCACTGAACACCTACGTCCTATAGATTCTTAAATTGTATAATTATTATATTGAGGGCAGATCGGTTGAACTCAATCTCCCTGTTTAAAATTTATTCGTGTACGTCACAATCTGCTTAATATTTGTCAGAGCATGACGTTAAGTTCGAGATTACTCGGGTACGATCCACTCTACTTTGAAGTGACCGGTCGCCGGCGCAATTGCTTCCTTCAAGAATGGAAGAATCTCTTTCATTTGGCTTTCTAGCTTCCAAGGCGGGTTAATCACGATCATGCCTGATGCCGTCATGCCACGCTCGTTGGTGTCTGGTGATACGCCAAGTTCGATTTGTAGAATCTTGTTGATGCCTAAGCCTTCGAGACCTTCGATCATATCTTCGATATCACAGCGATTTACTACCGGGTACCAAATTGCGTAGATACCGGTTGCCCAGCGCTTGTGGCTTTGAGCGATTGCAGTCACGACATCACGGTACTCTTTTGCCAGCTCGTAAGGCGGGTCGATCAGTACTAAACCACGACGTTCTTTTGGTGGCAGGCTGCCCTTTAAGCGCTTAAAACCATCTTCTTTGTAGATAGATACCTGACGATCACGGTGGAACTCTTGCTCAAGCAGCGGGTGATCGGCTGGGTGAAGCTCAGTCAGTACCATGCGGTCTTGGTCACGCAGGTGTGCACGTGCAACACGTGGAGAACCCGGGTAGTAACGCAGTTTCTCGCCATTATTGAGAATGGAAATAGACTCAAGGTAGCTTTGAATGTCTTCAGGAAGGTCTGTTTGCTCCCACACACGAGCAATACCTTGCTTGTATTCACCGGTTTTTTCAGACCATTCATGCGTTAAGTCGTAACGACCTACACCAGAGTGAGTGTCATGATAAACAAAAGGCTTATCCTTTTGTTTCAAAGAATTAAGAATAAGGCTCTGTACGATATGCTTTACTACGTCGGCATGGTTACCTGCGTGGAAGCTGTGGCGATAACTTAACAAATTAAACTCTCGTAACACTCTCGAATTAGAGTGTGGTTAGTGTAGGTGGGGTTAATCAGACTATTATAACCCTCAATGGACCATAAATTCTCGAACAATTCAGGAACAGTCGCTAGCAATATGCAGTTAGTTATTGGTTCTACTATTGAAATTTGCCTTGTTGGGCACTATTTAATAACTATTCGCAGGTGATTTTTTAGGGCGAACTTTAGCCTGATGACTGTAAGACGACCTCATTACAAAAAAGACGAAAGTCTCTAAAGCCAAAGGAATGTTTATATGTCTAATCCGCTATTAACCTTCACGGACTTACCTCCGTTTTCACAGATCAAGCCAGAGCACGTAAAGCCTGCAGTTGAGCAAGTGATTGAAGCGTGTCGCAACAAGATAGAACAAGTACTTGAAGGTAATACTTCACCAAGCTGGGACAACCTCGTTGCTCCGATTGAAGAAGTGGATGATCGTTTAGGCCGTATTTGGTCACCAGTAAGCCACATGAACTCTGTTGTGAACAGCGACGAACTGCGTGAAGCGTATGAGAGCTGCCTGCCAGTATTGTCTGAGTACGGCACTTGGGTTGGACAACACAAAGGCTTGTTTGAAGCGTACAAAGCGATCAAGGCGAGCGAAGCATTCTCTGCACTGAACCGAGCTCAACAAAAAACCATTACCGATGCTTTGCGTGACTTCGAGCTGTCAGGCATTGGCCTGCCAGCTGACGAACAGCACCGTTACGGTGAGATCAGCAAGCGTCAGTCTGAGCTAGGCTCTCAATTCTCAAACAACGTGCTTGATGCAACTATGGGTTGGAGCAAGCAGATCACAGACGTAGCTGAGCTGGCGGGTATGCCTGAATCGGCACTGGCGGCAGCTCAAGCGGCGGCCGAATCTAAAGAGCAAGAAGGTTACCTACTGACTCTAGATATCCCATCATACCTACCTGTGATGACTTACTGTGATAACCAAGCGTTACGTAAAGAGTTGTACGAAGCTTACGTAACTCGTGCTTCAGATCGCGGTCCAAACGCAGGTAAGTGGGACAACACTGAGATCATCACCGAGCAACTTAAGCTGCGCCACGAGATCGCGCGCATGCTTGGTTTCAGTACTTACAGCGAAAAATCACTGTCGACTAAGATGGCAGAAACGCCAGACCAAGTGCTTGGCTTCCTAAACGACCTAGCAGTAAAAGCCAAACCGCAAGGTGAGCGAGAAGTTGAAGAGCTACGCCAGTTTGCTGAGAAAGAATTTGGTGTCTCTGAGCTAAACCTGTGGGACATCGCTTACTACAGTGAGAAACAAAAACAGAAACTGTTCGAGATCTCTGATGAAGAGCTTCGTCCTTACTTCCCAGAATCTAATGTGGTTTCAGGTCTGTTTGAGGTACTGAACCGCGTGTTTGGTATGTCGGTAACAGAGCGTCAAGGCGTAGACACTTGGCATGAGTCAGTGCGTTTCTTTGATATCTTTGATGCGACTGGAACACTGCGTGGTAGTTTCTACCTAGATCTATACGCACGTGAACACAAACGTGGTGGCGCTTGGATGGATGACTGTCGTGGTCGTCGCATTACCGAATCTGGCGAGCTACAGACCCCGGTTGCTTACCTAACGTGTAACTTCAATAAGCCAGTTGGTGATAAGCCAGCACTGTTTACTCACGATGAAGTGGTGACCTTGTTCCACGAATTCGGTCACGGTATCCACCACATGCTAACGCAAGTAGAAGCGGGCGCAGTTGCGGGTATCAATGGTGTGCCTTGGGATGCGGTTGAGCTACCAAGTCAGTTCCTAGAAAACTGGTGTTGGGAAGAAGAAGCGCTGTCGTTCATCTCTGGTCACTTCGAAACGGGTGAAGCGCTACCAAAAGAGATGCTAGAGAAGATGCTAGCGGCGAAGAACTTCCAATCTGCGATGTTTATCCTGCGTCAGCTAGAGCTTGGTTTGTTCGATTTCACGCTACACACAGAATACGACCCTGAAGTGGGTGCTCGCGTACTAGAAACGCTAGCGGATGTTAAGTCTAAGGTGTCGGTACTGCCAAGCCTAGATTGGAACCGTTTCTCACACAGCTTTGGTCACATCTTTGCTGGTGGTTACAGCGCGGGCTACTACAGCTACCTGTGGGCAGAAGTGCTATCGGCAGATGCGTTCTCAGCATTTGAAGAAGAGGGTATCTTCAACACTGAAACGGGTAATCGCTTCCTGAACAACATCCTTGAAATGGGTGGCAGTGAAGAGCCAATGGAGCTGTTCAAACGCTTCCGTGGTCGTGAGCCACAAATCGACGCAATGCTGCGCCACGCGGGAATCAACGCATAATCACGGTAACTATCTAGTTTATTGCGAAAAGAGCCTCTAGTTAGAGGCTCTTTTTTTGTCTGTGCGTTATGCCAAGCAAGGCGAATCAATGTTATGGATTCACATTGCGGTTGATAGGGTTCTGCAATGAAATCAGTGTCTCTGTCGACTGAACTTCATCGATCGCTTGCAGCTTATCGATCAATACAAACTGCAGCTCTTCTATCGACTTACACATCAGCTTTACAAAGATATTGTAAGCACCAGTGGTGTAGTACGCCTCAACCACTTCGTCTAAGGCATTCAGCTTAGCGATCGCCGAGTGGTAATCTTTGGCAGCATTAAGGTTGATGCCAATAAAGCAACACACGTCGTAACCCAGTTTTTTGGTGTTTACCACAACTTCCGTTCGCTCGATAATGTCTGCCGATCTCATCTTTTCGATGCGAACGTGAATCGTCGCAGGGCTGACATCGAACTGCTTTGCCATTTCAGCGTAAGGAGTTCGTGCATCTTCCATCAAGGTTTTGAGAATGGCACGGTCTAGATCATCTAGACGAGCTGTGGTTGTGGACATGCATAATCCTTAGGTTGAATGAAAAACATACCGGCTTGAGTACACATCATAGCCAAGGGTGATAATATTAGCAGTAACTATAGGGTTAGGGTGAATTCAGTGCGATTTTCGTTATTTTTTATTGTGATGTGTTGGAGTGTTTTTGCTTCAGCTCAGGCAAAAGATGTGTTGGTTATTCACTCTTATCATCAAGGCTTTTTCTGGACAGATGATTTCCATAAAGGACTATCTGATGAGCTCGATCGCGATGGGTTATCTTACCGGGTTGTTTATCTCGATACCAAGCGAACTCAAAACGCTGAATACTTAGAGCGAATTTATCAGCTATACCGCACTAAGCTGTCGCATGAAGAGTTTGCCGCTGTAGTCGTCAGTGATAATAACGCCCTCAATCTGATGAAACGCTTAGCGCCCGAACTCAATGGCACGCCCGTTATTTTTGGTGGCATCAACAATTTTTCTCCGCAAATGATTGAAGGCTTGCACGCAACCGGTATCACTGAAGATATTGATATGGCGAGCAATATTGAGCTGATCAATCGACTTCAATCGACGGTTAAAAAAGTTTACGTGGTTACCGATCACTCGGTAACGGGTGAAGCTATTCGCGCTCAAGTGGATTTATTTCTACAAAAACGCCCTGAGTTTTCTGGGATGGTGGAGCAATATACGCCTGATTCTTATCAAGAACTGATGACGTTCGCGCAACGCGCTGATCTAACTAAAAGCTTGTTGTTCTGGGCCTACTACCGCGACATCAATGGTCGGGTCAGCAGCAAAGAAGACTGGCGTCAGCTCAACAAAAAAACTCAGATGCCATTGTATATTGTGCATGATTTAGGACTTGGGTTTGGTGCGATTGGTGGCGTGATCCACAGTGGAGAAACGCAAGGTCGAGACACGGGGCGCGTGCTGTTGAGCGTGCTGAACAATCCTAAGGCTCCATTGCCATTGGTGGTTGCTGGCGCGCCAGAAATCAAACTCGATTACCAACAGATCTCACGTTGGGATTTGGGTGCAGAGAATGAAGCCTCAGTAACCTTCCTCAATAAGCCGAAGTCATTCTTAATGCGCTATCGCGATGAAATTCGCACCATCGGTTTAATGTTCTTGAGCATGTCGTGTGTTATCGCGGTGTTGGTGTATTACCTTAACCGTCTGAAGAAGAGCGAACGTGCAAGTCGCCAAAGCCAACGACTGTTGGAGTCGATATTTGATCAGAGCCTGCAATTTATGGGCATCATTGATAAGGGTGGCGTGCTGCTGTCGAGTAACAGCAAGTTACATGAGCTGCTTTATAATCAAGGCTATAAACTGGGAACGCCGCTGCAACAACACCAACATTGGGAAAGTTCTGCGCGAGAAGTGCTAGCCGAATATTTCATCGCAAAAAGTGAGCACCCAGCCTTACGATTTGAAGCCGAGGTGTGGTGTCGAGATCGCGGTGCGATGGTGTTGGATATTTCATTGAAGCCGATGCCGGGCAGTGAAGACGAAGACATTCAGTTTCTCTTTGAGGCGCGCGACGTGACCTCACGTAAGCTTGCTGAGAATAAGCTGTTCCAACGTGAAGCAAACTTGAAGCTGTATTACGACAAACAGCCGGTGATGATGATTACGCTCGATGGCAATAATCGCATTCAACAAGTGAACCAGTTTGCCGAAGAGCTTTTGGGATACCCTCTCGATCAGTTGTTGGGCCATCGCCCTAGAGAATTCTATGTTGATGAGAACGCGATGATTCCTCGTCATATCTTGCTGCAACCTCAGCATAAGATTCGTGGTGTGTGGCGTCGTGATATCGAATATCGCCATGCCGACGGCAGCAAGAGCTGGATTCGTGAAAATATCCGCCCGTTGGTGGAGTCTGATCAGCTGTTGATTGTGGGTGAAGACATCACCGAAACGCACGAGCTTTCTGAAAAGCTAGAGTATCAGGCTCGCTATGACCTACTGACTGACACCTTTAACCGCAACCACTTTGAGCAAGAGCTGCAAAAGGCGCTGAAAGAGGTTGAGAGCCACATGCGAACTCACGCAATGTTGTTCCTAGATTTGGATCAGCTGAAAGTGCTGAACGATACCGCAGGACATGAAGCGGGTGATGCTGCGATCTTGTTTAGCGCCAAACTGCTAGAAGACGTACTGCCTTACAATGCGGTGTTAGCGCGAATGGGTGGTGATGAGTTTGCTGTGCTGATGAAAGACTGTACTGAACGAGATGCGGTGAATGTGTGTCGCAGTATTATCTCGATGATGAGTGATAATCCATTCTTGTGGGATGATATTCGACTCAACCTGACGTGCTCTATCGGTATTCGATTGATCGACCATACAGCAGCTTCACCACAGATGGTGCACGCTCAGGCGGATGCAGCTTGTCATGCCGCTAAAGAAGAAGGTCGCAATCGCTATCATCTTTACCATCAAGATGATGAAGACCTGCGTCGTCGCCATCTTGAGATGGAGTGCGTTAACCTAGTGCATGAGGCCTTGGCTAACGATCGCTTAGAGTTGTTTGCGCAGCGAATTCTTGGCCTAGATGAAGACAGCGATAAAATGCACTTTGAAATCTTGGTCCGCATCAAGAACATCCAAGGGGAATACATCTCCCCGGGGATCTTCATGCCAGCCTCAGAGCGTTATAACATCGCGCATTTGATTGACCGCCAAGTCGTCAGTCAAACCTTGGGTTGGTTGGAGCAACGCCCTGAGGTTATTGAGGAACTGGGGATGTGTTCAATCAATCTTTCCGGTCACTCGATGGGTAACCGTGAGTTTGTCGAATTTTTGATAGATAACCTGAGCGATTCATCGATACCGTGTCATAAGATTTGTTTAGAGATCACCGAAACAGCGGCCATGAGTAACATGAAGCAGGCGATCAAGTTCTTCACTCGAATCAAAGAGCTTGGCTGCATGATTGCATTGGATGATTTTGGCTCAGGGCTATCGTCATTTGGCTATCTGAAAAAGCTGCCTGTCGATATTGTGAAGATCGATGGCTTGTTTGTACGTGATATTGATGTGAATGAGATGGACCATGTGATGGTTCGCTCGATCAATGATCTTGCCAAGCAGATGGGCAAGCACACCGTGGCTGAGTTCGTTGAAAATACCCAGATTATCGACAAGCTTATCGAACTGGGTGTGAACTACGCGCAGGGCTACATCATAGGGCGACCTAAGCCACTCGCAGAGCTTGTTGAAGAGTTAAGACAAGAGCGAGAGACAGAGCCATTGGTTTAGGTAAGCCGACTTTAGCTGGGAATACTTTTCACCGCTAATATGTATTGTTGAGGCAATCAGGTAAACTGGTTGCCTCTTTTGTTTTGAATACTACTGTCTGTTGGAGACGACCTTGCAACTACAACTGATTTGCGAAGATGCTACCCAAATCGATCATTTGAATGACTTTGCGACCCGCTGGAACTTATCTCATGATGAAAGCAGTGATTTTGCTTTGGTACTGACTAGTGAGCGACTTGAGCTACGTAAAGTCGATGAGCCTAAGCTTGGCGCTATCTTTGTTGATTTAGTGGGAGGCGCTGTTGGTCACCGACGTAAGTTTGGCGGTGGTAAAGGTCAGGCGATTGCCAAAGCAGCTGGTTTAAACAAAGGCGCAACGCCAACTATTCTTGATGGTACTGCAGGCTTAGGGCGCGATGCGTTTGTGTTGGCTTCTCTAGGTTGTAAGGTGCAAATGGTCGAGCGTCATCCAGTTGTGGCCGCACTGCTTGATGATGGCTTGCAGCGAGCGCAACAAGACCCAGATATCGGTGGTTGGGTAACTGAACGCATGAAGTTGATTCACGCATCCAGTCACGATGCTTTAGACAAGCTCAGTAACGATCCTGACTTTGAACAACCTGATGTGGTGTACCTCGACCCTATGTACCCACACCCAGAGAACAAAAAGAAATCGGCTCTGGTCAAAAAAGAGATGCGCGTATTCCAATCTTTGGTGGGTGCCGATCTGGATGCTGATGGTCTATTTGAGCCGGCGATGAAATTGGCATCGAAGCGAGTTGTGGTTAAAAGACCGGATTACGCTGCTTGGTTAGACGAACAAAAACCGAGCATGGCGATTGAAACCAAAAAGAACCGTTTTGACGTCTATGTGAAAGCATCAATGACTTAATTGAAGCATCAATAACTTAGATACACGCTAAGAAAATTTCCCGTCATAAATACGATAAATTGCCATTTAACACTTGCGATAGTCGCGTTACAGATGTATATCTAACTAAGAATCATTATTATTCTTAGCTGGAGTTGAAGCATGGCTAAACGCTTTTGTAAGTTAAACCGTCGAGATATCACCGAACACTTGGGCGAGATCCACAGCTTGGTGACTGAACCTAAGTTCGTGTGTCGTTCTTGCGCGCGTTCTTCGGCGGATCAAGCGAATCTATGCAAACCCACCGCAATTCCACCTCTTGGTTGTCAAAACAAACCCGTTGAAGAGAAAGTCGCATGCGGCCTGCTAGCGGAAACATTACCTGCACCAGAACTGTCGCTTGCGGAAATCAACGAGGCAATTGAACCGAGCGTACAAATGTTCGATCCAGCCGCCGCTGATATGGCCCCTGAGCTTGCCAAAAAAGAAGCCGCACAGAAAAAAGCCAAGCTGAAAAAACTGATGGCGAAGGCGAGCGGTGATGAGAAAGCTGAACTCAAACAAGCGAAGAAAGCGGCTAAGAAACAAGAGAAGTACAATAAGAAACTGGCGAAGATGATTAAGAAGCAGCAAAAGCTGTTTAAGAAAAGTCAGAAGCTGGAAAGTGAATTGGAACGAATCAACCTACAACTTGATGATGTTGCCTTCACTGAAACCAAGACTCAGGTAGTGAGCCACAATCAAATTCACTGAAGTTGATTTGAATGGTTTATTGCTACAGCGATGATTTAAAAAGAGCGACCTTAGGTCGCTCTTTTGCTTTTTGGGGTTATCCGAGCTGACTCATGTAGCTCGTTCAAATCAGCTAAGCGTTGCTTGCGGATCTTGCTACGCGCTTCTTCACCCACGTCTCATTGACGAATAAAGAGAATAAGATAACGGCGCCACCAATAGACAAGCGAACCAAATCGACATCTCTGTTCCAAATCAGGATATTCACCACCAGACCAGCAGGAACCAAGGCATTGTTCATCACTGCCAGCGCGCCAGCATTCACCATGCACGCGCCTTTATTCCACATAAAGTAACCCAGCCCCGACGCAATCAAGCCAAGGTAGATCAGGATTCCCCATTGAAGTGTGGTGGTGGGCAGTTTCTCTGGGTTGCCTAGTAGCATGAAAGCCACTGACGCGACACATAGCGCCCCTAAGTAGAAGTAACCAAATACGGTTCGCTGAGGCAACTCGGTCGATTCCTTCTCCATCACCACCTTGTAGCCCACCTGACCAATAGCAAAGCACAGGTTCGCGCCTTGCACGACGAGGAAGCCGACTAAAAAGTTTTCGTTAATACCTGCGAACTTAATGAATACCGCGCCCAATACCGCAATTGCCGCTGTCACTAGGTACCACGGAGAGAATTGCCCTTTGAGAAAGTCATAAATAAGCGTGACGTAAATTGGCGTGAAAACGGTAAACAAAAGGACTTCAGGAACGGATAGCAGTAAGAAAGATTGATAGTAGAAGCAGTACATCAGGCCAAGCTGGATACCACCAATTGCCATCAATTTAGCGATCAGCTTACGCGATACGCCGCGAAACTTTAGGAAAGGAAGAAATACGACGCCGGCAAGGGCAACACGCATTAAAACAGAGAACCAAGAATCAACCTGACCCGCAAGGTAAACGCCGATCAGGCTAAAGGAGAAGGCCCATAGGAGGGTAACACCAGCTAAATAGCTCATAGTAAAACTTCGTTAATAAGATATGAGCTGTATGTTACCTAACCTTAAATCATTAGTCTTCTGAATCTCTTAGAGGCACGACCAGCATATCAACCGGAGAGGCGTTGATCAGTTGGCGTGTTGAAGAGAGCAGCTTGCTCCAAAAGTCTTGATGGTGACCGCAAACCACGAGATCAACATTGAACTCGTTGATGGTGTCACACAGCTCATGACTCAAATCACCACTGCCTACTAGGGTATGGGTGATCGGGTATTGGGCGTGCTCCGCAAAATTTTGCAGCTGAATACGAGACGCTTCCATCGCGTTGTGCTGGGTTTCGGCCATGTTGATATCAATCAGGCCGGTATACAGCTCTGCGTAGTTAATATCGATATGGATAAAAGAGACTTTGGCTTCCAATGGCTTAGCCAATGCTACCGCTTTATCCACAATTAATTTGCTGTCTTCTGATAAATCGACCGCGACCAAAATATGTTTGTAACTCATATCGCTACCTCCTTTATTCATTGTCTGATTTAAGATTAGCACTATGCGATGGTTTTTTTTGCTGAAGTGATCTCATATCCACTGTCTTGCGTAATGACAGCTCGAAATATTGGTTAACTAATGGCCTGCGAGATATTCATTAAATAGTGATATAGTAGAGAAAATTGAGGATGTAATTAGGAGTCTTAAATGCTGTCAAAAACTATGGTTGAGCAACTGAATGATCAAATTAACCTAGAATTTTTCTCATCCAATCTATACTTACAAATGAGTGCTTGGTGTGAAGACAAAGGATTTGAAGGTGCAGCAGAGTTTCTGCGTGTTCATGCAGTAGAAGAAATGGAACATATGCAGCGTCTTTTCACTTACGTAAGTGAAACAGGTGCAATGCCAATTCTAGGTGCGATTGAAGCGCCAAAACATGAATTTGATAGCCTTGGTGCTGTGTTCCGTGAAACTTATGAACATGAGCAGATGATTACTCAAAAGATCAACAAACTGGCTCACGTTGCTTTCAGCACACAAGATTACTCAACCTTTAACTTCCTGCAATGGTACGTTGCAGAGCAACACGAAGAAGAGAAGTTGTTTAAAGGTGTATTGGATAAGCTAGAGCTTGTTGGTGAAGACGGTAAAGCACTGTTCTTTATTGATAAAGACCTAGCGCAATTGGCAAAAGATGGTTCATCTTCAATTATGGAAGCTCCTGCCGTTTAGGTAGTACGGGAAAGACACTGATTATCTTTTTCTTTTGAGTTTTCTTATGAAGATGTAGGGAGGAAAGGATGATCAGCGGCGACACTATTCTATTTGCACTAATGGTTGTGACTTGCGTGAACTGGGCGCGATATTTTACTGCGCTAAGAACACTCATTTATATAATGCGAGAAGCACATCCTCTACTTTATCAACAAGTAGACGGAGGTGGATTCTTCACAACTCATGGCAATATGACCAAGCAGGTTCGCTTGTTTAGTTACATCAAAAGCAAAGAGTACCACCATCATCACGACGAAGTGTTTATGTCGAAGTGTGATCGCGTAAGACAGTTGTTTATACTTTCTTCCGCTCTGCTGGGTGTAACGTTGCTGTCTTCTTTCATCGTCTAAGTTATTTAGTACGTGTGAAGTAGAGTTTAGGTTTTGGTGTAAAGCTTCGGTTGTTGGTTCGCTAAGCCAAGTAGTGGTTTTGCTGCTGTCTGCAAATTGTACAATTGAACATCAATTGCAAAGTTTAAAATTGCCGCTAGAATAGCGAGCAATTAGTAAGGATGTGCTGTTTATGCACATCCTTTTTTATTGATGGCATTTCGAGAACAGGGCGTACTCGGGCTGCAAAAGTGAAGAAAGCAGAACCCCAATGAGTGAAAAGTTTGATGTAATCGTAATTGGTGCGGGCGCCGCGGGCTTAATGTGTGCTGCGGAAGCGGGTAAACGCGGCCGACGAGTGCTGGTGGTTGATCATGCAAAGAAACCAGGCAGAAAAATTTTAATCTCAGGTGGCGGTCGTTGTAACTTCACTAACTATGATGTTTCAGCCAACAACTTCCTGTGTAACAACCCTCACTTCGTGAAGTCAGCTTTATCTCAATACACCAACTGGGATTTTATCTCGATGGTGAGCAAGTACGGTATTGAGTTCGAAGAGCGTGATCACGGCCAGTTGTTCTGTGTGAATGACCACACAGCAAAAGACATCGTGAGCATGTTGCTTGAAGAGTGTAAGCAAGCGAAAGTTGAACAGCGCTACCGTTGTGATGTTCACTCCATCGAAAAAACAGACGCTGGCTTTAAGATGCACCTTAATACCGACGAAGTTGAGTGTGACTCACTGGTTGTGGCGACGGGCGGTTTATCGATGCCGAAACTAGGCGCGACGCCATTTGGCTATAAGATTGCCGAGCAGTTTGGTTTGTCTGTGATGCCGACTACTGCGGGTTTGGTGCCATTTACTCTGCATAAAGAAGACAAAGAAGCCTTTGCTGAGCTTTCAGGAATCGCGATTCCTGCCGAGATCACCGCGCAAGACGGCACCTTATTCAAAGAAGCGTTGCTGTTTACCCACCGCGGCCTATCGGGTCCTTCGGTACTGCAAATCTCTTCTTTCTGGAAGGCGGGTCAGTCGGTTTCGATTAATCTAGTACCAGAAGTCGATGTAGCTGAACTGCTGGCTAACTCTCGCGAGAAGCACCCAAATCAGAGCCTGAAAAACACCTTGGCGAAAGCACTGCCGAAGCGTTTTGTTGAAGTGTTGATTGACCGCAAAGAGCTGGAAGACAAGCCGCTCAAGCAGTTCAATGAAAAACAGCTGAATGACATTGTAGAGCATCTAGAGAACTGGAAAATCGCGCCAAACGGCACCGAAGGTTACCGAACAGCGGAAGTGACCCTAGGCGGTGTAGACACCAATTACCTATCTTCAAAAACCATGGAGTGTAAAGACATCAAAGGCTTGTACTTCATTGGCGAAGTAATGGACGTAACCGGTTGGTTAGGTGGCTACAACTTCCAATGGTGCTGGAGCTCTGGCTTTGCAGCAGGCCAGTGGGTTTAAGAGTGACAGACAACAGGTTTGTCTCTTAATAGTGACAGCCACTAATTATCCCTCGAGAGTAGCTATTTTGCATTCTTACATTTAGTTTCTTTGGTGACTAAATTTCAACTTTCAAACCAAAACTCAATTTGTAATCGTCTTTATTGGGCTCTGAGTTGTTAGAGCCTAGTTTGGATAACATATATGCTTCACGGTTAATTTAACTTTCAAATCTAAACCCGCAATAATTTCCTATCTAACGCTAAACTGTTAACGCTCCTCACATCTCATGGAACACTGAACAACCATAAGCATCAGTAAAGTCCAACTCCTTAGTCACTTCGCACTCTAAATTGGAAGGGCACAGAACGGTTGTAAAACTTTCTGCTTGATATGATTTTTAATGAGAAGCCACACACATTGTAGCAACCCATGACGCTGAACTGACTCTATCGCTTTGTGTGAATCTTATATTGTGAGTCTTCTTATTGATGTTTCGTAATCGATAACTTTGTGCAAAGAAAATACTTAAGGTGGTGTCAGTCTTATGGATGTGAGTTATCGACAACTTAAAGCGTTTATTACTCTTGCTGAAACTAAAAGTTTTACAGCCGCGGCTGAACAAATACACATTACGCAATCTGCATTGAGCCAAATGATGCAAAAACTTGCGGTACAAACTGCCTCAGAACTTATTGAGAAAAGAGGCCGAAAAATACTGCTAACTGAAACTGGTCGTACGTTCTATCAAGAAGCTTTGTTCATTGTTAACCGTTTGGATAAGTGGGAGTTGGAAAATAAAGCTCGTCAGCAAGGCTACCATCGAACGCTGGTTATCTCGTCTTTGTATTCAATGTGTTCTTCATTGGTTCCGAAAACCATCAGTGAGCTGAAAAGAACGCACCCATCTTTTTCGTTTCGGTTAATTGAGGAGCGAGTTAATGATATCCATAATTCAGTTCTAGAAGGACGTGCGGATATAGGTATTGGTACTCCCCCTAATAACTCGGAACTAAATTTTGAACTGCTGTTTCGTGATCACTTATGCTTTACCTGTAATAAGGCTCATCACTTGAGTGCAGAGAGTGAGGTTAACTGGAAGCAGGCTCATCAGTATGCTTCTATTGGTATCAGTCCAGGAAATAGTTTAAGAACACTTGCTGACCAGGCATTTATGCGAGCAGGTCTTACCTATGATCCTGAAATTAGTGCGTCACACACTTCAACATTGCTTGGTATGATCGATAGCGGTTTAGGTTCTGCTATTTTATCCTCAACCATCGCTTCATTACATGCTCATGAGAACTTGAGATTTATCCCAATAGTAAAACCAATTCAATATCGTTCAATTGGGCTAATTACAAGAAAAGAAACTCACCGACAGATCATCGATGAGTTTAATCTAATGCTCAGAAAGCAAGTCAGTCTCAAACTGTAGTTTACGCGGTCTACATAGGTCCAACAGGTAGACCTAGCATAGTGTAGGTCAAGAATACAGATCCCCAGATTGTAAATAGAAAGAATGCATATGGGACCATCATAGCTAGAAATGTACCGAATTTTACGTTGGGGTTATATTTGGCTATCAACGCTAATACCATCGGCACGTAAGGGTTTGTTGGAGATATAATATTGGTTGTTGAGTCTGCGATTCGGTAAGCCATCTGAGTATATTCAGGTGATATATCCAGTAGCATGAATAGTGGAATAAAGACTGGGGCCATGATTGCCCATTGAGCCGAACCACTGAAAACAATCAGGTTCATGAACCCTGCAAGTATCATAAACATGGCTAACATTAATAGCTTTGGCACTTCAACCTGAGCGAGCATTTCAGCGCCATTCACAGCGAAAAATATAGCCAAGTTAGACCAATTAAACCAAGCAATAAATTGGGCAATAACAAAAACTAAGACGATGTAACCCCCAATACCATGCAATGACTTCGCCATCAGATCGGGCACATCACTCGCTTTCTTTATCTCTCCGGCTTTTACACCGTAAACCACGGCATTCATAATGAAAAACGCCATAATTATTGGGATTATGCCAGTAAGGAAGGGAGATGGAACTAAGCCGCCATCGGCGTTTTTCAATGGCGAATCACTTGGAAGTAGTAGCGTCACCATTCCTAGGATAAAAACAATTGATGCGTACCCAGACCATTTTAAAGCTCGTTTTTGAATGTCGGTGACACTATATTTCTCAGGGTTTTCAGTGCTCAGTGGAGACTCTTCGGCAGAGCGTTTTGTTTGCTTATCAAATCGCGGTTCTATGTATTTGTCTGTTATAAGTGTTCCAAGTATGACCAAGAGAGGTACCGAAAGAAGCATGAAGTACCAGTTAGCCGCGGGGCTAACTTCTACAGGTTCAACAATGCGGGCAGCTTCTGTTGAAATACCGGAGAGTAAAACATCCGTTCCTGCGATAAATACGTTGGCAGTAAAGCCTGCGGCCACAGCAACAAAGCCAGCAGCAATTCCTACGACAGGGTTTCGATTGGTCGCAGAGAAAATGATGCCAGCTAAAGGAGGCACTAAGATAAACGCCGCATCAGATGCTAAGTTACCGATGATCCCGGTTAGAAATATAGAGGCAGTTACGAAATTTTTGGGTGCGTTTAAAAGCGATTGTTTAATTGCTGAGTCTGCTAATCCTACTTCTTGAACAAGCCCTACCGCGAGCATCATGCAAAGTACCAAACCAAGAGGTTTAAACGCGATAAAATTTGATACAGCTGAATTTAGAATGTACACAAACCCTTCGCCACTGAGCAGGTTCTTTACTTTGATTTCATCTCCGCTCAAAGGGTGCGCTATATTCCCACCAAAAGTCGACACTATCCAAGACAAGAATATGACCGCTAAGCATAAGGTAATAAACATATAGAATGGATGGGGTATTCGGTCACCAAACTTCTCAATACGATCAATTATGCTGACTTTCTGAGGGAGTTGTTTTTGATCTAGTAAACCTGACATTTCACACTCCTGTGATTATTGAGGGTCACCGTGACCCCTGTGCTAATTTTTATGAGCTAGTTTTGTTGAAGTAGAGAGATGAAGTATGCGGCTCCGGTCGGTAACACTCGATCATTGAAATCGTAGTTCTTGTGGTGCAAGCCTATCGTTTCTCCATTGATGGTTAATCCGTTGCCGATGAACCCATAACATCCCGGTACTTGGTCTAGAAAAAAAGAAAAGTCTTCGCTGGCTAATAAAGCCTCACATGTTGCGTTAACCTGATCATTACCAACGACTGAAGAGGCGGCTTTCACTGCTGTCTCGACTTCGGGGAAGCTGTTGACGGTGGGTGGGTGAGATATTGGACCTAGGGAGAATTGTGCGGTCATGTCGAAAGCCATGGCAGTGTGAGAAACCAAAGTATCAAGTTGAGAGACCAAGCGGTCTCGCACATTTTGGGAGAGAGTTCTGAAGGTGCCACTCATTTGAGCGGTATCAGCGATAGCGTTAGTTGTCTCACCGCAATGTAACTGTGTGACTGAAACGACAAGCGGTTCAAACGGGCTATAAGTTCGACTAACTAAGCCTTGTATACCTTGATAGATATGGGTCGCAACTAATAAAGGATCTTGAGTGTTTTGTGGTAGGCCCGCATGCCCACTTTTGCCATTAATCTGAATATAGAGACGATCGGAACTTGCCATGATCGGTCCTTCTTTGAATGCGAAATGCCCTTCTGGTATTCCTGGCATGTTATGAAGTGCGTAACATGCATCTAATGGATAGCACTCAAGTAAGCCATCCTGAAGCATTTTTTGCGCGCCACCAACGCCTTCTTCAGCGGGTTGAAAAATGAGTACGGCTTTACCATTAAATTGACGGTTTTTTGCGAGGTATTTTGCTGCATATAGCAGCATTGTGGTATGTCCATCATGCCCACATGCGTGCATTTTTCCGGCCTGACAAGAACGGTGAGAAAAGTTGTTTTCTTCGTGGATCGGCAATGCGTCCAGATCGGCTCTTAAACCTAAAGTTTTTCCGTCACCGAGTTCCCCTTGGATAACCGCAACAACGCCTGTTCCTCCAAAGCGAGAGTCTATTTGTTCAACGCCATATTCCTTGAGCTTGGCGATTACCATACTTTGTGTGTTGTGCTCTTCAAAACCCAGTTCTGGGTGTTGATGAATATTTCGTCTAATTTCTACCATTTCTGGTAGCCACTCTTCTAGTTCTTGTAATAGGGACACGTCATTTCCTTAGGTAACATTTTCATAACATATAATCATGACGGTGTCGTATTACCTAGTTGGATGCGTAATAGTCTTATTAGTAAAACTTATAGCAATCTATATCGAACTTTTTGATGTGGTGTTTTTGAATATCGGAGGTGTTGGGGTTATTCGCTGAAAATGACTTCAGTGAAATATTAGGGAACTAACATGACTCTAGAGGTAGATGCTTAATAATTAAAATAAAAATGGCGAGTCATAGGACTCGCCATTTTTGTATTCAAAGCTTGTTATCGTTGATAATTCGGGAAGTCGCGTAGTGCGATAATCCTAATCTTTCTGGGCATTAACTTTCAGGGCTGAGGTTGTTTTTCTTCTTTCCCCATTTGATCTGCTGGATAACAAGGCCGGCAATGATAAGTACCAAGCCAAACAGGGTCGCTGGGTGAATATCTTCACCAATGATGGTCGAAAGTAGCATCAACGAGATAAACGGTGACGCAAAAATCAGATTGCTGATACGCGCTGTGTTGTTGGTCAGCTTCAGTGCTGATAGCCATAAGACAAAGGTAATGCCCATCTCAAACAGGCCTACGTAAGTCACAGCCATCCAACCTTTTGCTGTGATTTGACTAAAGCTCTCGCCTTCGTAAAGGGTTAAACCGATCGCGAAAGGTAATGCCACTAAGAAACCAAGCAATACGCCAATCACAGGGTCAGCCTTGTTTTTGGTGTTTAGAATCCAGTATCCCGCCCAAAGCAAGGTTGAAAGTAGCGCCAGAGCCACACCGAGTGGACTATCGAACTGCATTCCTAGCACATCGCCTTTGGTGGCAATAACCACCACACCCGCATAGCTGAAGGTACACGCAATCCAGTCTTGTTTACGAATCTTTTGCCCCAGAAAAACCGCCGCCATTAAGGTTAGCGTGATAGCCCAGCTGTAGTTGATGGCTTGAGCTTGAGAAGCGGGCAGCAGGTCGTAGGCTTTGAATAGAATCAGGTAATAAGCCAATGGGTTAACCAAGCCGAGCAGCAGGTAATACCAAGGGTTTGAAAGGAACGTTGTACTCAGCTGAGAAAGCTTGCCTTGAAAGGCGCAGACTGCGATCAGCGCAATCGACGACACAATACTGGCAATGGTCAGCATTTGAATCGGTGAAAATTCAGCAAGGGTCAGCTTAAAAGCAGTAGCGACCGTTGACCACAGCAGTACTGCGGAAAGGCCAAAGCCCAAGGCACGACGTTCGTTCATGGCAACTCATTCTAATTTGATGGGACAGAATACGGAGCGCCTAGTCTATCTGTCGAATTTTAATACGGCAAACTGGACATTTATCCAGTATCAAAATACCATTTAATGAGTTATTTCCAATTAGGCTAAATCATTATCATGCAATGGATTATCGAACATCAGGCAACGCTTATTGCTGCAATTTCTGGCGCGCTCGTCAGCGGCGGTGTCGTGGGTTGGTGGATTAAACAGAAGCTCTCTTTTCAGCAGCGATTGCTCGAGCAGCAGCTAGAGTCCGATCGTTTGTTGCATGAATCTCAGCAAGCTCAGCTCAAAGCATCACTCGCAGAGGCGCAACAAGAGCTCGATGAGTTAGATGATGACCGAGACAAAGCGGCATTCGAGCTCAAGCAGGCGCACGGTAAGGTGATGGCTGCAATGGAAAAACTGCGCTACTTTGAGGCTGTGAAGCAAGAGCGCCAGCAGTACGCTGATGAGATCAATGTGCTTAAAGATCATAAGTCTGAATTAGAAGCCGAGCTGCGCGAGCAAGAGGCAAGGCATGACCAAGAAAACCTCGCCAATAGCGAAAAGCTGCAGTTGCTAGAGCAAGCTGAATCACGACTTAAGCAGCAGTTTGAACTGTTAGCGAATCAACTGTTTGAAACCAAAACCGCCAAGGTCGATCAGCAGAATAAGCAGAGCCTAGAAGGTTTGTTGTCTCCACTAAGAGAGCAGTTGGAAGGCTTTAAGAAACAAGTGAACGACAGCTTCAGCCAAGAAGCCAAAGAGCGTCATACTTTGGTGCATGAGCTTAAAAACCTGCAGCGTCTTAATGAGAGTATGACGCGTGAAGCGGTGAACCTGACTCAAGCGCTAAAGGGTGACAACAAACAACAAGGTAACTGGGGCGAGGTGGTGCTGGCTCGCGTGCTTGCTGAATCAGGACTGCGCGAAGGCCACGAATACCAAACGCAAGTGAACCTGCAAAACGATGCGGGCAAGCGTTATCAACCGGATGTGATTGTGCATCTGCCACAAGACAAGCAAGTGGTGGTCGATTCAAAAATGGCGCTGGTGGCATTTGAACGCTATTTCAATGCCGAAACCGATCAGCAACGCGATGCTGCATTGCGCGATCACTTGGTGTCACTGCGAGCGCACATCAAAGGCTTGAGCCAGAAAGATTATCATCAGCTCAAAGGCATACAGAGTCTGGATTACGTGTTGATGTTTATCCCGGTTGAACCAGCATTCCAAGTGGCGATTCAGGCGGATCCTAGCTTGGTGAAAGACGCGATGGAGCAAAATATCATCTTGGTCAGCCCAACGACCTTGCTGGTGGCACTGCGTACCATTGATAACCTGTGGCGTAACGACAGACAGAACCAGAACGCACAGGTTATCGCAGAACGTGCGAGCAAGCTTTACGACAAGCTGCGCCTGTTTGTTGATGATATGGAAGGCCTTGGCAGCTCACTTGATAGAGCAAACCAAAGTTATCAAGGGGCGATGAATAAGCTAGTGACTGGGCGTGGCAATGTGATCCGTCAGGCGGAAAGCTTCAAGCAACTCGGTGTTGAGGTGAAGAAACCGATTTCGGTAGGCTTGGCTGAAATGGCTCAAAATGAGGCTTTTTCAGAAAATGTCTCTTTAGTAGAAAGACAACCTACTGAGGATAAAGTAAACTAATCGGCCGCAGCGCCTCTAAACACGGAGCGTGCTGTCGATGAGAACTTACCATGGTAGATAACAGCATTATGGACACAAGCGTGCAGACAAATTCAGCAGTAGAGTCAGAAACCACACACTTTGGTTTCGAAACAGTCGCAAAAGACGAAAAAGTCGCGAAAGTAGCAGAGGTATTTCACTCTGTAGCCGCTAAATACGACATCATGAATGACTTAATGTCGGGTGGTGTTCACCGCTTGTGGAAGCGATTCACGATTGATTGCAGTGGCGTTCGCCCTGGTCAACGTATCCTAGATCTTGGTGGTGGTACTGGCGACCTGACTGCGAAATTCTCGCGTATCGTTGGTGAAAAAGGCCATGTGGTTCTTGCTGATATCAACAACTCAATGCTGAATGTTGGCCGCGATAAGCTGCGTGATAGCGGTATTGTTGGCAACGTACATTACGTTCAAGCCAATGCTGAAGAGCTGCCTTTCCCAGATAACTACTTCGATTGCATTACCATCAGCTTCTGTCTGCGTAATGTTACCGATAAAGACCAAGCGCTGCGTTCAATGTACCGTGTGCTGAAGCCGGGCGGTCGTCTGTTGGTTCTTGAGTTTTCTAAGCCAGTACTTGAGCCTCTATCAAAGGTTTACGATGCCTACTCTTTCCACCTGTTGCCAAAAATGGGTGAGCTGATTGCCAACGACGCAGACAGCTATCGTTACCTTGCAGAATCAATCCGCATGCACCCTAACCAAGAAACCTTGGAAGGCATGATGCAAGAAGCGGGTTTTGAAAATACGAAATACTTCAACCTAACGGGCGGCATTGTTGCGCTGCACCGTGGTTACAAGTTCTAGTCGAACTTGGTAGCAGGCTCGTAGGGCGTGCTAAAAATAAGAATAAAGACAGAACGGATAGGTTAAGGCTTATCCGTTTTCAAAGGTAAGGACAGTCATGCCATTTGATCCATTGGTAACCGCGGTTATTGAAACCTCTTTAAATACTTTCGTGAACGATGATCCAGCCTTGGTTCGTCGTTTGTCTCGTTTAAAGGGGCAGATCATTCAAGTTAATTTGAAAGAGTTGAATAAAACACTCACTTTCGTTTTCAGCCAACAGATCGATGTGTTGTCGGAATACGAAGGGCAGCCTGATTGCTACCTATCTTTGAACCTATCGGTACTGCCTGAACTGCGTGAGCAATCGAACATCACCAAGCTGATCAAGCAAGATAAGTTGATCTTAGAGGGTGATATTCAACTGGCTCAGAAATTTGCTCAACTGATGACAGACTGCAAGCCTGATTTGGAAGAGTGGTTATCGCGTGTGACGGGTGATGTGGTTGCGCATACCTTGGTGCAAGGCGTTAAAAACGTCGGTGGCTTTGTAGCAAAACAGGCGACTAAGCATCAAAACCATGTTGCTCAAGTTCTGACTGAAGAGTGGAAGATCGCACCAGCACCGTTAGAAGTCGCGCATTTTTGCGACCAAGTTGATGACGTAAAAAGCTCTGCTGCTCGTCTTGAAGCTAAGTTGAACGCTCTGTTGGAGAAAGCATGACCCCAGCAGAACTGAAACGTCTTTATCATATTATCAAGGTACAGTTGGAATATGGCCTTGATGAGTTGATGCCGGAACACCAACTGACTAAAGCTCCTTTGTTGGCGCGAAAGTCACTGTTTTGGCTTAAGAACAAGCATCAAGATAAAGAGTTGGGTCATCGCTTGCGCCTTGCGCTGCAAGAACTTGGTCCAGTGTGGATCAAGTTTGGACAGATGATGTCGACACGTCGTGATCTGTTCCCTCCTCATATCGCCGATCAGTTGGCGTTGTTGCAAGACCAAGTTGCGCCGTTTGATGGTCAACTGGCGAAGCAAGATATGGAAAAGGCGTTGGGTGGCAGTTTAGACAACTGGTTTACCGACTTTGATATCGAGCCACTGGCTTCTGCTTCTATCGCTCAGGTGCATACCGCAAAGCTTAAAGAGAGCGGTCGTGAGATTGTTCTGAAGGTCATTCGACCTGATATTCGCCCGGTGATTGACGCAGATCTAAAACTGATGCACCGAATGGCGCGTATAGTCGCTAAGTCGCTTCCTGAAGCACGTCGTTTGAAACCGGTTGAAGTGGTTCACGAGTACGAGAAAACGTTACTTGATGAACTCGACCTGCGCCGTGAGGCGGCCAATGCCATTCAACTGCGACGTAATTTTGAAGGCAGTGAAGAGCTGTATGTTCCAGAGGTTATCCCTGATCTAAGCAGCGAAACCCTGATGGTGTCAGAGCGAATCTATGGTATTCAAGTCTCCGATATTGAGACGCTAGAAGCCAACGGCACCAACATGAAATTGCTCGCGGAACGCGGTGTGACGGTATTCTTCACCCAAGTATTCCGAGATAGCTTTTTCCATGCAGACATGCACCCGGGCAACGTATTTGTTAACCCAGAGAATCCAGATAACCCTCAGTGGATTGGTTTGGATTGTGGCATTGTTGGTACGCTCAATAGCGAAGATAAGCGCTATTTAGCAGAGAACTTGTTGGCTTTCTTCAATCGAGATTACCGTAAAGTTGCTGAGCTACACGTTGATTCGGGGTGGGTGCCACACGACACTAACGTCAATGATTTTGAGTTCGCGATCCGTATGGTGTGTGAGCCAATCTTTGCAAAACCACTTGGCGAGATCTCATTTGGCCATGTGTTGCTAAACTTATTTAATACAGCAAGACGTTTCAACATGGAGGTTCAACCTCAGTTGGTGCTTCTGCAAAAGACCTTGTTGTATGTCGAAGGCCTAGGCCGTCAGCTGTATCCGCAACTTGATTTGTGGGCAACGGCGAAGCCTTTCCTTGAAACCTGGATGATGAATCAGGTGGGGCCGCAAGCTGTGATCAACGCAGTAAAAGAGCGTGCGCCATTCTGGGCAGAAAAACTGCCAGAGCTGCCAGAGCTACTTTATGACAGCTTGCGCCAAGGTAAAGCGATGAACCACAGAATGGATCAGCTTTATCAAGGTTACCGAGATAGTAAGCGTCAGCAAGCAACTGGAAAGTTTTTGTTTGGCGTTGGAGCCACTTTAGTCGTATGCTCCGCAATATTAGTTTCAAGCCCTTATGAGCAGCTATCTATGGGCTGTGGCATCGCAGGTGTTACATTTTGGTTGCTTAGTTGGCGAGCTTACCGTCGTTAGACAGTAGACTCTCTTAATATTTTATGTGTAGACAGACCCGAGGACAATGACAATGGGTGGTATCAGTATTTGGCAACTTCTAATCATTGCTGTAATTGTAATTTTGCTATTCGGAACAAAGAAACTGCGCGGTATGGGTGGTGACTTAGGTTCAGCGGTTAAAGGCTTCAAAAAAGCGATGAGCGATGAAGACAAGCCTGCAGATAAGAAAGATGCAGACTTCGAACCAAAGAATATTGAACAGCAGAAGACAGAAGCTCACGCTGAAACAACTGCTGAAACAAAGAAAGACAAAGAGCAGGCGTAAATCGTGTTTGATATCGGTTTTTGGGAACTGGTATTAATATCTGTCGTTGGGTTAGTGGTTTTAGGGCCTGAGCGTTTGCCCGTGGCGATTCGCAGTATTTCCAAGTTTGTTGGACAAGCGAAAAGCATGGCAAACAGTGTGAAAGATGAACTTTCTCATGAGCTTAAGGTGCAAGAGCTGCAAGAAAACCTACGCAAGGCGGAAAAAATGGGTATGGAAGATTTATCTCCAGACCTTAAAGCGTCAGTCGATGAACTCAAGCAGGCCGCTGCTGAGGTTCAACGTCCGTATGCTAAGCCTGAGTCTGATAAGCCAAGTGAGACTAAACCTAGTGTCATGGAAACTGTGGAATCTGAAACCATTCAGGTCAACAGCGAAGCTTCAGCACCGTCAGATAAGAAAGCCGAATAGTCTCGCAAGGAGGAGTCGCCGGATACTTGATTCGCTAGATGTTTAAATAGATATCTATTCAAGTAAATAACTATTCAAGTGGATACCAATTCAACTGGATAGATACACGCGCGGCTCCTTTTCGATCTTCCTGTTTAAGAGGTTTGACATGTCTTCGACTGAGCAGACACAGCCTTTAATTAGCCACCTTCTAGAACTACGTAATCGCCTACTACGTGCGATTGTCGCGGTGCTAGTGATATTTGTCGGGCTAATTTATTTTGCTAATGATATTTATGAATTCGTATCAGCACCTTTGGTAGATCGTCTACCGGAAGGGGCGACGATGATCGCAACCGATGTTGCATCGCCATTTTTCACACCGCTGAAATTAACCTTGATCGCGTCTATATTCCTCGCGGTTCCGTTTATTTTGTATCAGGTGTGGGCTTTTGTTGCTCCGGGTTTATACAAGCATGAAAAACGCTTGATCATGCCGCTATTGGCTTCAAGTTCATTGCTGTTTTACTGTGGTGTGGCGTTCGCTTACTTTATTGTATTCCCGTTGGTATTTGGCTTTTTTACGGCCATATCATTAGGGGGAGTAGAGTTCGCAACCGACATCTCAAGCTATCTTGATTTTGTACTCGCGCTGTTCTTTGCTTTTGGTATCGCCTTTGAAGTGCCTGTTGCGATTATCTTGTTGTGTTGGACGGGGGCAACAACGCCTCAATCTCTGTCTGAAAAGCGTCCTTACATTGTGGTGGGTGCTTTCATCATCGGTATGATGCTGACACCACCAGATATGATCTCGCAAACACTGTTGGCGATTCCAATGTGTATTCTGTTTGAGATTGGTCTGTTTTTCGCACGCTTTTATACGCGTAAGCCAGATGCGGATGAAGAGGAAGAAGCTGAATCTTGATTCGGAATGCTTCAGTAAAAATCACATAATAAAAAAGCGGCCTAGGGCCGCTTTTTTATTATGTCTGTTTATCGAATCTTTAACTGATAGCCACAGTTCTGACATATATAGAGCTCTTTGATGCCCAAAATTTTATGCCATAGGGTTCGATGTTGACGTTGTAAGTGTTGTGAATGGTCACACATAATCAACTACCTCTATATGCAGGTGGTTGATGATATATTGAATGAGATAGTAACTCAAACTAAACTGTAAATTCTAACTTTCCACTGAACAAACAAAAAAGCGACGCTAGCCGCTTTGATTTTGCGTATCTATCTTACTTTCAATTGGTATCCACATTGAGTGCAATTATACAGCTCTTTGATGCCAATTACTTTGTGCCATAGAGTTCGATGTTTACGCCTTAAGTGGGGGTGCTTACACATAAATTACCGTCGAGATATTCAGGCGGCTTATGTTGTACTAGTTTAATAGTTCATTCAACAAAATATACAAAACTTACATTTTTTGTTGAATTGTATAGGTTTTTACAAGTTGAATAAGCTGATTGCATTTTTTGTGGTGATTGCATTCACCTCTTCGATGCTTTTGCCGCGCAATTCAGCGATGCGTTTTGCTACTAATTCTGTGTAGGCTGGTTCATTGCGTTTACCGCGATTCGGTGTTGGTGCTAAGTATGGGCAATCTGTCTCTAGGATGACGTAATTCATATCAAGATGTGGAATCACCTTATCCATCCCAGAGTTCTTAAAGGTCGAAACGCCGCCTAAACCTAAATGAAAGCCTAGCTCGTTGATCGCTTGAGCTTCCTCTAAGCTGCTACCAAAGCAGTGGAATACCCCGCGTAAGCTGCCATCTTGTTCTTTACGAAGTAGGGCAAGTGTCTCTTCAATGGAATCACGAGTGTGGATCACCACAGGTAGATCAAGCTCTTTTGCCCACTGCAGTTGAGTCACAAACGCCATCTCTTGTTCAGCCTTGAAGGTTTTATCCCAGTACAAGTCGATACCAATCTCACCCACGGCGATAAAGTCATGCTTATCAAACCAAGCTCGAATGGTTTTGAGGGTTTGCTCGATATTCGCATCCACATAACAAGGGTGTAAGCCCATCATTGAACGGCACACATCAGGAAACTGCGCTTCCGTTGCTAACATTGGTTCGATAGATTCTAAATCGATGTTCGGCAATAGAATGGTATCAATCCCTTGAGCCAGTGCGCGCTGCACAACTTGTTCGCGGTCTTCATCGAATTCGCTAGCGTAAATATGAGCATGGGTGTCGATCATTGTTTTGTCCTGAAAGCGGTCTTTACTGAGTTGTCATGAGTATACGGCAGTGTGAGGAGAAGGTCATTTTTTGCCATTTATCCCTATTTTTGAGTAGGTTTCATATTTTACTGCTAGCGTCCTGAGCCATCAGTGATATGCTTTTGCCTGTATTTAGCACTTTTCATATCTAAGTATTTCGGTGCTTAGAATAGGCAAGGAGAATCTAGTGTCTGTTTCAATTCAAGGTCAATTCCCAGGTCGCCGTATGCGCCGTATGCGTAAGCACGACTTTAGCCGTCGCCTAATGGCAGAAAATCAATTGTCTGTGGATGATCTAATCTACCCAATGTTTATCCTGATGGGTAAAGACCGCCGCGAGCCTGTCGAGTCAATGCCAGGTGTTGAACGCTTGTCGATCGACTACATGCTTGAGGAAGCAGATTACCTGTCAAAGCTGGGTGTTCCTGCGATTGCTCTATTTCCAGTCGTGAACCAAGATGCTAAAAGTTTATGCGCAGCTGAAGCTCATAACTCAGAAGGTTTGGTGCAGCGCGCTGTACGTTTACTAAAAGAGCATGTGCCAAACATTGGCGTTATTACTGACGTAGCACTAGACCCGTTCACCACTCACGGCCAAGACGGCATCATCGATGAAGATGGTTACGTGATGAATGACGAGACGACTGAAGTCTTGATCAAGCAAGCATTATCACACGCTGAAGCGGGTGCTGACGTAGTTGCCCCATCGGATATGATGGATGGTCGCATTGGTAAGATCCGTGAAGCGTTAGAAGAAGCGGGCCATATTCATACTCAGATTATGGCGTACTCTGCAAAATATGCATCGTGCTACTACGGCCCATTCCGTGATGCAGTTGGCAGTGCTTCGAACCTGAAAGGTGGTAACAAGAAGAACTACCAGATGGATCCAGCCAACAGCGATGAAGCGATTCATGAAGTCGCGATGGATCTTAATGAAGGTGCGGACATGGTGATGGTGAAACCAGGCATGCCTTACCTTGATATTGTTCGTCGTGTTAAGCACGAACTGCAAGCGCCTACGTTTGCTTACCAAGTATCTGGTGAATACGCGATGCACAAAGCGGCGATTCAAAACGGCTGGCTGAAAGAGCGCGAAACCGTCATGGAATCACTGTTGTGCTTTAAGCGTGCTGGCGCTGATGGCATTCTTACTTACTTCGCTAAAGATGTCGCAGAGTGGCTTGCTGAAGATAACGCACAAGCTGCTGAGCATTTAAAAGAAAAGTAACCGTGTAGATCTCACTTAAGTGATCAGTAAAGGGTTGGCCATTGTGCCAGCCCTTTCGTTTATAAGGATGAATAAGATGTCAGTTGTCGTACGTGAAGGTTCTTTAGAAGAAGTGGTGTCTGTGGTCGAGCAGATCTCTGAGTTCGCTAAAAAAGAGAGTGTCGCTTCTCTGTCAGAGCGGCTGGCAGGGAAAAAGAGCCTTATCTTAGTGGCTGAAGAAGCTGGCGTGTTGCTTGGCTTTAAGATCGGCTATGAATTGGATCAAGATACTTTTTACAGCTGGTTTGGTGGCGTGTCACCGCTCGCGAGGAACAAAGGCGTTGCACAGGCGCAATTAGACGTTCAGGAACAGTGGGCGAAAGAGCAGGGCTACAGACAGTTAAAGGTTAAGTCTCGTAACCAGTTCCCTGCAATGTTGCGCCTGTTATTGAGAAACGGTTACCTAATCGAAAGATTTGAAGAAAAAGAAGACATTAATGACCATAGAATCCATTTTTTGAAGCAAATTTAAGCACTGCTGTTAACGGTTTATAAATCAAATGAGATTTATTATCATTTAAGTGTTGACTATTAAATGAGAATCATTATTATTAACTTCGTCTTAGGGAATGAGGAAATGTTCACAAGGATGTTAAGTACTCAAGTATCTACTTGGTTACCCAACAGAATTCTCGCGAACTTGTACTAAGTTCTTTTTGACACGACATTGCTCACATTGCTTCCAGTGTAATTTATAGCTTTTAGGTAAAGCTGTGGTATTCAATTTGAATGGCTTTACCGGTTTTTGCTAGGCGACATCTTCGGGTGTCGCTTTTTTTATACCTACCATTTCAACAAGATGCATATTTAGTGGCACGTATTTTTATGAATAAAACGCCATCAGCATTCTTTTCCACAACGCAAGATCGAGAAAAGATCGTTGATCATCTGTTCGATCTGTAAAATTATTCTTTATTTTCAGTTGTTTATTGGTGTTTTTTGAGTTGTTCACCGTAGTTCTCAACAGGGTGGATAAATAATATAAACAGAGTTATCCACAGAACGCTTGCGTCTAAGAACAAAAAATAACAACAAATCGATTATAACGAACACAACCGAGTGAACGGATACAGATCGACAACGTGGAATCCAACCAACAGACGTGGCATTCTTAACAGATAATTTCTGTACTTACTGGATACACAAACATTATGGCTCGTATTCCTGATAATCCATTGATTCTGATCGATGGCTCTTCTTACCTATATCGCGCGTTCCATGCTTACCCTGGCACAATGAGCAATGGTGATATCCCAACTAACGCTGTTTACGGTGTAGTTAACATGCTGCGCAGCATGATGCGTCAATTTTCTTCTGATCGTATTGCGGTTATTTTTGATGCAAAAGGAAAGACGTTCCGTGATGACATGTACCCAGAGTACAAGGCTAATCGTCCACCTATGCCGGATGATCTACGTTGTCAGATCGAACCTTTGCACAACGTGATTCGCGCAATGGGTCTACCACTTATCTCGATCCCAGGCGTTGAAGCGGATGATGTGATTGGTACGCTAGCTTCTCAAGCATCTAAAGCGGGCATGCCGGTTTTGATCAGTACTGGCGATAAAGATATGGCGCAGCTGGTTGATGACAACGTTACTTTGATCAACACCATGACCAACGTGGTTATGGATCGCGAAGGCGTGATAGAGAAGTTTGGCATCCCACCTGAGCTGATTATCGACTACCTTGCACTGATGGGCGATAAAGTGGATAACATTCCTGGCGTTCCAGGTGTTGGTGACAAAACAGCAACTGCTCTACTACAAGGCATTGGTAGCATCGAAAAGCTGTATCAAAACCTGGATGATATTGCCGCTCTTGGCTTCCGTGGTTCAAAAACCATGGCTAAGAAGCTGATTGATAATAAAGACAACGCTGAGATGTCTTACGAGCTTGCAACGATCAAACTGGACGTCGAGTTAGAAGAGACACCTGAGTCGCTTGTAAAAGCACAACCAAATACGGATGAGCTGATTAAGCTATACGGTCAACTGGTCTTCAAATCTTGGTTGAACGAGCTACTGGAAGGCGGCAGCGGTGTGGTTGAGGCGGATGAAAAGTCGGGTGCTGTGCGTAGCAGCACGGCATCAACCACTTCTACCGTAGAAATGAACACCTCTGCAGTGACGATTGATCGCAGCAACTACGAAACCATCTTAGATGAAGCCTCTTTTAATGCGTGGCTAGAGAAACTGAAAGCGTCAGAGGTGTTTGCCTTTGATACTGAAACAGACAGCTTGGACTACATGGTGGCTAACCTTGTTGGTCTATCATTCGCAACCGAAGAAGGCGTTGCCGCTTACGTACCGGTTGCCCATGATTACCTAGATGCACCTCAACAACTCGACCGTGATTGGGTACTTGAACAGCTTAAGCCGATTCTTGAAGATGACGCACAGGCTAAAGTCGGTCAAAACCTGAAGTACGATATGAGCGTTTTAGCGCGCTACGGTATCGAGATGAAAGGCATCAAGCACGACACCATGCTAGCGTCTTATGTTTTTAATAGCGTTGGCGGCAAGCATGATATGGATAGCCTAGCGCTGCGTTTCCTTCAGCACAGCTGCATCTCATTTGAGCAAATCGCAGGTAAAGGTAAGAAGCAGCTTACTTTCAACCAGATTGAGCTGGGAGAAGCGTCTCCATACGCAGCAGAAGATGCTGACGTGACACTACGTCTTCATAACCGTTTGATGGAAAACATTGAGCAAGATGAAAAGCTAAAAGCCATCTATGAAGAAATCGAAGTACCACTGATCCCTGTTATGTCTCGCATTGAACGCACTGGCGTATTCATCGATGACATGCTGCTAGGCGCTCAATCGCAAGAGATTGCGGTTCGATTGGATGAGCTAGAACAGAAAGCCTACGAGATTGCAGAGCAAGAGTTCAACATGAACTCGCCAAAACAGCTGCAAGCGATCCTGTTTGAGAAAATGGGTCTGCCTGTTATCAAGAAAACGCCATCAGGTGCACCTTCAACCAACGAAGAAGTGCTGCAAGAGCTGGCTCTTGATTACCCGCTACCTAAGCTGATCATTGAGTATCGTGGCCTTGCGAAACTCAAGTCGACCTACACAGATAAACTACCGAAGATGATCAACGCTGAAACGGGTCGTGTTCATACGTCTTATCACCAAGCGGTGACAGCAACGGGTCGTTTGTCTTCAACAGATCCAAACCTACAGAACATCCCAATTCGTAATGAAGAAGGTCGTCGTATCCGCCAAGCATTCGTTGCACAACATGGCTGGAAGATTCTAGCGGTCGATTACTCTCAAATTGAATTGCGTATCATGGCGCACCTTTCGGGTGATAAAGCGCTTCTGGAAGCATTCCAACAAGGCAAAGATATCCACGCGGCAACGGCTGCTGAGATCATTGGTGTTGATATTGAGAGTGTGACCACTGAACAACGTCGTCGTGCTAAAGCCGTTAACTTCGGTCTTATCTACGGTATGAGTGCCTTTGGCTTGGCTAAGCAACTGGGTATTCCTCGTGGCGAAGCACAGCACTACATGGACACTTACTTCGAGCGTTACCCTGGCGTAATGCAGTATATGGAAGACACGCGCAGTGCTGCTTCAGAGCAAGGCTTCGTTGAAACCATTTACGGTCGTCGACTGCACCTTCCTGAGATTCAATCTCGTAATGGCATGCGTCGTAAAGCTGCTGAACGCGCGGCGATCAATGCGCCAATGCAAGGCACAGCAGCGGACATCATTAAGAAAGCGATGTTGTTGGTGGATGAGTGGATTCAAGCGGAAGGCGATGGTCGTGTAAAACTGCTTATGCAGGTACACGATGAATTGGTGTTTGAAGTGGAAGAGTCATCTTTAGCCGAAATTGAAAGTAAAGTACAAGAATTGATGGAATCCGCTGCAGAGCTAGAAGTGCCGCTTGTCGCGGAAGCTGGCCACGGTGACAACTGGGATCAAGCCCACTAATCAGTTTTTGACCTTAATAAGCAAATTAGTATGAGCCAGTGCACAAACACTGGCTTTTTTTTGTCTCAAATAAAGTTAAGTCGTAATAAGAATTTAGGTGTTTTAATAAAACATTCATGAAAAAAAACTACAAAAATTGTTTTCATTTCTGAGCAATTGTTGTACATTAAATCTCGTAGGGTACAGAGGTAAGATGTTCTATCTTTCAGACCTTTTGTTTCACGTTATTGGATTAGGCTGATTCAGCCGCCCCAGTCAGTATTTGACTGGGGCGTTTTTTCTTGTGCGAAAGAAAAATATTTCCAACCTATCATTCCCCCGTAAAACCTCTCATTTTTAGTGCCTTTTATTACACTTTCTCAAGCACAGTGATAAACCCCTGATTTGCCTTAGATCTGGAATTCGATCAGCTTTTGGTAATTTAAATCCGTCTCTAAGTCGATTGTTTTATCACTTGAAATAACTTTTATTTTACAAGTTATCGATAAAGGATTGATGGGTTACACCTTATTTATCAGTGTATTGAGTCGGTGAATGCTCAATGTAGTCCATGATTTTCTGTTGTTTCTCGGTGCTGTATTTCAGGGCTTCGGCAGTAATTTGGATGGATTGCGCCATCGAAGAGATATTGTTGGTCGCTTTAACTCACGAATTTACAGAAAAAAATACCCCGCCTATATAAGGAGGGGCATTGATAAGGTGCGAACACTTGATAGTGGCGAGCTAGTCCCCCTCTATATAGAGACTACTCTGAATCGTTGTGTTCTTCGTCTGCTAACTCATCGATCAGTTGGTCTGCAAGCGCAGGCGCAAACCACTCATCCATCTTGGCACGCAGTTGGTCAACGCCGATGCCCTTCATTGATGAGAAGACATCAACCGCAACATCACCACCGAAAGATTTTGCATCGTTACGGATTTTCAGTAGCTGTGCTTTACGCGCACCACTTTTCAGTTTGTCTGCTTTTGTTAACAAAACCTGTACTGGGATGCGGCTATCGATAGCCCAGTAGATCATTTGTTGGTCAAGGTCTTTCATTGGGTGACGGATATCCATCAATACCACTAAACCTTTCAGGCTTTCACGTCGTTGTAGGTATTCACCTAGCGACTTCTGCCATTTTTTCTTCATCTCAAGTGGTACTTGAGCAAAGCCATATCCAGGTAAATCGACGATATGACAACCGTCCGTTACCTTAAATAGGTTGATTAGCTGAGTTCGACCGGGTGTTTTACTGGTTTTCGCCAAGCTTTTTTGGTTTGTAACGCGATTTAGCGCGCTAGATTTACCAGCATTGGAGCGTCCTGCAAACGCAATTTCGATCCCTTCGTCTTCTGGTAAATGACGAATATCAGGTGCACTGGTAATGAAATGCGTGTTTTGATAATGAATTTTTACGCTCACTGTTAACTCCATCTCGACTTTGTGTAGTCGATTGATTACTTTTTTGTGAATTTGTGTAAAATAACCGTGCTCGGCATAAGGTCGCCTATTGTACCATGAGTGGCAACATAGAGTGGTACTGGAAGCTTGATAATTATAATGGAATGTCATGAAGAAATTAGCGCTAATTTTGAGTCTTTTAGCCAGCTGCTCAGTATGGGCTCAAGGTAGTATTGAAGCTGGTAAAGCCAAATCACAAACATGTGTTGCCTGCCACGGTGCTGACGGCAACAGCCTGATCACTCAGTACCCTAAGCTGGCTGGTCAACATGAGAAGTATCTAGAGAAGCAGTTAAAAGAGCTTAAGCTAGGTATGACAAGTGGTGGTAAGCAAGGTCGTTACGAACCTGTAATGGGTGCAATGGCGATGCCTTTATCTGAAGAAGATATGGCTGACCTAGCGGCATACTACGCCTCTCTACCTATCTCTAGTAACTCTACTCCTGAAAATGTAGTAGATGAAGGTAAGGTTCTTTACACAGCGGGTAACGCAGAACGCGGCGTAACGGCGTGTATTGCTTGTCATGGCCCTCGTGGTAATGGTACCGAACTTTCTGGTTTCCCTAAGATTTCAGGTCAGCACGCAGATTACATCAAGGCTCAACTTGAAAAATTCCGCGATGGTGACCGTAATAACGACATGAATGCGATGATGCGTGATGTAGCTAAAAAGTTAACAGACGCTGATATTGATACCTTATCGAAGTACGTTGGTGGTTTACACTAATTTGTCGGTTTCTTGCTCTTAGCCAGAGTAAAGGAATGTACGTTCGAGCGAGATTGAAGAGACGCCCCGATCAGTCATGGTCGGGGCGTTTTCTTTTGTATTGGTTTTATTAATGCGTTTTGTGTTTATGTCTGATTTATCAATGTGTGATCGATTTGTGTACAAAAGTGTGAAGTCGCACTCTTGTAGTCTTTTTGTAACACGGTAAAGTAACCGCCATCAGCTAGGAGCTGACTTAGATATGGATGATCATCTAGTCTAACGGTATAGACAGAAATGGATCAGGCTAGGACAGCCCAGCAACAAGGTGTTAGAAAAGGATAGCCAAAACTCATCAGGACGATGAACAACAAACAAATTTGGCATGGAAAGCACCAATAACAAATGGAGATTTGTGTACCAAGTTGAGTATGCAAATTTTGGCCGATATAGGCAGATTTAGAGAGCGATAGGTTTTCCTATCGCTTTTTTTATTGATTTGATGAAAAAACACCCAATACCTCTCCACTATAAACTCAGTTTCTGGTATGTTTCGCATCCCTGTTTAAGGATGTGCTATGTATACTTGTCCCTTATGCCATCACCAAGGCGTGAATCACTATTTTGAAGACAAACGCAGAGCCTATCTGCAGTGTCAGCAATGTGAACTGGTATTTGTTAAACCTGAACAAAGGTTAGAAGCAAAAGAAGAAAAAGCACACTATGATCTCCATGAGAACGATCCTAGTGATGCAGGCTATCGCCGCTTTTTATCTCGCATCGCGGATCCACTAACAGACAAAATTTCATCTAACTCACACGGGTTGGATTTTGGTTGTGGCCCAGGCCCTACGCTATCTATTATGTTAGAAGAAGCCGGACACACCATGGAGTTGTACGATATCTATTACCACCCAGAACCCTCTGTGTTGGAAAAAACGTATGACTTTATGACTGCCACGGAGGTGATAGAGCATCTTTATCACCCAGACAAAGTGTGGCAGCAATGGTTGAATTTAGTTAAACCCAAAGGCTGGATTGGTCTTATGACTAAGCTAGTAATAGACGTAGATGCGTTTGCTGGTTGGCACTACAAGAATGACCCGACTCATGTTGTCTTCTTTAGTCGTCAAACATTCCAGTTTTTGGCAGAGCGGGATAAGCTCGAACTAGAATTTTTTGGAAATGATGTAATTTTACTGAGGAAAGTGCAGTAATGGGTCGTAGTAAGAAATCAAGAAAGCCGGGAGCACTTGGCGCTCCGGAGCCTATGGTTACTCGTAACCGTAGTGAATCTGATGTTGAAGGTCGTGAACGTAAGCGTGTTAAAAAGCGTAAAGGCCTTAAGTCTGGCAGCCGTCACTCAGATGGTAGCGAAGCAAAACAGCGTAAAGCTGCACAAGCTCGTGATCCACGTTTAGGCAGCAAGAAAAAAATTCCGCTGATCGTTGAACCAGCGAAGAAGCCGACTAAACAAGAGCGCAAGCTATCTAACGAACAAGAGTTAGAGATGCTTGAGAATGACGCTCAACTGAACACACTCCTAGATCGTATCGAAAATGGTGAAAACCTAGGTGCTGGTCTACAGAAGTTTGTTGATGAGAAACTTGATCGTATCGAACACCTAATGGGCCGCTTAGGTCTACTAGAGCCAGAAGACGATGAAGAAGAGATCTTCGAAGAAGCACCGGTTGCCTCTAAGAAGAAAGCGAGCTCTGACGAAGACTTGCTATCTCAATTCGAAGATTTCGATTTAGACAGCTTTAAAGGTTAATAGCCAATGAACGTAACCTTATTAGCAATTGCTGGTGGAATTATCATTCTCGGCTTGGGCTCTTACGCAGGTTACCTTCTACTTCAAGTGAAGAAGCAGACGGAGTTGCAAAAGCAGCATCAAGCACTAGCCATTGAAAAACGCAACGCGACGATTTACGAAAACGTAAATACTTTGTGCTTAGCGGGCATTCAAGGGCAATGTGACTTACCTGAGATCAGTATCCGAGTGTGTATCATTATGGATAATGTTCAGGGTGATGAGCGTGTCGATTTTGATTCTGAGTATCCTGCTCTTTCTGAGCTGTACCATATCGTAAAAGATATGGCTCGCGGAGAGGCAAGACAGGAACTGACGAAGAAAGAGCGCATGCAGCAGAATCTCACGCGCCATAAGGCAGAGACTCGCTTGAATGATGCGGTCATTGAAGATCTGAAAAGGTTGCAAGAGAAGGTTAAACCTCTCAACAACCAAATCAACATTCAGATGATCTAGTCGCTAAGACTATTTAAAATAGAGGCTTGTTTAATACAGGGTGTTCTTGAGACACCTTATCTTTATAGATAGTGTTAAATGAGCCTTCTTACCTTTTGCGTCTCGTTAATCCCGACGCTTTGTTAGTGATCAAGCTAGCAGTTCTGAGTTTTTGTCTAAAAAATTGATTTTGTCTTGGAACGACCTTACAGGTCGTGTGGCAAAATAACCCGTCTATATTTTAATGTATGTAAAATGATTTGAGAGACCTTAGGTTCTCGCGGATCTAAATTGGAAATACCGCTATGTCGAGCAAGCCAGTAACAACGAATCAGCAAATCGTTTGGGATCAAGAGATCTTAAACAAGTACAACTATTCGGGACCTCGTTACACCTCATACCCAACTGCGTTGGAGTTTCATGAAGCGTTTACCGTCGCTGATTACGACATGGCGTGTACTCAATATCCTGAGCGTCCACTCTCTCTTTACGTGCATATCCCGTTCTGCCACAAGCTTTGTTACTACTGTGGTTGTAATAAAGTCATTACTCGTCACTCGCATAAAGCGGATGAGTACCTTGATGTGATTGAACATGAAATCCGCCAACGCGCCTCTTTATTGAATGGCCGTGAAGTGACGCAATTGCACTTCGGTGGTGGTACGCCAACGTTCTTGACCAAAACACAAATCACTCGTTTGATGAGTATTTTGCGTGAAGAGTTTAACTTCACCGCTGACGCTGAAATCAGTATTGAAGTTGACCCGCGTGAGATTGAGCTAGACGTACTTGACCACCTGCGTAACGAAGGCTTCAACCGCCTGAGCATTGGCGTGCAAGACTTCAATAAAGAAGTGCAGAAACTGGTTAACCGTGAGCAAGATGAAGAGTTCATCATTGCGATGGTTAAACGAGCGAAAGAGCTAGGCTTCCGTTCAACTAATCTGGATTTGATCTACGGCCTACCAAAGCAGACTCAAGCTTTGTTCGCTGAAACATTGAAGCAAGTGTTAGAAATGAAGCCGGGCCGTTTATCGGTATTTAACTACGCACACATGCCTCAGCTGTTTGCGGCGCAGCGTAAGATTAAAGACGAAGATCTACCTGAAGCGAAAGAGAAAATGGCTATCTTGCAAGATACCATCGAGACGCTAACGGGAGCGGGTTACCAGTTCATTGGTATGGATCACTTCGCACTACCTGAAGATGAGCTAGCCGTAGCACAGCGTGAAGGTATTCTGCATCGTAACTTCCAAGGCTACACCACCCAAGGTGAAGCTGACTTAATTGGTTTCGGTGTTTCTGCGATTTCTATGGTTGGTGATGCTTACGCACAAAATCAGAAAGAGCTGAAGAAGTACTACGCTCAGGTGAATGACCTGCGTCATGCACTTTGGAAAGGTGTTGCTCTAGACAGTGACGACCTTCTACGTCGTGAAGTGATCAAGCAGCTGATTTGTAACTTCAAGCTTGATAAAACAATGATCGAATCTGAGTTCTCGGTTAACTTTAATCGCTACTTCAAAGAAGATTTAGAGCTTCTACAAACCTTCATCAACGATGATTTGGTTGAAGTCGATGACAAAGAAATCCGCGTTACTCTGCGTGGCCGCTTGCTGATCCGTAACATCTGTATGTGTTTTGATAAATACTTACGCGCAAAGGCTCGCCAGCAGCAATTCTCTCGCGTTATCTAATCGCTCGATAGAGAATAGAACAATAAAAAATGCCAGCATCATGCTGGCATTTTTGTATCTGACTCATTCGATTTCTGCCTGGTTTAGGTGAGACTCTCAGTGGTATTTTGTTTGACCTTGGCACTTTGCTTGGAGTTGATGAGGTCGGTAGGCCATTGGTCAAACGGAACTGGGCGACTGTATAAGAAGCCTTGAGCAAGCGGGCACTGCAGCTGCTTGAGAAGTTCAGCCTGTTGCTGTGTTTCAACGCCCTCTGCCACCAAGCTTACTTTGAAGCCCTTAGTGATGTTAACGATGGCCGCGACGATGGAGCTATCTAGGTTCTCTTTATCAAGTTTGCTGACAAAGCTGCGGTCGATCTTAAGGCAGTCGAATGGCAGTTTGTGTAAGTAAGCCAGTGACGAATAGCCGGTACCAAAGTCATCAATCGCAATTGATATCCCTAGTGCTTTTAGAGTCAGCATGTTATCGATGATGGTCGGGTCGTTGTCGACGATGCGTGATTCGGTGATCTCTAGTGTCAGGTTGCTTGCTGGCAGATTTGTGTCTCGCAACGTGCCTTTTACTTGTTCCACAAAGCCACTTTCGCTTAGCTGAACGACCGACAGGTTGACGTGAATCGAGAAGTCCTTGCTCCATTTTCCTGACTCAATCGCGATGGCTGTATCTCGACACGACTTATGCAGAATTTGTTTTCCGATATCGTCAATGAGCCCGCTCTCTTCCGCGAGAGGAATGAACTCGAGTGGCGAGATCACCCCTTCATCCGTTATCCAGCGAGCTAAAGCTTCTGCTCCTATGGTCGAGCCAGATTCCAGATCAATAATAGGCTGATAAAACGGTTCGAACTGTTGAAGTTCAATCGCTCGGTTCATCCGCGCTAACATCTTGGTGCGATGTCTCGATGCTTTGCCCATTTCAAGGCTATAAATACAGACACTGGTTTTGTCTTGTTTCGCATTGCTCAATGCAATGCTGCTGCTGCGTAGCAGGAGTGTAATGTCGTGAAGATTCGAGACATTCACTATCCCCATCGATACCTTAATCACCACGCTTTCCGATTCCATTGAAAATGGGGAAGCGAAGGTTTGAAGTAAGCGGTTAGTCAGCAGCTGAACATCATCGCTTTGCGTTACGTTTGGCGCGTAGATGGCAAACTCATCACCACCAGTGCGAGCTAGTAGGTATTCGGATGGCAGTGTGCCTCTTAAACGAGCGGCCGCAATGATAAGTAGCTGGTCGCCATTGTAATGACCTAGGCTGTCATTGATGTCTCGGAAGCGATCAATACCAATCAAATACAGTGTGCCTTTTTCGTTGTCGGGGTGTTTCTTGGCAGCGTCAATAAAGCCTTCACGGCTGTATAGCTTGGTTAATGAGTCATAGGTAAGTTGAGACTGTAATGCATGAAACGAAGCCTTTAAGTTGTTGGTCATTTCATTGAATGACTCGACCAACATGCTGGTTTCATATATATGCCCTGTTTTTGGCATGCTCGCGTCCCAATCGCCCTTAGCAAGGCGTTTTGCCGCATCCGCTGTCGAGGTGATGGGTTGGGTTGCGCGATTAAAGGCAATTAATCCTGCAATGACCCCAATGCAGCTCAGTGCTAGCCCAAGCAACCAACTGTTTCTTTGATTTTCTGGCAATTCACCGAGCAGATTGCTTTCAGGGATCGACACCCCAATAAACCACGTGAGCCCGTGCTCATCTTCGTATGGGGTGATTTGGTTGAAGTAGCGTTCGTTGTCTAGGCTAAAACTAAAGCGCTGCTCGCCCAAATTCTCGATTAGGTGGAATTGCTCTACGTAGCTAGCACTCTCACGTATGACTGGATTAGCACTCTCTGTTGCTAGTTTGCGTTGCCCTTTGTTGGTTTGTCCTGTGCCCCATGAAACGACACTGCCTCCGCCTGAGTGCGCGACCAAGCGTTGCTGCTTATCGATGATGTAAACAGAGGCATCCGTTCTATCTTTGAGCTTTCTGAGAAACGCATTGAAGGTATTGATTTTGATGTCGCTGACTACGACGGCTTTGAATTCATTATCATCATAGATAGGCGCTAGAGCAGATAAGGTGATTTCTTGACGTTCGTCAGCATTGGCATAAATTGGTGACCATAACGGTTTTTTCTGTGTCGCAATGGGTGTGTACCAAGGACGGATTCTAGGATCGTAACCTGAAATCACCGATCGAATGTCTTCACTAATTTTGCTGCCACGGTAAATGACCAGCTGATCATTGGTGCGTTCGTCTTGCATCATCAAGGTGTAGCCTTTGTTGGCTTCTTTGCGGAAACCGACGTAGTTACCATCTTCAGAACCAAAGCCGATCGCATCGAGTTGAGGTACAGCAGTGTAATGGTCTGAAAACGTATAAAAAATATAGTCTTGGACCTTACTAAGATTGCCTGCTTGATAAAGATGGTGGTAGCCGATGTTATGGCTGAGCGAGAGGTTGGCGTGAAATGGCTTTTCTAAAAAATTAGACAGGCTTTGATGAACATTGTCAGTCAGTGATGTCAGCTGGCGTGCACTAACATCACTCACCATCTCTTTGTAGCTTAGCTTTTGAGTGAAAACCATTACACCCATAGTGAACAGAAAAATCATCACGAATGGCAGAACCACTGCGGTTCTCAAAGTAATTTGTGTTTTCAAAGACATCTTTAGCTACAACTTTGGTGAATAGCGCACTGTAATTGTACCGACACTATTCAAACCAAGCGACACTTTTTTGGTTAAAAAGTAGCTGCATCGAGAATCATATAAGGTCTAGTACAGTTCTTTGAGTTTACGAGTTAGGGTGTTTCTTCCCCATCCCAAAACCTTAGCTGCATCCTGTTTATGACCATTAGTGTGGTGGAGTGCAGCTTCTAGCAGTATACGTTCAAATTCTGGCAGAGCATAAGTTAGCAGCTCTTTTTCTCCTGAATCAAGCGCACACTTTGCCCAATTAGCGAGCAGTTGTTGCCAGTTATCTCCAGTTCCTGAGGTGGTCACCACTTTTTCTTCTAGCAGCTCTGGTGGCAGGTCTGAAGGAAGAATTTCGCTGCCGCTGGCCATCACGGTAAGCCAACGACAAATGTTTTCAAGCTGACGCACGTTACCCGGCCAATTGAGCTGGTTGAGCTTCAAAATGGTCTCAGGATGCAGTGTCTTCACTTCAACACCGAGCTCTTCGGCGGCGGATGCTAGGAAGTGATGAGTCAGCTTTTCAATGTCTTGTTTACGTTCGCGAAGTGCCGGGATATGGATTCGGATAACGTTGAGTCGGTGGAAAAGGTCTTCACGGAAGTCGCCTTCATGCACTAAGCGCTCAAGATCTTGGTGGGTTGCGGCAACGATACGAACGTCAACCTTAACCGCAGAGTGTCCACCCACACGATAAAATTGGCCATCAGAAAGTACACGTAGCAAGCGAGTCTGAATATCGAGTGGCATGTCGCCGATTTCATCAAGAAAAAGCGTGCCGCCGTTGGCTTGTTCAAAGCGTCCTTGGCGAACGCTGTTAGCACCGGTAAAGGCACCTTTTTCGTGGCCAAACAGTTCAGACTCGATCAGATCTTTGGGGATTGCTGCCATGTTCAAGGCAATGAAGGGCTTCTTAGCTCTTGGGCTGTGACGATGCAGAGCGTGAGCGACCAATTCTTTACCGGTACCCGATTCACCATTGATCAGCACGGATATGGATGAGCGAGACAAACGGCCAATCGCTCGGAAAACCTCCTGCATTGCCGGTGCTTCACCGATGATTTCTGGCGCGTTGGTGTCTTCAGCGACATCACTGGCTTGTTCGCGTTTCTGCTCTTGGCTGTGCGCGATCGCTCGTTCGACTAGAGTCAGTGTTTCATCAATATCGAACGGCTTTGGAAGATATTCAAAGGCGCCTTTTTGATAAGCATTCACCGCCGCATCAAGGTCTGAGTGCGCGGTCATAATGATCACGGGCAGGTCGGGAGAGCGTTGATGAACCTGATGCAACAGCTCAATCCCGTCAATGCCGGGCATGCGAATGTCAGACACCAATACGTCCGGTGTCTCGCGCTCAAGCGCAAGCAACACGCTCTCAGCATCAGCAAATGTTTCACACTTAATATCCGCAGATGAAAGTGTTTTCTCTACTACCCAGCGGATAGAGCTGTCGTCATCGACGACCCAAACGTATCCCTTACTCATAATTCAATTCCTTTGCAGCCAAATCTATTGTGATAATCATTGTTGTTTTTATGATGTCTTAATCTTTGTGTTACCGAGCTAAGCCTTTCATCTCGCTGTCCAATAGCGAGGTTCTTATGACCTAAATCGGTAGATAAATCGTGAATGTGGTGTTGCCTGGCCAGCTTTCAACATCAATTTTCCCATTGTGTTGATCGATCAGGTTTTGAGAAATCGATAGCCCCAGCCCTGTTCCACCTTCTCGTCCGCTGACCATTGGGTAAAACAGCGTGTCTTTTAAATCATCGGGGATGCCCGGACCGTTATCGCTGATCTCAATGCGCGCTGCGAGTTTGTGTCGCTGCCCGTGAATATTTGCTTGATGCACCGTTCTGGTGCGAATGGTGATTTTGCCAGAATCTTGAGTCTTTAGAATCTGCGCTGCATTGCTCACGATATTGAGCATCGCTTGTTCAACCTGTGCCGAATCCATCAAGATGTCCGGTAGGCTCGGGTCGTAATCCCTTTCGATGGCGAGCGTTGAACCCGATTCGAGCTCTACGAGCTGCCTGACTTTCTCAAGTATCTGGTGAAGGTTCTCTTCTGATTTAGTCCCCGGCTTCTGTGGGCCAAGCAGACGGTCGACTAATGCTCTTAAGCGGTCGGCTTGCTCAATAATGATCTGCGTATATTCATTAAGAGACTGATCAGGAAGCATTTTCCCAAGTAACTGCGCCGCACCTCTTAAGCCACCGAGTGGATTTTTGATCTCATGTGCTAACCCGCGTACCAGCAACTTAGCCGCTTGTTGTTGTGCATGTTGGTTGAGCTCTTGGCTAAGGCGTCTTTGCTGGTCTATCTTGCGCATCTCAACCAATAACAGCGTCTCTCGCTGCCAAGATATTGGGCTAACCGTGACTTCAAGCATCAGTGGGCGGTTATCAACAACGAAGGTAACGTCACTGTCGGTAATGCTCTGGCCACTTTGTAGCGGTTGCGTCAACAGTGCCAAATCAAGTGAAGCGTGTTGGATAAGTTGGCTCAGTGGATGATCAACGATGCGTCGTGCGCTCTGTGAAAAGAGCTGCTCAGCGGCCGGATTGGCGTATCGGACATACAATTGCTCATCGAGCATCAATGTCGAAGTCACCATATTGTCGAGAATGGCGCTGGAAAGATGATGTGTATCTATGCTGTCGCTTTTGGCTGATCGATTCACTATTTCGTCCTTGAACTGGTGTTTTTCTCAATGCACCAAATTGGTGCGTAGCTAAGTTCAAGTATGGCGCATATCAACCAGAAGCTAAAGATAATTCATTAGAGTCGCTGAAAGCTGCTTCGATTAGGTGAAAAGTAGAGGTTATTTGGCCTCTTTTAACACATTGGCCTACTTGAGCGTCGCTCGATGTAAATACACGGTGACTGGACTAGTAGATGCAATAAGCTTGCCGCTTCTATGTGCTTGAATTGCAATGGTGTGAGTACCTCGATCGATACCTTTTAATTCCCACATAGGTTGGGTCTGTGGGGCGCCATAACGACGGCCATCAAGCATCAATTGTAATTGCTCACCTATACCAAGCTTTCGGTTGAGCTCTATCTGAATCGGGATTAAGCCGCGATTACTACGAATGGTTTGATCATGAACTGGAGTCAACATGGTGAGGGCTAATTGAGTGGGAACCTCGCGCTCTGTGGTTTCGGTTTCTGCCTGGGTTTTAGCTGGCGTTTTAGTTGTAGAGGAAGCAGCGGCGTCAACCGGAGTTGGGGCCTCAAATTTAGGGGCGGGTGCTGAAGCTTGCACATCTGGCAGGCGAAGAGCCTCGGCATCTTGAGCGCTAGGGTTATCACTAAAGTGGAGCACGCCATCTTCATCTACCCAGGTATACACAGTTTGAGCAGAGCACGAGAGCGCGACTGTTAACCCGATTAGGAACAGTATGTTTTTCATATCTTTAGCCTCTTTTCACCGCTAGGTGATTTCACGTTTGGCGTTGGTTTTATTGTATTTAGCGCGACAGCCTCTGAGGGCTTTTGTCTAAGGTATGGTACGAGGTGGGGGGCGTCGAGAGAATAAAAAAAAGGCCCACCTGCGAGGCGAGCCTAATATTTAGTCAGCGATTCTTACAAGGTTGCAGTAAGAAATGGCTTATCTCTACAGGAGATTAAACTGAGTAGTACAGTTCAAACTCAAGAGGGTGTGTAGCCATGTTCACGCGTTGTACGTCGTCAGATTTCAGAGTGATGTAAGAATCGATGAAATCGTCAGAGAATACGCCGCCAGCTGTTAGGAACTCACGGTCTTCGCTAAGCGCTGCTAGAGCTTCTTGTAGAGATTCTGCAACTGTTGGGATTTCAGCTGCTTCTTCTGCAGGAAGGTCGTATAGATCTTTATCCATAGCTTCGCCTGGGTGAATCTTGTTCTTGATGCCGTCAAGGCCAGCCATAAGCATTGCTGAGTAGCATAGGTATGGGTTAGCTGCTGGGTCACCAAAACGTAGCTCGATACGACGTGCTTTAGGGCTTGGTACTACTGGGATACGGATAGAAGCAGAACGGTTACGTGCTGAGTAAGCAAGCATTACAGGTGCTTCGAAACCAGGTACAAGACGCTTGTACGAGTTAGTTGATGGGTTAGCAAACGCGTTGATTGCACGAGCGTGCTTGATTACACCACCGATGTAGTAAAGAGCCATTTCAGATAGGCCGCCGTACTTATCACCAGCAAACAGGTTAACGCCGTCTTTTGCTAGAGATTGGTGAACGTGCATACCAGAACCGTTGTCACCAACTAGTGGCTTAGGCATGAATGTCGCTGTTTTACCAAATGCGTGAGCAACGTTGTGTACAACGTACTTGTAGATTTGAGTTTCATCAGCTTTCGCTGTTAGCGTGTTGAAGCGAGTAGCGATTTCGTTTTGACCCGCAGTTGCTACTTCATGGTGGTGAGCTTCAACAACTAGGCCCATCTCTTCCATTACTAGACACATTGCTGAACGGATGTCTTGAGATGAATCTACTGGAGCTACTGGGAAGTAACCGCCTTTAACGCCAGGACGGTGACCTTTGTTACCGCCTTCGAAGTCAGAACCTGTGTTCCAAGCTGCTTCTACGTCATCGATCTTGAAGAAAGAACCAGACATGTCGTTTGAGAACTTAACGTCGTCAAATAGGAAGAATTCTGGCTCTGGACCAACTAGAACTGTGTCTGCGATACCTGTAGAACGTAGGTACTCTTCAGAACGTTTAGCGATAGAGCGTGGGTCACGGTCGTAGCCTTGCATTGTTGCAGGCTCAAGGATGTCACAACGGATGTTTAGTGTTGCGTCTTCTGTGAATGGGTCCAGTACAGCAGATGCTGCGTCTGGCATCATTACCATGTCAGATTCGTTAATGCCTTTCCAACCAGCTACTGAAGAGCCGTCAAACATTTTGCCTTCTTCGAAGAAGTCTGCATCAACTTGGTGAGAAGGAATAGAGATATGCTGCTCTTTACCTTTTGTATCAGTAAAACGTAAGTCGATAAATTTAACTTCGTTCTCTTGGATCAGGGATAGTACATTTTCTACTGACATCTTGGATAACCTCCAGTGTTATTAATTCGGTATTAGCTCGATTCGGTTGAAACTAGCATTGATTAATGTCTATAAGTGCATTAATCGATGCTGATTTATCTATAGCCAAAAACGTGCCAAAAAAATTATTCCATTAATTTCAATGATTTACTTGTTTTTCGGTTTTGCTTAATTTGGTTTTTGCACCAAAATGATCTCCGGGCGCACCTTATTGGTGCAATTGTTTGTCTGTGCACCAATATGAGACATAAGCGAGCACCATTCAGCAATGAATTGCCTAAGTTGTCAATCCACTTTTGTTATTTTGCGGGAGATTTGGTTCGCCACTCGCAGGTGATACTTTTTTAGAGTCCTACGAATTGGGCTGTTCAACACTGTACTGAATCAAAGTTAAGCGGATATGAATCGCTAATAAAGAAAAAAGCCCCGGTTCAGATCACATATTTCTGGGTTTTTGTCTAGAATCTGGTATATTATTGACCGTTTTTTAAATCAAGCTAGCGGTTATTATCCAAACTTTTGAGATAAGTGACGGCTACTTTTATGAGTGAATCGAGAATCCATGTCTACTCCACAGATTGATAAGTTAAGAAATATCGCGATCATCGCGCACGTTGACCACGGTAAAACGACTTTGGTTGATAAACTGCTACAACAGTCAGGCACTCTTGAGTCTCGTGGTGAAGCTGAAGAGCGTGTCATGGATTCGAATGACATCGAAAAAGAGCGTGGCATTACCATTCTTGCTAAGAACACAGCAATCAACTGGAATGATTACCGCATCAACATCGTAGATACTCCGGGACACGCGGACTTCGGTGGTGAAGTTGAGCGTATCATGTCTATGGTTGACTCTGTTCTGCTTATCGTTGACGCAGTTGATGGCCCAATGCCTCAAACTCGTTTCGTAACGCAAAAAGCATTCGCACACGGTCTTAAGCCAATCGTTGTAATCAACAAGATTGACCGCCCAGGCGCTCGTCCTGATTGGGTTATGGATCAAGTATTCGACCTTTTCGACAACCTAGGTGCTACTGATGAGCAACTAGACTTCACAGTTGTTTACGCTTCAGCTCTAAACGGTTGGGCAACAATGACTGAAGGCGAAACTGGCGAGAACATGGAACCATTGTTCCAAGCTGTTGTTGATACAGTAGATGCTCCTTCTGTTGACCTTGACGGTCCACTACAAATGCAAATTTCGCAACTTGATTACAGCTCTTACGTAGGTGTTATCGGTGTTGCTCGTGTTACTCGTGGTTCAGTTAAACCAAACCAACAAGTAACTATCGTGAATGCAGAAGGCAAAAAACGTAACGGTAAAGTAGGTACAGTTCTTGGTTACCTAGGTCTTGACCGTCACGAAGTTGAGCAAGCTAACGCTGGCGACATCATTGCAATCACTGGTCTTGGTGAGCTGAAGATTTCAGACACTATCTGTGACCAAAACAATGTTGAAGCAATGACTCCGCTTTCTGTTGACGAACCAACAGTAACAATGACGTTCCAAGTAAACACTTCTCCGTTCGCGGGTAAAGAAGGTAAGTTCGTTACTTCACGTAACATCCTTGAGCGTCTAGAAAAAGAACTAGTACACAACGTTGCACTACGTGTTGAAGAAACTGATAACCCGGATCGCTTCCGTGTTTCAGGTCGTGGTGAACTTCACCTGTCTATCCTGATTGAAAACATGCGTCGTGAAGGCTTCGAACTAGCTGTATCTCGTCCAGAAGTTATCATCAAGAAAGACGAAGATGGCAACCTAACTGAACCGTTTGAAACTGTGACTATCGACGTGCTTGAAGAGCACCAAGGTGGCATCATGGAAAACATCGGTCTACGTAAAGGTGAGCTAACTGATATGTCTCCAGATGGCAAAGGCCGTGTTCGCATGGACTTCATGATGCCTTCTCGTGGTCTTATCGGTTTCCAAACTGAGTTCCTAACTCTAACGTCTGGTTCTGGTCTTCTTTACCACTCATTTGATCACTACGGCCCTCACAAAGGCGGCGTAATCGGTCAACGTAACAACGGTGTTCTAATCTCGAACGCAACTGGTAAAGCTCTGACTTACGCACTATTCAACCTACAAGAACGTGGTCGTCTATTTGCTGAGCACGCGGATGAAGTATACGAAGGTCAAATTATCGGTATTCATAACCGTTCAAACGACCTGACAGTAAACTGTCTGAAAGGTAAGCAGCTAACGAACGTTCGTGCATCTGGTACTGATGAAGCACAGGTTCTTTCGCCACCTATCCGTCACACTCTAGAGCAAGCTCTTGAGTTCATCGACGAAGATGAACTAGTAGAAGTAACGCCAGTAAGCATTCGTATCCGTAAGAAGCTTCTTACTGAAAACGAACGTAAGCGTGCAGCACGTCCAGCTAAGGCTTAATTGCCAGCTGACTAGCTTCTAGCTAAGTAGATAAGAAAGCCCCGAGTAGCCTAGCTGCTCGGGGCTTTTGTTTTTTAGTTTGTTTAGATACGGTTAAACGAGATACGAAGAGTGTTTAAGTCTTCGTCATCCTCAAGAGGGAGGAACGACCGAGTTGGGGATCTAGCTTTTGATACATAAGTAACGCTCAACGAATTGAAGCCGTTCTTCGACTGGCATAAACGGCACTTCAACTACCTCATAGCCAAGTTCTTGGTAGACTCTTTCTAACGCGTGGTGAATCTCTAGCGCCTCCTCAAACGGATAAGGTCTCACATCATCTTGTACATAAATTGAAGCCTCAGGGCGACAGAACAACACTTGGGGGTGATAACCTTGGCTCGCTTCTCGGTAGGTTGTGTTTATCTCTAGTTTCGCCTGAGCCAAATAGCCACAAATGTCTGGAATGGCACGATCGAGAAAGGCAACAGGATGCTGACTGGCTTGGTCTTTTTGTTCGCTCATTACGGTTAAACATAGGCGTGCAAAGCCCGGAAGGTCTAACCAAGGTAAGATACCGTTCTCAAGTTGGCTCTGCTGTTCGATTAACTGGCGAGAGGACTCTGCGAAGGTGGGGTAACCCGCATCACCCAAGGCATTGATCAGTTTGGTTTTTCCGGCGCCAGGGCCGCCAGTAATAATGATTGGGTTCATACGGGCTTATGTTTATTTGTGTCTACGGGCGTTATTTTTGATTCAACTGAGCTAGGAACTTATCCGATTCGGCGATCGCTGCATTCATCTGCTTAATCGCGTAGGCGATGTCTTTTTCTAAGCTCATAAACTCGCCCTGCAGTGAACCGACAGCGCTCGCATTGAGGTTGTGCTTCAAGTAAAGCGTATTGTCGCGAAGGGTATTGAGCACGGGGTCCATTTTCTTCTCGGCGCGCTTCATTGCTGACAGCATCGTTTGGTAAGACGATTTAGTTTCACGAAGCTTTTGCTCACTCGAGCGGCGCAGTGAGTCACTGGTGTAGAGATCTAATTCACTCTGCCACTCTTCAAACAGCGCATCCGACACATCTTCAATCGCAGCAATGCGATCACTGACATTTTGCGCGGCTTTCTCGCTGTCTTGGTATTTATCGTTGATTTGGTTGTACATGTCTTCAAGGTCGCCGCCACTGAAGTTAGTCAGGCTGCTGAGTGCTTCAAGTGCGCTGGTAAACTCTTCCTGAGCATCCTGCTGTGACTCTTTAGCGTCTTCCACTCTATCAACCATAATGTCACGCTTGTGATAGCCCACTTGCTCCATGGCGGAGTAATAAGCTGACTGGCATCCAGTAAGAGTAAAAATAGAGAGGACTATAACTATTAAATAAGGCATCCTAGTTTCCTATAGTTAAATAATATCAATCGTAGTAAATAACTGCCCAACCTAGCTTGTTAAAATGCTCGATAACGGCGTTAGAATTTTTGATTGTAGAATAACTACTTATCAAAAAATCTGCCTTGTTCTCAAGCCTTTTTCCTGCGCTATTTTTGAACATTTACTTACTGTGATTAATATGTCGGAATATTAATTAGGACTATGAACGAGTTACAAGGGAGTTACAAGTTGAAGATAAAAAAGGTCGCCACACTCAGTATTAAGTTTTCTCGCTATCTTTTGGCGCGGATGACGCACGATAGAGTCAATGTGAATGCGGGCTACTTGGCATACATTACCTTGCTCTCGATCGTTCCGATGCTGACAGTTTTGCTCTCTATCTTGTCGTCATTCTCCATCTTTGCTGATGTTGGTATCGTGATTCAAAACTTCGTTATTACCAACTTTGTTCCAGCGTCAGGAGATGCGGTGCACGGTGCCTTGCTCGAGTTTGTTGCCAACACGGGTAAGATGACGGCGGTCGGTAGTGTGTTCTTGTTCATTGCGGCACTGATGTTGATCTCGAATATCGATAAGAACCTAAACTACATCTGGCGTGTTAATGAGAAGCGACGTGCGGTATTGTCGTTCTCAATGTACTGGATGGTGCTAACACTTGGGCCGATCTTGGTTGGGGCGAGTATTGCTGCCACTTCGTATGTGACATCGCTCAGTCTGCTACAAAATGAAGTCGTATCTGGCGCCTTTAATACCGTAATTCGCAAACTGCCTTTGATTCTCTCTTTCTTTGCGTTCTTCGGTTTGTACTTGTTGGTTCCCAACAAAAAGATACATTTTTCTCACGCAGCGGCAGGTTCTCTGGTTGCAGCTCTGTTGTTTGAACTCAGTAAGAAAGGCTTTGCGGCCTACATTACTCAATTCCCTTCTTATCAGCTGATCTATGGCGCTTTAGCGGCGATTCCGATTCTTTTTGTTTGGGTGTATTTGTGTTGGCTCATCGTATTGGTTGGTGCTGAGGTGACCGCTGCATTGGGTGAGCAGGAACAGTGGAGTGACTCGAAAGAAATGGTACACTCGTCGGATAAAGACAAAATCACAGAGCAAGGAAACAACAGTGATAGCACTGATCCAGAGAGTAAGTGAAGCTGCCGTCCGTGTTGATGGCGAAGTAGTTGGTGAGATTGAGCAAGGCTTATTGGTTCTGTTAGGCGTAGAAAAAGGTGATGATGAAGCCAAAGCTAAACGTTTGATGGAACGAGTGACCACTTATCGTGTCTTTGGAGATGAAGACGATAAAATGAACCTCAACGTGAAGCAGGTAGAAGGTAAGGTATTAGTGGTGTCTCAATTCACTCTGCCGGCCGATACCAAGAAAGGGACTCGAGCAGGGTTCTCTCGTGGTGCTCACCCAGAAGATGCTGAGCGTCTTTATAACTATTTCTCTGACCAATGTGAATCAGTGTTACCAACGGAACGTGGCCGATTCGCAGCCGACATGAAAGTGTCTTTGGTTAATGATGGCCCAGTGACATTCTGGCTGCAGGTTTAGGCTTAAAGGAATAAGCATGTTTAAACTCATAACACCAACCACCGAAAATCAGCTAAACAAGTATTACCATTTTCGTTGGCAGATGCTCCGTGAACCTTGGCGAATGCCGGTAGGTTCTGAGCGCGATGAATATGACCCAATGAGTCACCATCGCATGATCGTTGATGGTCGGGGTCGCCCGATGGCGATTGGTCGTCTGTATATCACCCCAGATCTGGAAGGTCAGATCCGCTATATGGCGGTGAAGAAATCTCGCCAAAGTAAAGGCATGGGTTCGTTGATTCTAGTCGCACTTGAGTCATTGGCTCGCCAAGAGGGTGCTAAGCGCTTGGTGTGTAATGCACGTGAAGATGCGATCTCATTCTATGAGAAGAATGAATTTGAACGTCGCGGTGAGATTAACGATCAACGTGGCCCTGTGCGTCACCAACAGATGGTTAAGCATCTTGACCCAATGGCAGACGTTCTACGCAAGCCTGAGTGGTGTAATGAGCTTCAGCAGCGCTGGGAACATCAGATCCCGATCAGTGACAAGATGGGCATCAAGATCAACCAATACACGGGTTACCAATTTGAGTGTAGTGCTCAGCTGAATCCTAACTTGAACCCGCATAACACCATGTTTGCAGGATCTGCCTTTACCTTAGCGACCTTAACTGGTTGGGGTATGACTTGGCTATTGATGAAAGAGCGTGGGTTGACCGGTGATATCGTGCTGGCAGACAGTAATATTCGTTATCGTCACCCGGTTGAGCAAAACCCTGTTGCCTCTACTTCATTGGATGGGATCAGTGGCGACTTGGACCGCCTCGCGTCAGGAAGAAAGGCACGTATCATCATTCACGTGACCATTCATAGCGGCGATGTGGAAGCGGTAGAGTTTACGGGAACCTATATGCTGATCCCTGACTACAAAAAGGTACTCTCGACAGATACTAACGTAAGCGTATAGCTGACACTGACTAACAGATACAAGGCGCCTACTCCTGTGGAGTGGCGCTTTTTTGTTGGCAGTTATTAATCTCCGAATATTTCGCTTGGTCGAGCTTTCCTGAGATTTGATGACATGGGTCCGATAGGGTAATCGAGAGGGTGTGTTGCTCGGCTTTAAGCAAGTCGAGTTCTCCAGAAGCCTCGCCATTGAGCGTTTGAACCCTTTGTTCGCCTTGCTCTGCTGCTGACGCACCAATAATGTGCATCGGTTCGAGAGTGAAGCGCCCACGGTCAAAATGCGCATTAAGCTCTGGAATTTCAAACACGTTATCAGTCGATGTTTCAGAAAGCTTGTCATTAAAGGTCATCACACCCTGGCGAACGCTGCCAGTGAGTTGCCCTGTGGTTGAGTAACCGAGCATCAGTGAGTCGCCATATAAACCTGCGGCTTGAAGTTCAAACTCGCCATAGCCGGTTGCATCGAGTGGTAATTCAAGTCGCTGCAGCATAGGCGCAATGGGTAACCCATCGGCAGAAATATCTAAGCTCCATGGCTTGCTGATTTGGTTAAAATCGAGCGTTGCATTGGCTTCAATGTAGCCATTCCTGAGTGGTGCAAACAGACGAGTCAGCGTCCATTTTCCTTGTTCGCTATTCATCTCAACCACAGGCTGTGCGCTGAGAATATTTTGGTAGCTGGCATCATTGGCGCTCGCCATCAGCTTCCCTTGCCACAAGCCCAGTTTTCTATCTTGCAGCAGTTGAACTTGATGCCCCTCGACATGTAATCCAGAGACCTGCCAGTAAGGCGTTTGTGCTAGTTGGATAAGTTGGCTGCGTTCTATATTAAGTCGGTTAATCTCGACGTTCTGGAGCTGTGTGAGCCAAGGCAATAGGCGAGCTACGACTAGAGGGCTATCTTGGTTTTCGGTAATCCACTTGATGCCTTGCAGGTCGAGCTGCGCCAATTGAATGCTGCTAGGGGCGACTTCGCCATTGAGCTGAACAGTGCCCTGCAGGAATTGAGTATAGAAATCCTCAATCAGAATCCGGTTTGCTTCTAGGTTGAGCTTGAGGCTTGGCTCGATGAACATGTCATCATCAATGGTCACTCCTTCTGCCTGTAGAGAAAAAATGGCTTTCTGTTGTTTCCAGATTTCAAAAGGCAGTTGGATATTTTCTAATGAGGCATCAAAGGCAGCGAGGTGGCCATCTTGCCACTCTACGTCGCTGCGTAGAATATCTAAGCTATTGATGTGATTGATCTGAATACCTGCCACATCCCATTCTTTGCTTAGTAGGTTTTGGGTCTGCTTCTGATTGAGTCGTAATCCATCGACGGTCACGTTCACCAACGACCAATCTTGTTGATACTGCTCTGCTTGACCGGAAATCTTGGCGCCACGCCAGTCAAATGAAGCACCATAAAGCGTGCTATCGCTAGGTTTTAAGTCTAGGTCAATCAACAGATTATCGAATGCCTCACCTTGCCAATACAGTTGTGAGGCAGAGAGTTGGGTTTTTCCATAAGGTAGCAGCGAGTTATCGTTGTTCCACGTTGGGGCGGAGATCTGTAGGTCGATGCCTCGCGCATTAAACTCTGGCGTCGAAAAGTCGAGATTGTTGATGGCCAGCTGGTGGAGCTTGATGTTTGGTTGGGTAAATAAAGAAGTCAGTGTTTTTAGATCGTCTGCCTCTAATTGTAGGCCGCTGATCAAAACAGATTCAAAGACCAGTTTGGCCTCTGTCATCGAGCTGGGGCTGAACCAAAGATCGATCTTGTCGATATACAGAGGTGTTTGCTTTTCTGGTTGGCTTTGGGTAATGCCCATTAAGGTGATGTGATAAGGCGCCTGATACTCAACATCTTCAATGAATACAGGTTGTTCAATCGTATGTTTGATAAAAAAGTTGGCAACATCCGCACGGTATTGGGTCTGCAGGCTTAATAGCAGCGCTGCGATAGTTGCAACGGCGATAGCCAACACAATGCCGAACACCATGAATACCTTTTTCATTCCCTGAAAGCCTTAAATTTCAATAGTCTTAAAACAGAGTGGAACAAAAAGGGTCAAGCATCAACAAAAAAGCCCCTCAAAAGAGGGGCTTGCTACAAAAATATCATTTTAAATCGGGCGTTTGCTTTTGGCTAAGCCCGAGCAGATGGTTGGATTAGTCCAGTTGAGGACCAGCTGCAACCAGTGACTTACCTTCAGCGTTGTCTGTGTACTTATCAAAGTTGTTGATGAAGCGCTCGGCTAGATCTTTCGCTTTGCTTTCCCATTGTAGAGGGTCAGTGTACGTATCGCGTGGGTCAAGGATCGCTGGGTCAACATCGTGCAGCGCTAGTGGCACTTCTAGGTTAAACATAGGGATAACCTTAGTTTCAGCGTTGTCGATTGAGCCATCTAGGATAGCGTCGATGATGCCTCGCGTATCTTGGATAGAGATACGTTTACCAGTACCGTTCCAACCTGTGTTCACTAGGTAAGCTTCAGCGCCAGCTGCTTCCATACGCTTCACAAGCACTTCAGCGTACTGAGTTGGGTGGAGAGTTAAGAATGCCGCACCAAATGCAGCAGAGAACGTTGGCGTTGGCTCAGTAATACCACGCTCAGTGCCCGCTAGTTTTGCAGTGAAGCCAGATAGGAAGTGGTACTTCGTTTGCTCTGGAGTCAGTTTAGAAACGGGTGGCAGTACACCGAATGCATCAGCAGTCAGGAAGATAACCTTTTGAGCGTGACCGGCTTTTGATACTGGTTTAACGATGTTATCGATGTGGTGAATCGGGTAAGAAACACGAGTGTTCTCAGTTTTTGAACCGTCATCAAAATCGATAGAACCATCACCACGAACTGTTACGTTTTCTAGTAGTGCATCACGACGGATTGCATTGTAGATTTCAGGTTCTGCTTCTTTAGATAGACGAATCGTCTTCGCGTAACAACCACCTTCGAAGTTGAAGATACCATCGTCATCCCAACCGTGCTCATCATCACCGATTAGCTCACGCTTAGGATCGGTTGAAAGCGTAGTTTTACCTGTACCAGATAGACCGAAGAAGATGGCTACATCGCCTTTCTCGCCGACGTTTGCACTACAGTGCATTGAAGCAATACCTTGTAGAGGTAGTAGGTAGTTCATCATTGCGAACATACCTTTTTTCATCTCACCGCCGTACCAGGTACCGCCAATGATCTGAACACGTTCAGTCAGGTTGAAAGCGACAAAGTTCTCAGAGTTTAGACCTTGTTTCTCCCAGTTAGGGTTGGTTGTTTTAGCACCGTTCATTACCACGAAATCAGGTTCGAACGTTGCTAGCTCTTCGTCAGTTGGACGAATGAACATGTTCTTAACGAAGTGCGCTTGCCACGCTACTTCAGTGATAATACGCACGCTTAAGCGCGTATCAGGGTTAGCACCACAATAACCGTCGATGACAAACAGGCGCTTGCCAGATAGCTGAGTTGTCACAAGCTCTTTCAGCTCATTCCATACTTCAGTTGTAATCGGTTTGTTGTCATTTTTGCCTTGATCTGACCACCACATGGTATCGCGGGTCGTGTCATCTTTAACAATGTACTTATCTTTTGGTGAGCGGCCAGTAAAGATACCAGTGTCTACCGCAACAGAGCCTAGTTCCGTTACTACGCCTTTTTCGTAGCCTTCCAAACCTGGCAGTGTTTCTTCAACGAATAACTGCTCGTAGCTAGGATTACGAAGAACTTCAGTAACGCCAGTCAGTCCGTGCTTAGTTAGATCAATTTGTGCAGCCTTTGTATGTTCCATAACGGTCATAGGTGCTCCTTGTAGGATATTTTGTAGGGATTTTGTATTAATTTTTTATTGTTATCTGCTCACCATGCTAGCAACGAGACTCGGGGGAAACAGGGATATAGCTCAAAAAATATCCATATTAGCCATGGGGTTTTAAGCGTCTCGTCACATATTGGCCCAACTAGTCTATCCTGTACGCAAACCTTTGCGCTAGGGGCGAGAACATTATTAATTGATTAAAATTAAGCGGTGATTTTATTACGAGATGTTACGGAGTTTGCGCTATTTTGATCACAAAAAAGGCCAGCTGAGGGCTGACCTTTTTGGGGTAAATTACGTGTTTTTGGTACGCCGTAAATTAATGAACCGTATTGCTGCCTTTATCTGCTGCTTCTGCGTACAGTGCATCAACATCATTCTTGTCGAACGAGTAGTTTGTGCCACAGTAATCGCAGTGTAGACCAACGCTTCCTTCGGTGCTTAGGATGTCGTAGATCTCTTCTTGAGCAACAGTAATGATTGCTGCTGCACTTCGATCGCGTGAACAGCCACAGAAGAACTCAACCGGTTGTGGTGTGAATAGCTGTACTTTCTCTTGGTTGTACAAACGGTAAAGCAGTTCGTTCGCTTCTAGAGTGAATAGCTCTTCGTTTTTCACGGTGTCTGTTAGTTGCTCTAGGTGCTCGAAGTCGTCTGGAGTACCGGTGCCGTCAGGCATTACTTGTAGCAACATACCTGCAGCGTGTGCTTTGCCTTCATGCTCGCCAGTGCGCAGCCATAGACGAGTCTTAAGCTGTTCAGAGTTAGCGAAGTAGCCTTCAAGCACTTGTGCAAGCGTGTCACCTTCAAGACCAACGATACCTTGGTAACGCTCACCTTTCTTAGGATCGATAGTGATCACTAGATGACCTTTACCCATTAGGGCGTGTAGACCTGCGTCGTCTGCGATATCGCCTTCAAAGCGAGCAACACCACGGATCTTCTGATCGTGATCGCCATTGATAACTGCTAGAGATACTGGGCCGTCACCTTGCAGCTGCATCGTGATAGAACCTTCAAACTTTAGGGTCGCCGTTAGTAGCGTCGTTGAAACCAGTAGCTCACCCAACAGCTTTTGTACTGGAGCTGGGTATTCCTTGCTAGAAATAATCTGTTGGTACGCTTCGTCCATCTGTACCAATTCACCACGTACTGATAGGTCTTCAAATAGGTAGCGATTTAAAACATTACTTGTAGACATTGGGTCTGCCATTTGGCTATTCCTTCTAGCTTATTGAGTCTTGAACTTGATGATGTCACGACGTTGCTTTTTATCTGGGCGACGTTCTGGTGCTGGGCTATGAGCATTTAGCTTGCGCTGTTGTGCAAACTCTTCTCTTTTTGCCAAGCTTTCGGTGGTTTCTTCATAGAGGGTTTGAGCGATCGGGGCTCCACCACGATGGGCTGAGATTTTCTCGATCGTTACCGTCTTTTCTTCATTACCTTGGCGCAGTGTAATCACAGCCCCAAGTTCGACAATTTTACTTGGCTTGCTGCGCTGACCATTATAGTGGACTTTGCCACCATCGACCATGTTGCGAGCAATAGACCGGGTTTTGTAAAAACGAGCTGCCCACAACCATTTATCGAGTCTGACAGCTTCATTAGCAGTTTTCATATAGGGCTGTGCCTTATTAAGTGAGAAATGAATGCGGTTTAACTGTAACGAACAGTGCGCAACATGTTTTTGATGATGCTTATCACATTAAGTAGAAGCTTAAAGTGGAGGCGGTTGGCATTTTTTTCAAGTCATAATACAAAATAGCCATGTTATGCCGATTTATCGATTTGCTATGATATAGTTCAGGATCTTATTGCTTAAATAAGCTTGGTATCGAACGAATGAATAAAAAAGCTGAAAGTTTAATGATTTGCAGCGTTTGTCGTCATGAAAAGGGACTAGGAAAGTGAACTTTTTAGAGCTCAAAAATCGCGTAGGGAATTCTCCTATGTTGAGCCGCTTATTAGAGAATGGATTTGTACTTCAGCAGAAACTAAGCTTAGCGACCTGTTGTGTATTGATTGCAGCTTCCGCATGGATCTTAGGGCAGCTTGCATGGTTTATCGAACCTGCTGAGCAAACTATCGCGCCTTGGACAGCAACGGCTTCATCGTCTTCAGCACCTCAATCGACCCTTGATATCTCTTCTTTGCAGCAGAGCAACATGTTTGGTGCTTACAACCCAAGCACGCCCGCTGTGGTTGAACAGCAAGTTATCCAAGATGCGCCTAAGACGCGATTAAACCTCGTTTTAGTGGGTGCAGTCGCGAGCTCGAATCCAAAACTGAGCTTAGCGGTGATCGCCAATCGCGGCACGCAAGCGACCTACGGAATTAATGAAGAGATTGAAGGCACTCGAGCCAAGTTAAAAGCGGTATTAATCGACCGCGTTATCATTGATAACTCAGGACGAGACGAAACCTTGATGCTTGAAGGTATTGAGTACAAGCGTTTGGCTGTATCAGCGCCTGCGCCACCTCGTAGCTCTTCTTCGGTTCGTGGTAATAATCCGGCTTCAGCAGAAGAGAAGCTTGATGAAATTAAAGCGAAGATAATGAAAGATCCGCAACAAATCTTCCAATATGTTCGACTGTCTCAGGTGAAGCGTGACGATAAAGTGATCGGTTATCGTGTGAGCCCGGGCAAAGATTCAGAACTTTTTAACTCTGTTGGGCTCCAAAACGGAGATATTGCCACTCAGTTAAATGGACAAGACCTGACAGACCCTGCTGCTATGGGCAACATATTCCGTTCCATCTCAGAACTAACAGAGCTAAATCTGGTGGTCGAGAGAGATGGTCAACAACATGAAGTGTTTATTGAATTTTAAAACTTTGCGTCTAACGAAGGACGAAAGTGTAGGAGAAGTACGTGAAGCATTGGTTTAAGAAAAGTGCATGGTTATTGGCAGGAAGCTTGATCTGCACACCCGCAGCCATCGCGAGTGATTTTAGTGCCAGCTTTAAAGGCACTGATATTCAAGAGTTTATTAATATTGTTGGTCGTAACCTAGAGAAGACCATCATCGTTGATCCATCGGTGCGCGGAAAAATCGATGTACGCAGCTACGACGTATTGAATGAAGAGCAATATTACAGCTTCTTCTTAAACGTACTAGAGGTGTATGGCTACGCAGTCGTTGAAATGGACTCGGGTGTTCTTAAGATCATCAAAGCCAAAGACTCTAAAACTTCGGCGATCCCCGTTGTTGGTGACCGTGATTCAATCACTGGTGATAGCGTAGTGACGCGTGTAGTGACGGTTCGTAATGTATCGGTTCGTGAACTTTCTCCTCTGCTTCGTCAACTAAACGACAATGCAGGCGCGGGTAACGTTGTGCACTACGACCCAGCCAACATCATCCTTATTACAGGCCGAGCGGCGGTAGTAAACCGTTTAGCTGAAATCATCAAGCGTGTTGACCAAGCGGGTGATAAAGAGATTGAAGTCGTTGAGCTAAAGAATGCTTCTGCGGCAGAAATGGTACGTATCGTTGATGCACTAAGCAAAACCACTGATGCCCAAAACACACCAGCCTTCCTACAACCTAAATTAGTTGCCGATGAACGTACCAATGCGATCCTTATCTCAGGTGACCCTAAGGTACGTAGCCGTTTAAGAAGGTTGATTGAACAGCTTGATGTGGAAATGGCAACCAAGGGCAACAACCAAGTAATTTACCTTAAATACGCCAAAGCAGAAGATTTAGTCGATGTGCTGAAAGGCGTGTCGGACAACCTGCAATCAGAAAAGCAATCTTCAACCAAAGGCAGCTCATCGCAACGTAACCAAGTGATGATCTCCGCTCACAGTGATACCAACTCGTTGGTGATTACCGCACAACCGGACATCATGAATGCGCTTCAAGATGTGATCGCACAGTTGGATATTCGTCGTGCTCAAGTATTGATTGAAGCCCTAATTGTCGAGATGGCAGAGGGTGATGGCATTAACCTTGGTGTGCAATGGGGTAACCTTGATACTGGTGCTGTGATTCAGTATGGCAACACAGGTGCGTCAATCGGTGGCGTAATGGTTGGTTTAGAAGAAGCGAAAGACACTGAAACGACCACCGCAGTCTATGATGATAATGGCGCCTTTTTGCGTAATGAAACGACCACAGAATCCGGTGACTACTCAACGTTAGCTTCTGCTCTTTCTGGCGTTAATGGCGCGGCAATGAGCGTAGTGATGGGTGACTGGACTGCCTTGATCAGTGCAGTAGCGACCGATTCAAATTCAAATATCCTATCTTCTCCAAGTATCACCGTGATGGATAACGGCGAAGCGTCGTTCATTGTGGGCGAAGAGGTGCCTGTTTTAACTGGCTCGACCGCAGGCTCAAGTAACGATAACCCATTCCAAACGGTTGAACGTAAAGAAGTGGGTATCAAGCTAAAAGTCGTGCCACAAATCAATGAAGGTGACTCAGTTCAGCTGCAAATAGAACAAGAAGTATCGAACGTATTAGGCGCAAACGGGGCAGTAGATGTTCGTTTTGCTAAGCGTCAGCTAAATACGTCAGTGATTGTTCAAGACGGTCAAATGCTGGTGCTGGGTGGCTTGATTGACGAGCGAGCGCTGGAAAGTGAATCTAAGGTGCCGTTCTTGGGCGATATCCCTGTTCTAGGACACCTGTTCAAATCAACCAGTACTCAGGTTGAGAAAAAGAACCTAATGGTCTTCATCAAACCAACCATTATTCGTGATGGTATGACAGCCGATGGTATCACGCAGCGTAAATACAACTTCATCCGTGCTGAGCAGTTGTACAAGGCTGAGCAAGGACTGAAATTAATGGCAGACGATAACATCCCGGTATTGCCTAAATTTGGCGAAAGCATGAATTACCCGGCTGAACTTCAAGCCTTCATTGATCAGATGGAAACAGAATAATGGCTGAATTGGTAGGGGCGGCACGTACTTATCAGCGCTTGCCGTTTAGCTTTGCGAATCGCTATAAGATGGTGTTGGAGTATCAACATCCAGAGCGCGCACCGATACTTTATTATGTTGAGCCACTGAAATCGGCGGCGATCATTGAAGTGAGTCGTGTTGTGAAAAATGGTTTCACGCCACAAGCGATTACTCTCGATGAGTTTGATAAAAAACTGACCGATGCTTATCAGCGTGACTCGTCGGAAGCTCGTCAGCTCATGGAAGACATTGGTGCTGATAGTGATGATTTCTTCTCACTAGCGGAAGAACTGCCTCAAGACGAAGACTTACTTGAATCAGAAGATGATGCACCAATCATCAAGTTAATCAATGCGATGCTGGGTGAGGCGATCAAAGAGGGTGCTTCGGATATACACATCGAAACCTTTGAGAAATCACTGTCGATCCGTTTCCGTATTGATGGTGTGCTGCGTGATGTGTTGGCGCCGAGCCGTAAACTGGCTCCGCTGCTCGTGTCACGTGTAAAGGTTATGGCTAAATTGGATATTGCGGAAAAACGCGTGCCACAAGATGGTCGTATTTCTTTGCGTATTGGTGGCCGAGCGGTTGATGTTCGTGTTTCAACCATGCCTTCTTCGCACGGTGAGCGTGTGGTAATGCGTCTGTTGGACAAAAACGCCACTCGTCTAGACTTGCACAGTTTAGGTATGACAGCAGAAAACCATGAAAACTTCCGTAAGCTGATTCAGCGCCCGCACGGCATTATCTTGGTGACCGGCCCGACAGGTTCAGGTAAATCGACGACCCTGTACGCAGGCCTGCAAGAACTCAACAGCAATGAACGAAACATTTTAACCGTTGAAGACCCGATCGAATTCGATATCGATGGCATTGGTCAAACACAAGTGAACCCTAAGGTTGATATGACCTTTGCGCGTGGTTTACGTGCGATTCTTCGTCAAGATCCTGATGTGGTCATGATTGGTGAGATCCGTGATTTGGAAACCGCAGAGATCGCTGTCCAAGCCTCTTTGACAGGTCACTTAGTTATGTCGACTCTGCATACCAATACTGCCGTTGGTGCGATTACACGTCTGCGTGATATGGGCATTGAACCTTTCTTGATCTCTTCTTCACTGCTGGGTGTTTTGGCTCAGCGCCTGGTTCGTACTTTATGTAACGAATGTAAAGAACCTTATGAAGCCGATAAAGAGCAGAAGAAACTGTTTGGGTTGAAGAAGAAAGAAAGCCTGACGCTTTACCATGCCAAAGGTTGTGAAGAGTGTGGCCATAAGGGTTATCGAGGTCGTACTGGTATTCATGAGCTATTGATGATTGACGATTCGGTACAAGAACTGATTCACAGTGAGGCTGGCGAACAGGCGATTGAGAAAGCAATTCGTGGCACAACACCAAGTATTCGAGATGATGGCTTGAGCAAAGTTCTGAAAGGGGTAACTTCCCTAGAAGAAGTGATGCGAGTGACCAAGGAAGTCTAGTATGGCGGCATTTGAATACAAAGCACTGGATGCCAAAGGCAAAAGTAAAAAAGGCTCAATTGAAGCAGATAATGCTCGTCAGGCTCGCCAAAGAATCAAAGAACAAGGCTTGATGCCGGTTGAGATGACCGAAGCTAAAGCTAAAACGACGAAAGGTGCACAGCCTTCGACCAGCTTTAAGCGTGGTATCAGCACGCCAGACCTTGCTTTGATTACTCGCCAAATTTCCACCTTGGTGCAATCAGGCATGCCGCTAGAAGAGTGCTTGAAAGCCGTGGCGGAGCAATCTGAAAAGCCACGTATTCGAACCATGTTACTGGCGGTTCGTTCGAAGGTAACGGAAGGTTATTCGCTAGCCGATAGCTTGGCTGATTACCCACATATCTTTGATGAACTGTTTAGAGCCATGGTCGCGGCTGGTGAGAAATCGGGTCACTTAGATGCGGTATTGGAGCGACTGGCTGATTACGCAGAAAACCGTCAGAAGATGCGCTCTAAGTTGCTGCAAGCGATGATCTACCCTGTGGTGCTGGTGGTGTTTGCGGTGACGATTGTTTCGTTCCTGCTGGCAACCGTGGTACCTAAGATCGTTGAACCGATTATCCAAATGGGCCAAGAACTTCCTCAATCGACACAATTTTTATTGGCATCGAGTGAATTTATCCAGAATTGGGGCATCCAATTACTGTTGTTGATCATCGGTGTGATTGTGTTGATTAAGACCGCTCTGAAAAAGCCGGGTGTTCGCATGAGTTGGGATCGCAAGCTATTAAGCATTCCACTGATCGGCAAGATCGCGAAAGGAATTAATACCTCTCGTTTTGCACGAACACTCTCTATCTGCACCTCGAGTGCGATTCCTATCCTTGAGGGGATGAAGGTTGCGGTTGATGTAATGTCGAATCACCATGTGAAGCAACAAGTACTGCAGGCGTCAGACAGTGTTAGAGAAGGGGCAAGCCTGCGTAAAGCGCTCGATCAAACCAAACTCTTCCCTCCAATGATGCTGCATATGATCGCCAGTGGTGAGCAGAGTGGTCAGTTAGAGCAAATGCTAACAAGAGCGGCAGATAACCAGGATCAAAGCTTTGAATCGACCGTGAATATCGCGTTAGGTATCTTTACGCCAGCACTTATCGCTTTGATGGCAGGCTTAGTGCTGTTCATTGTGATGGCGACTCTGATGCCGATGCTTGAAATGAATAATTTGATGAGTGGTTAATCAACTGCTCATAAGACGTTAGTTTTTGGATTAACGAGAAGAAGGACATTATTACCTTCAACTCGCTGTCTGTAATTTGGAGAAAATAATGAAAAACAGAATGAAGAAACAATCAGGCTTTACCCTATTAGAAGTGATGGTTGTTGTGGTTATCCTTGGCGTATTGGCGAGCTTTGTTGTACCTAACCTATTGGGTAACAAAGAGAAGGCTGACCAACAAAAAGCCATCACTGATATTGTGGCGCTAGAGAACGCGCTAGATATGTACAAACTGGATAACAGCGTTTACCCAACAACGGATCAAGGTCTTGATGCATTGGTTTCTAAGCCAAGCAGCCCAGAGCCTCGTAACTACCGCGACGGTGGCTACATCAAGCGTCTGCCAAACGACCCATGGGGTAACGAGTACCAATACCTAAGCCCTGGTGATAACGGCACTATTGATATTTTCACTCTTGGTGCTGATGGCCAAGAAGGTGGTGAAGGTATTGCGGCGGATATCGGCAACTGGAACATGCAGGATTTCCAATAAGCTTCAGCTTATTGTTTGATTCGTTATTGATGCTTGATACGTTATTGATGGTAGGACGTAAACAGATGGAGTCTAAAGGTGAAAACTAAGCAAACACAGCCAGGTTTCACCTTGATTGAGATTCTCTTGGTGTTGGTACTACTGTCAGTAACGGCGGTTGCGGTGATCGCGACCATTCCTACCAATAGCAAAGATGTTGCTAAAAAATACGCTCAAAGCTTTTATCAGCGAGTTCAATTACTCAATGAAGAGGCTATTTTGAGCGGCTTAGATTTTGGCGTTCGAGTTGATGAAAAGAAATCGACCTATGTACTGATGGCGCTTAAGTCTGAAGGCTGGCAAGAAGTCGATTTTGAAAAAATCCCCTCTTTAACTGAACTACCGGAAGAACTCGCATTGTCACTGACCTTAGGTGGTGGCGCATGGGAAGACGATGATCGGTTGTTCAACCCAGGAAGCTTGTTTGATGAAGATATGTTTGCTGATCTTGAAGAGGAAAAGAAGCCGAAACCACCACAGATCTACATCTTGTCGAGTGCTGAAATGACGCCATTTGTATTGTCGTTTTATCCAAATACCGGAGACACCATACAAGATGGTTGGCGTATTCGAGTATTGGACAATGGTGTGATTCGACTGCTAGAACCGGGAGAAGAAGATGAAGAGGAATAACCGTTCTCCTTATCGTTTTCGTGGTATGCCCCTTGGTTCTCGAGGAATGACGCTGCTTGAGGTATTGGTTGCGCTCGCTATCTTTGCGACTGCGGCGATCAGTGTGATTCGTGCTGTTACTCAGCACATCAATACCCTCAGTTATCTCGAAGAAAAAACCTTCGCGGCTATGGTCGTTGATAATCAAATGGCTTTGGTGATGCTGCATCCTGAGAAGCTAAAAAAAGCGCAGGGCACACAAGAGTTGGCCGAGAGAGAGTGGTTTTGGAAGGTCACGCCAATCGATACTAGCGATGATTTATTAAAGGCGTTTGATGTGAGTGTGGCAACCAGTAAACAAGCTTCTCCAGTGGTCACGGTGCGCAGCTATGTGGTCAAGTAAAAGCGTGTCGTTAGCTCAGAGCAAGTCGCTAAGTAAGAGCATGTCCGCCAATAAGCGTGTGCCTCGTAAACAAGGACTATCTTCGAAAGGGAGAGGCTTTACCTTAATTGAGGTTTTGGTCTCGATCGCTATCTTTGCCACGTTAAGCATGGCGGCTTATCAGGTAGTCAATCAGGTTCAGCGCAGCAACGAGCTTTCAATCGAGCGCAGTGCTCGTTTAAATCAACTGCAACGTAGCTTAGTCATTTTAGATAATGATTTTCGCCAGATGGCGGTGCGACAATTTCGTACCAACGGTGAAGAAGCATCATCTAAGCTGATCTTAATTAAAGAGTATTTACTGGATTCCGACAGCGTTGGCATCATGTTTACTCGCCTTGGCTGGCATAACCCACAGCAGCAGTTTCCTCGCGGAGAAGTCACCAAAGTGGGTTACCGCATTAAAGAAGAAACGCTTGAGCGTGTGTGGTGGCGCTACCCCGATACTCCTGCAGGACAAGAAGGTGTGATTACGCCTTTGCTTGATGATGTTGAAAGCTTGGAATTCGAGTTTTATGACGGAAGCCGCTGGGGGAAAGAGTGGCAAGCCGACAAATCGCTACCGAAAGCGGTAAGGTTAAAGCTAACCTTGAAAGATTATGGTGAGATAGAGCGTATTTATCTCACCCCTGGTGGCACGCTAGATCAGGCCGATGATTCTTCAAACAGTGACTCTTCAAGTAGTAATGAGGGGAATAATGACTCATCGAACTAATAAGTTTGCACTGACAAGGTCTGCCATGGGGCGCAAGCAGCGAGGTGTTGCGCTGATCATTATCCTGATGCTACTGGCGATAATGGCAACCATCGCAGGCAGTATGTCGGAACGCCTGTTTACTCAATTTAAGCGCGTGGGCAATCAACTGAGTTACCAACAGGCTTACTGGTACAGCATTGGTGTCGAAGCGCTGGTGCAAGACGGCATTAGGCAAAGCTACAAAGACAGTGATACCGTCAACTTGAGTCAACCATGGGCGTTAGAAGAACAGGTATACCCGTTGGATTATGGTCAAGTTAAAGGCCGTATTGTTGATGCTCAGGCATGTTTTAATCTTAATGCGTTGGCTGGTGTGGCGACGACTTCAAGTAACCAAACACCTTATTTAATTACGGTTTGGCAAACCTTGTTGGAAAACCAAGATATTGAGCCTTATCAGGCCGAGGTTATCGCACATTCAAGCTGGGAATTTGTTGATAGTGATACCCGAACCACCTCTTCAGCAGGTGTCGAAGACAGTACTTATGAGGCGATGAAGCCATCTTATTTGGCAGCGAATGGCTTAATGGCCGATGAGTCCGAGCTACGCTCGGTTTATCAAGTCACTGGTGAGGTGATGAATAAGGTTCGCCCCTTTGTTTGTGCTCTGCCGAGCGACGATTTCCGTTTGAATGTGAATACTCTTACGGAAAAGCAGGCGCCGTTATTGGAAGCGATGTTTGCCCCCGGCTTAAGTGAATCGGATGCCAAACAGCTGATAGACAAACGCCCATTCGATGGTTGGGATACGGTGGATGCGTTTATGGCTGAGCCTGCTATTGTGGGTGTGAGTGCCGAAGTCAGCAAAAAAGCGAAAGCATATTTAACTGTAGATAGCGCCTATTTTGAGCTAGATGCAGAGGTATTAGTTGAGCAGTCACGTGTACGTATACGGACGCTTTTCTATAGTAGTAATCGAGAAACAGTGACGGTAGTACGCCGTCGTTTTGGAGGAATCAGTGAGCGAGTTTCTGACCGTTCGACTGAGTAGCGAACCACAAAGCCCTGTGCAGTGGTTAGTTTGGTCGACAAGCCAACAAGAAGTGATAGCAAGTGGCGAACTGTCTAGCTGGGAGCAGCTGGATGAGTTAACGCCTTACGCTGAAAAGCGTAGCTGTATCGCTTTATTGCCGGGAAATGAATGCTTAATTAAGCGTGTTGAGATCCCGAAAGGTGCTGCTCGCCAGTTCGATTCTATGCTGCCGTTTTTATTAGAAGACGAAGTCGCACAAGATATCGAAGACTTACACCTGACTATTTTAGAGAAAGACGCAACGCACGCGACAGTGTGTGGTGTGGAACGTGATTGGCTTAAGCAGGCGCTGGATACTTTCCGCGAAGCGAACATTATCTTTCGTAAAGTATTGCCTGATACCTTAGCGTTGCCTTTAGAAGATCAGGGCATCAGTGCGCTGCAGATCGACCAACATTGGTTATTGCGTCAAAGCAACTATCAAGCAGTGTCGATCAATGAGGCGTGGCTAGCGATGTTCTTACAAAGCGATTGGGTTGCCTTAGATGACGAAGAGCAATCACCAACGATTTTTAGCTACACCGCACTGCCAAGTGATGACGTTCAACTGCAAAGTGGCATTGAGTGGCAAGCTAAACCTGCGGAACTGGTGATGTCTTTACTGAGCCAACAAGCTATTACAAGTGGCGTAAACTTACTTACTGGCACCTTTAAAACCAAATCTTCATTCAGTAAGTACTGGCGTGTATGGCAAAAAGTAGCGATCGCAGCTTGTTTGCTGGTGGCGGTGATCGTCACTCAGCAAGTCTTAAAGGTTCAGCAGTACGAAGCACAAGCCGAAGCGTACCGAACGGAGAGTGAACGTATTTTTAGAAGCGTACTTCCGGGCAAGCAACGTATTCCGACGGTCAGCTACCTTAAGCGCCAGATGAACGACGAAGCTAAGAAGTATGGTGGCTCGGGTGATGGTGATTCCTTACTTGGATGGCTAGCGTTACTGCCAGAAACTTTAGGACAAGTGAAAGCCATCGAAGTGAATAGTATTCGCTACGACGGCAACCGCTCAGAGGTGAGATTGGAAGCGAAAAGTACTGACTTCCAATATTTCGAGACTGCGCGAGTGAAACTTGAAGAGAAGTTTACCGTTGAGCAAGGGCCATTGAATCGTAATGGTGATGCCGTATTTGGCAGCTTTACTCTTAAACCCCATCAATAACCTGCGTAAGGAGATCAGTGATGAGAAATATGATTGAGCCACTCCAAGCGTGGTGGACTTCAATAAGTCAAAGAGAGCAACGATTAGTTATTGGTTGCTCAATTCTGTTGGTGGTCGGTGTCGTTTATTGGGGGCTAATCCAGCCACTCAGTCAGCGAGCTGAACTCGCGCAGACCCGTATTCAAAGCGAGAAGCAACTACTGGCTTGGGTAACCAATAAAGCCAATGAAGTGGTTGAACTACGAGGCAGTGGTGGCATTAGTGCCAGTCAACCTCTGAACCAATCTGTGCCTGCTTCTATGCGTCGCTTTAATATCGAGCTGATACGTGTGCAACCACGGGGCGAGATGCTGCAAGTGTGGGTAAAACCGTTGCCTTTTAATAAGTTCGTTGACTGGCTAACATATCTGAAAGAAAAACAGGGTGTTGAGGTCGAGTTTATGGATATTGATCGCTCTGATAACCCTGGGGTTATTGACGTCAACCGACTACAGTTTAAACGAGGTTAATGTGAAACGCGGTTTATCTTTTAAGTATGGCCTGCTCTTCAGTAGCATCTTTATCGTCTTTTTCTCGGTCAGCTTGTTGCTGCACTTGCCGGCTTCTTTTGCTCTCAAGCAGGCTCCTGCTGTGCGCGGCTTGAATATTGAAGGTGTTGAAGGAACGGTTTGGCAGGGCAGCGCCAATAATATCGCCTGGCAGCGTGTTAATTACGGTTCAGTGCAGTGGGACTTCCAGTTTTCTAAGCTATTTCAAGCCAAAGCAGAACTGGCGGTTCGTTTTGGTCGTAACAGCGACATGAACTTGTCAGGTAAAGGGCGTGTCGGGTACAGCATGAGTGGCGCGTATGCAGAGAACTTAGTGGCCTCAATGCCTGCTATGAACGTGATGAAATACGCCCCAGCCATTCCAGTCCCGGTTTCAATTGGTGGAAAGGTTGAGCTGACGATCAAGCATGCGGTTCATGCTCAACCTTGGTGTCAGTCTGGTGAAGGTACTGTGGCTTGGTCTGGTGCTGCAGTCGATTCACCTGTTGGTTCGTTAGACCTTGGTCCTGTGATTGCGGACATAACCTGTGAAGACAGTACAATTGCAGCCAAAGGCGTTCAGAAGAGCACTCAAGTAGACAGTGAGTTCTCAGCGAGTCTAACATCTAACCAGCGCTACACATCTGCAGCGTGGTTTAAACCGGGTGTTGAATTCCCGCCAACGATGCAAAATCAGCTTAAATGGTTGGGTAATCCTGATAGCCAAGGTAAGTACCAGTTTACTTATCAAGGTCGTTTTTAGCTAAACGGCTAAGGGTCACTAAATTACGAGATATAAAAAACGGGCACCTCACTGAGGTGCCCGTTTTGTTTGTTCTGAGAATCTAGAGGATATCTGACAGTTAAAGGGAGCAAACTCGCCTAGTCTTTGCCTTGCAAAATTTCTACCCACGGTAAATCTGCATCACCGAGTACAATGAAGTTCGGGTTTTCTAGCGTTTCTCTTTCATTGTACGAAAGCGGTTCTAGTTGAGTACTTAAGATACGTCCGCCAGCTTCTTCAACAATGCACTGCGTTGCGGCGGTATCCCACTCTCCGGTTGGTCCAAGGCGCAGATAACAATCCACAGCGCCTTCTGCGACTAAACAGGCCTTAAGCGCTGCTGAGCCTAGAGGAACCAAATCATAATTCCATGCTGAGCTCATACGGCTAGTGATGCGATTGATGTCCTGGCGACGGCTGATCGCCATGGCGATTGACTGGTTTGGCAGCTCGTGACGATGCGTTTTGATTTTCACGCTGTCATTAAGGTCTGGGATCTTCCAAGCGCCTTTGCCACTGTAAGCGTAATAGCTCACACCTGAAACGGGTGCGTATACCACGCCCATCACTGGCTTGTTATGCTCGATTAGGGCGATAATTGTCGCGAAATCACCACTTCGTGCGATGAACTCCTGGGTGCCGTCCAGTGGGTCAACTAACCAGTAGCGATCCCATTGAGAGCGTTGCTCTAGGCTGATGTCGGCGTCTTCTTCGGATAATACGGGAATATCAGGCGTCAATTCACTGAGTTTTTTTAATATCAGCTTATGTGCTGCAAGATCGGCACTGGTTACTGGAGTGTCATCACTCTTAATGAACTCTTCGTAATCCTTTTTCTCGTAGATCTCTAAGATGAGTTGACCAGCAGAGCGAGCAATCTCAATGACAGAGGGTAGGAGGTGAGACAAATCTTTTGTTATTGGCATAAATGTTCTCTTACTCTTAGAGCGAGCCTGAATGTTCTAGTTATTGTTTAATACACGAAGGCTTAAAAGCAGGGCTGTAATACTCCGAGCCTCACAGAAATCGAGATGTGTTAACAGTTCTTCGGCTTGAGCAAGTGGCCAGCGCACAATATCGAGAGGCTCTGGCTCATCACCTTCTAGCTTTTCTGGGTAGAGGTCTTCTGCAATAAACAGCGTCATTTTGCTAGAGAAGTAAGAGGGTGCAAGGATCACTTCCTTCAGCGGAGTAAGCTTGTTGGCACCGAAGCCTATCTCTTCTTTGAGCTCGCGAACGGCGGCTTCGTTTGGCTGCTCACCTGGATCAATCAGCCCTTTTGGAAAGCCAAGTTCGTAGCGTTCAGTTCCCGCTGCATATTCACGTACTAATAGAATATCGCCTTGCTCAGTAATAGGAACCATCATCACTGCGTTGCGGCCGCTGGGCTTCATGCGTTCGTAAGTGCGCTCTTCGCCGTTTGAAAAGCGTAAGTCGAGAGACTCGATAGAGAATAGTCTTGATTGAGCGACAGTTTGTTTAGCCAAAATCTCTGGCTTGGTCCTTTTCGTCATTGCGCTCGCTCCTTAGCTCATTGGAATTCTTTCTTATAAAGTCATTCTAATATAGGGGAAATGACCTTGAGTTCCTAGATCCGAGTTTTCATATCCGAAAATTATTGAAGCAGGAATCGATTACGATCACTTGAATACCTTACTCAAGATGGTAACGAGGTGAAAATATGGTTGTATAGCAAAAGAGTATAGAGAGAACGCGATAGTCCTAACTTGCTTATCCACATAACAAAAAAGGTTGATGCTTGCGCATCAACCTTTCAAATAACAACTAACACTAAATCAGTGATTAGTAGTAAGAGTGCTCACCACGATCGTGCTCAGTTGCATCACGAACAGCAGTCAGTTCACCTTCAAACTGTTGAAGAAGTTCTTTCTCGATGCCTTCTTTTAGCGTTACATCAACCATAGAACAACCGTTACAACCACCACCGAATGCTACAATAGCTGCGCCGTCTTCAGTGATTTCTACCAAGCTAACGTGACCGCCGTGACCAGCAAGTTGTGGGTTAACTTGTGTTTGAATTGCGTATTCAACACGTTCTAGAAGTGGTGCATCGTCTGCGACTTTACGCATCTTAGCGTTTGGTGCTTTAAGCGTTAGCTGAGAGCCCATTTTGTCAGTAACGAAGTCAATTTCAGCTTCATCTAGGAACGGTAGGCTTAGCTCATCTACGTATGCAGAGAAAGCTTCGAATTTAAGCTCTGTGTCAGACGCTTCGATAGCATCTGTTGGGCAGTAAGAAACACCACACTCTGCGTTTTGTGTACCCGGGTTTACCACGAACACACGAATGTTTGTACCTTCAGGCTGCTGTGACAGCAGATTGGCAAAATGAGTTTGAGCTGTTTCTGTAATAGTAATATTTGACACGACGAATACCTGAGTAGATTTGTAGGTTATTAGCGCCATTCTACTCCTGTCAGATTTGTAATTCAGCCCTTTTTTGTTGGATTGCTGTACAAGTAGTGATTCACAGCTTTTATCCAGAGGGCTCAGGAGTGCGGCAGATGCAGTAAATATCAATCCTTTTAACGTCCACTTCAAGTAGTAATTGGCATAATTGATACACAGTACTGCCGGTGGTTACAACATCATCAATTATCGCGACGTGAGAGGGGATAGTTCCTTGAACGTCTTGTTTTCGCAGCGCAAAAGCGCTCTTTAGATTGTGTAATCGTGCGGATTTAGTCAGCCCCTGCTGGGAAGCCGTTGAGCGAATTCGACGAAAGAGCACATCACTTTCAACGCCAAGCTCTTGAGCCGTGTAGTCGGCTAGCAGCTTACTTTGATTAAAGCCGCGATGAGTATATCGACGCCAATGCAGCGGCACGCTGGTGATCAGCGGAGCAGGATATTCGATACGTGATGCCAATAGCTTAGATAGATCACGTGCAAACCAAAACTTATCAGCGTACTTCATTTGCTGAATGTAACCTGCTGTAGGGAAGGTGTAATCGCCGACACAGTAGAGGCGATGCCAAGGTGGAGGTTGAGATAAGCACTGTCCGCACTGCTCTACTGTGAGCAGTGTTTTTAAACCACATCGTTGGCAGCGTGGTACTGGCTGAAAGAGTTTGAGACAAGAATTGCACCATCGAGGATGTGTATCACTGGGCAGTTTATCAAGTTTGCACAGGTGGCATTGAGGTGTGACCAGACGTGGTGTGTGTTTTTGTAGCCAATCGGATAACATAGCTCGTGATGCTTTTGGGTTATGGTGTTCCTTTTGCTCACCATACTGAAAAGCGCGGATTATCGCTGATGGAAAAAGTAGGGAATATTGAGAATGAGTGACGCGTTATATTGGCATGTTTCTGGGCAAGGGCCTGATTTAGTACTGGTTCACGGCTGGGGAATGAACGGTGCGGTATGGCAACAAACCGTTAATGCATTACAAGCTGATTTTCGAGTGCATGTTGTCGATTTACCAGGGTATGGACACAGCGCGCACTGCCACGCTCAAGATCTTGAAGAGATTGCTCAGCAGCTTTTGGCCGAAGCACCAAAGCAAGCGATTTGGGTGGGTTGGTCACTTGGAGGCTTGGTCGCAACGCACATGGCTCTCCATCACTCAGATTACGTGAGCAAGCTGGTGACTGTCGCCAGTTCTCCCAAATTCGCCGCTGCAAAAGAGCCCGTGTTATGGCGAGGCATTCAGCCCAACGTATTAAGCGCATTCACCGAGCAACTGGTTGAAGATTTCCAAACCACCATCGAACGCTTTATGGCATTGCAAGCCATGGGCAGCCCTTCAGCAAGGCAAGATGTAAAACAACTCAAGCAAGCGGTGCTGTCTCGCCCGTTGCCGAACCCTGACTCATTATTGGCAGGATTAAAGATGCTGTCGGATGTCGATCTGCGTGAACAACTGCCTGAGATTTCAGTACCAATGCTACGCTTGTATGGTCGATTAGATGGATTGGTGCCAATCAAGGTTGCGAAAGACTTAGGCACAGCCTTGCCTCATACCGAGCAATACATATTTACCCAGTCTTCGCATGCACCGTTTATGACCGAAGCGGATGCCTTTTGCAGTGAGCTTGTCAGCTTCGCACAAAAATAATTGCTAAATATATATCCGGCTTGGTCGATATATAAGCTAATACCAATCACAGTAAGTAAGTGTTCAAAAATAGCGTAGGTAAAAGGCTTGAGAACAAGGCAGCTTTTTTTTGACAAGTAGTTTCGATAAGTAGTTATTCTACAATCAAAAAATTTAACGCCGTTATCGAGTATTTTAACAAGCTAGGATGATCAGTTATTTACTACGATTGGTATAACACCAACGTGTTGCTTGATACTCAGACCTAACTCTCTCCTGAGCTGATTGCGCTAAGTTGGGCTATGCCTGTTGTGCTGACTCACAGTACAACAGCGTTATAGCAAAAACGATGGGCGATTCTTGAGGAGAGTTCGCGATGATTGTGTCACCTGCAACTGCAGTGAGTGTGCCACTAATCGCCCCGTCCGTTAATGTGCAAACAGAGCAAGTTGCGCGTGATAATAGAGTCCGAGAGCCTGTTGCTCCCGCAGTAGCATTGGCGAGAACCAATGCAGAGCGTAAGGTAAAATCAGACGATAAACGAAGGCAGCAGTCGGCTTGGGATCCTTCAGACCATCCAGGTTATGAAATGGAGAACGAGTCAGAGGCCAATTCGGTTAGCCAAGAAGAGCCACAAGACCCTTTTGATCGGCTGTTCAGCTTATTGGCACTGAAAACATACAGTGCTGATCAAGGCAAAGGTTATACCATGCGTTTCCGCCTGCCAAAGCATGTTTTAGATGCGGCGATTCAGGAAGGACAGATGGAGAAACGACGTAAGGTCATAAAGTATCATTATGGTCATGCTGTTGCGCCTCATGCTCCATCAGAGATGTTGGTGGTCTTATAAATCAAAATTTTACGAGTCAACCAAGCTTCGATGTCTTTTTTGAACACATAATAAAAAAACCTGCATACCCTAAGGGATGCAGGTTTTCTGTTTTTAAGCTAATCCGTTTTTTAGGTGAGCTAACGGATTACTTTTTCGCTTTTGCAAAAGCAGCGGCAAATGCACCACCCATCGCGGCATTTTGTTGTGGCTCTTCACGACGGCGTTGGCCACCTTGTGAATTTTGATGCGAGCGGTTTTGTGTGCGAGGTGCACTTGAACGTTGAGCACGGTTGTCTTGTCCCGGCTCGTCCTTCATACGCATGCTTAGTGCAATACGTTTACGCTGAACATCCACTTCCATCACCTTCACTTTCACGATGTCGCCCGCTTTAACCACTTCACGTGGGTCAGAGACAAAGCGATCGGTGAGTGCTGAAATATGCACTAAGCCATCTTGGTGAACACCAATATCAACGAAGGCACCAAAGTTAGCCACGTTCGATACCACACCTTCTAGAATCATGCCTGGTTCTAGGTCTGAAACGCTGTTTACGCCATCTGCGAAGGTTGCAGTCTTGAACTCAGGGCGAGGGTCGCGTCCCGGCTTATCCAGCTCCTTGATGATGTCGGTGACCGTTGGAACACCAAAGTTTTCATTGGTGTAATCAACCGCGTGCAAACCACGTAAGAAGTCGGTGTTACCTACCAGAGATTTGATGTCTTTGTGGTTTTTCTCGGCAATGGTTTTCACTACTGGGTAAGCTTCTGGGTGAACCGATGATGCATCTAACGGGTTCTTACCATCCATAATACGTAGGAAACCAGCACACTGTTCAAAGGCTTTTGGCCCTAAGCGAGCGACTTTCTTTAGCGTAGTACGTGCTTCGAAGCGACCATTTTCATCACGGAAATCCACGATGTTCTGAGCGATGGTGCTAGAAAGGCCGGCTACGCGAGTAAGTAGCGCGGCAGACGCTGTATTCACATCAACGCCTACGGCGTTTACACAGTCTTCGACAATCGCATCTAGGCGCTTAGCGAGCATAGTTTGGCTCACATCGTGTTGGTATTGGCCCACACCGATCGATTTAGGGTCAATCTTCACTAGCTCTGCCAGTGGATCTTGCAGACGACGAGCAATAGACACCGCACCACGAATTGATACATCCATGTTCGGGAACTCTTTTGCAGCTAGTTCAGACGCGGAATACACCGATGCGCCCGCTTCGCTAACAATGATCTTTTGCGCTTTTAGGTTGCCGCGTTTAATTACGTCAGCCACAAAGCTGTCGGTTTCGCGTGAAGCCGTACCGTTACCAATCGCAATCAAATCAACATTGAATTGACGAACCATCTGCTCAACCACATGTGCCGATTTGTCGTATTGCTTTTGAGGTGGGTGAGGGTAAATAGTTTCTGTTGCCAAAACCTTACCGGTTGAATCCACGACAGCGATTTTCGAACCGGTACGTAAACCTGGGTCCAAGCCTAAGGTTGCTCGAGGACCAGCTGGCGCTGCCATGAGTAGGTCTTTTAGGTTGGTTGCGAATACTTCAATCGCTTCGATCTCTGCACGCTCTTTCATTGCGCCCATCAATTCAGTTTCCATGTGCATAGAAACCTTAATGCGCCATGCCCAGCTGATCACTTGCTTACGCCACGCGTCCGCAGGAGCACTGCTCAGAGTAATGCCGTAGTGATCAGAGATAATGTTCTCACAGTATGAACCACGTACACCTTCTTCTTGCTCAGGATCGGCATTCATCGCCAGTGTTAGGAAGCCTTCATTGCGGCCACGCAGCATGGCAAGTGCACGGTGAGACGGCACTTTGCTGAGTGTTTCGTTGTGCTCGAAGTAGTCTTTGAACTTCTCGCCTTCTTGCTCTTTACCTGTCACTACACGAGCGACTAGCTCTGAGTTGCGTGTTAGGTGTTGGCGAATCTTTTCAAGCAAGTTCGCATCTTCCGCAATGCGCTCCATGATGATCGCACGAGCGCCATCGAGTGCAGCTTTGGTATCGGCAATGCCTTTATCGCTGCTGATGAAGTTAGCGGCTTCCGTTTCCGGATCGTGCTGTGGTTCATTCCATAACGTATCGGCAAGTGGCTCTAAGCCCGCTTCAATCGCGATCTGACCTTTGGTACGGCGCTTTGGTTTGTATGGTAGGTATAAATCTTCTAGGCGAGTCTTGCTGTCTGCTTGAGTGATATCACGCTCGAGTTCTGGCGTGAGTTTTCCTTGGTCTTGAATCGACTTAAGAATTGTTTGGCGACGATCGTCTAGCTCGCGAAGGTATGAAAGGCGGCTATCAAGGTTACGTAGTTGGGTATCGTCTAAGCCACCCGTAACTTCTTTACGGTAGCGGGCAATAAAGGGAACGGTGTTACCGTCGTCAATTAGGTTTACTGCGGCAGTGACTTGCTCAGAACGGACATTCAGTTCTTCAGCAATCAGTCGACAGATAGCTTGGCTCATCCGATGAATCTCTTATTTAATATCATGACAAATATATGGGGGTGAGCGTACGCTTTTTCTAGCTTTGGCTGTGTAATTATCCTGTCAGAAGTCGAATTTCCGTTTCTGATACCCGCTTTGTGCGAGATCTCTTACAAGTGATGTGAGACTAAGTCGCTTTAGACCGATGAAATCGTCTTGATGTTACACTAAGTAGCTGATTTTATTTGATTGTGTGTTTGTGGGCGTATTTCTCACCTGAAATGTTTTTTAAGACTATCTAGGAAACCCGGCCATTTGCCGTAATATTTAACTTGTCGACAGGGAGTTGGCAGGAACAGGAAAAAGCCTAATGGACTAGGTATCTTCAGGATGAAGATTTGATTACTTAGGATGAGTGGTCAGCAAGGAAGTGATAATCTCTGGATGAGATTCGCCAGTCAGGATGACAGGCTAGAATGGACACCGCTAGGATGGCGATGAACAAAAAGGAAATTGGTTAAAGGATTTAGCCACTATCAAGGAAAGATGCAGGGAGCACCTTATCTCGAAGAGATAAACAGTAGCCGGATTGCTGCGATAGAGACTTAACCCCGCTAGGCGAAAGCCTTGCGGGGTTTTCTTTTATCTGGAGTTTGGGTTTGCTGAACACTCAGTTTATCGCTAAGTGTTTATTAAGTTTGGTTATTCGTTGTCTGCGTAGCGAATCGAGTTAATGAACCACTCTTTGTCGCCTTCCGGTGTTTTTACCGTAAACTCGTCATCTACTTCTTTCTTGAGCAGAGCTCTAGCCATTGGTGAGTCGATAGAGATATAGCCTTTAGCATCGCCGTAGATCTCTTCTGGGCCGACAATTCGAAACTTCTTAATTTCCCCATCATCATTCTCAATTTCGACCCAAGCACCGAAAAATACCTTACCTTCTTGTTGTGGCGAGTAATCAACGATCGTGACATCAGGTAGGAACTTTCTTAAAAAACGCACTCGGCGATCGATCTGACGAAGTAGACGCTTATTGAAGGTGTAATCTGCGTTTTCTGAGCGATCTCCAAGGCTTGCCGCCCAAGTGACTATCTTAGTAATTTCAGGGCGTTTCTCGTGCCATAAGTGGTCATGTTCTGCTTTGAGCTTGTTATAACCTTCTCGAGTAATAAGTTTGGTTTTCATAAATCTGACTTAATGAAATGATGATCTAAGATAGAATATATAGAAAGGCAACATACGTTAACAATTATTTAGGCGACTTTTTCTCCAATAATGTTACATTTTTAATGTCTTATACCAATATACAATTTACCAAGAATGCTTAACCTTAGGTTTAAGCTTTAATAGGTGGAACCATTACATGCAAGAAAACTACAAAATTTTAGTGGTCGATGACGATGCTCGTTTACGTGCACTGTTAGAGCGCTATCTGTCAGAGCAGGGCTTTCAAGTGCGTAGCGTGGCAAACAGTGAGCAGATGGACCGCCTGTTAACCCGTGAAAATTTTCACTTGATGGTATTGGATTTAATGTTGCCGGGCGAAGATGGTCTATCGATCTGTCGTCGTCTACGAAACGCAAACAACTCGCTACCAATCCTGATGCTTACTGCAAAGGGTGATGAAGTGGATCGCATTGTGGGCTTGGAAGTGGGTGCTGATGATTACCTGCCAAAACCATTTAATCCACGTGAACTGCTTGCTCGTATTAAAGCTGTACTGCGTCGCCAAGTCATTGAAGCACCGGGTGCACCAAGCACAGAAGAGTCTGTGGTTGAGTTTGGTGAGTTCCGCTTGAACTTAGGTACTCGCGAAATGTTCCGCGGTGAAGAGCCAATGCCGCTTACTTCGGGTGAATTTGCGGTTCTTAAGTCCTTGGTAACGAATGCTCGTGAGCCAATGTCTCGCGATAAGCTGATGAACATGGCTCGTGGCCGTGAGTATTCAGCAATGGAACGTTCTATCGATGTTCAGATTTCACGTCTGCGTCGTCTAGTTGAAGAAGATCCAAGCAAACCTCGCTACATCCAAACGGTGTGGGGCTTGGGTTATGTATTCGTTCCAGATGGCAAAGCTGTGTAATTCAGCTTAATAAGCTCTACAGTAGCTTTATCGATTCTGTGAATCTTACGGGTCATCTCATTAATATGCGATGGCCCGTTTTCTATTCAGCACAATGGTTTAGAGTTATAGTCATATAACACTTTCTTTATCTTTCTACATCTCGGGTACCCCATGCGTATACGTAGCTCCTTTACTCAGTCGATAGTGCTTTTCTTAACGCTATTGGTCGCTAGCCAAATTTTTTCTTATTACGCGGTGTTTAACTATGCGTTGATGCCAAGTTTGCAGCAGTTTAATAAGATTTTGGCTCACGAGCTAAACCTGGTATTGGACCAAGGCAGTGATATCGAGATCGATGCGCCATTGCGTCAGCGTGTGCTTGAACAGCTCGGGGTAACCGTTCACGCCAAGGGCAGCGAAGCGGCGGGTGAGTATTACCATGCGGTCGCAATCGACCTGATGAGTGAGGAGATGACCAAGGAGCTGGGTTCTGAAACTGAAGTGCGGCTGATCTTGGGTAAAGAGAGCTATGTGCTTTGGATGGACATTGCGCAGTTACCCAACTCTTTAATTCGTATTCCGTTATCAGAGCTGCAAGAAGAGGATTTTGCACCACTGTTTCGTAACAGTCTGATCATGGCGCTGTTGATTGTCGCAGGTGGTTGGCTGTTTATCCGATTGCAAAACCGTCCGTTGATAGCGCTAGAGAAAGCGGCGCAAGGTGTCGGGCGAGGTGATATTCCACCGCCATTGCCAGTTCAAGGCGCACAAGAGATTCGCTCGGTAACTCGAGCCTTTAACCAGATGTCGAAAGGCATCCAAGAGCTAGAAGAAGACCGCGCCTTGTTGATGGCGGGTATCAGCCATGATTTACGTACTCCGTTAACGCGTATTCGCTTAGCGACTGAGATGATGTCACCAGAGGATGCCTACTTAGCTGAGGGGATTATCAGTGATACCGAAGAGTGTAATGAAATCATCAGCCAGTTCATGGATTACCTAAAGCCTGTCGACCGAGATTCATTCCAAGCGGTGTTTGTCGATGATATTGCTCGTGAGGTATCGAGCTCTGAGGGTGGCTACGAGGTTCAGATTGAAACCGATATTCCAGAATCGATGAAGCCAGCGCTAGGTAATCCGATCGCGATGAAGCGTGCTGTGAGCAACTTGGTGGTGAATGCGCTGCGTTACGGTAATGGTTGGGTCAAGGTATCAACTGGTATGACGGCGGATAACAAGCTTGCTTGGGTGACGGTAGAAGATAACGGGCCGGGTATTCCACAAGACCAGATCGGAAAGCTGTTTGAACCTTTCACGCGTGGTGACACGGCTCGTGGTAGCGAAGGAACGGGCTTGGGCTTAGCAATTGTGAAACGTATCGTTAGCCAGCATCTAGGTGCTGTTGTGGTCAATAACCGCAGTGAAGGTGGCTTAAAAGCGCAGATCAGTTTCCCGGTTAAGCCCTAGTTATCATCGGTCCGTTTGATGACGATAAGTTCGGTTCGGGGAACGGTTAAGAGATCCCCGACTCGGTCATTCTTCCCTCTCCGAGGATGACGAATTGCTAACCATGGACTTCTCGCTCTTGCTTGATGAAAGTAACGCACACTAAAAAGGCTTCCTTGAGGAAGCCTTTTTTACGTTTGAATACGGTCTCAGTGTTAACTATGCCTTAGTGTTAACTACGCCTTAGAGTAAACATCGCGTTCACCCAACCAACGGTTGATGATCGCCTTAGCATTGTCTGGGTAGCTATCGTGAATATGACGCGCAATACGCTGCACTTCAGGTATCAAACGTTGGTCACGAATTAGATCGGCGATCTTGAAATCAGCCAAGCCAGTTTGTTTGGTACCGAGCAATTCACCGGGGCCACGGATTTCTAAGTCGCGCTGTGCAATCACAAAGCCATCGTTACTTTCACGTAGCACACCTAGGCGTTTCTGAGCGGTTTTAGACAGCGGAGAGTGATACAACAATACACAATGACTTGCGACCGAACCTCGGCCGACACGGCCACGCAGTTGGTGCAGTTGCGCTAGGCCAAGACGTTCTGGGTTCTCGATGATCATTAAGCTCGAATTAGGCACATCCACACCGACTTCAATCACGGTAGTCGCGACCAACAAATGCAGTTTGTTCTCTTTGAATTCCTGCATTACTGCTTGCTTCTCGGCTGGCTTCATTCGGCCGTGCACGAGACCAATTTTGACGTCAGGCAGTTTGCGTTGCAGCTCTTCAGCAGTATCAGCCGCAGCTTGAGCTTCTAATACTTCGGACTCATCAATCAGCGTACATACCCAATAGGCTTGTTTGCCTTCATTAAGACACGCATTTTTCACACGTTCGACAATGTCATCCCGCTTGGTATCAGGAATCGCCACGGTTTGAATTGGTGTTCGACCCGGTGGCAACTCATCAATAATTGAGGTTTCGAGGTCGGCATAGGCCGTCATCGCTAACGTTCGTGGAATCGGTGTTGCCGTCATGACTAATTGGTGTGGGTAATAACCTTGCTTTGCACCTTTCTCACGCAGCTCTAATCGCTGGTGGACGCCAAATCGGTGCTGCTCATCAATGATTACTAAGCCAAGGTTTTTGAACTCGACATGTTCTTGGAACAAAGCATGAGTACCGACCACCATTTGTGCTTCACCACTGGCAATACGAACGAGCTCGGTTTCGCGAGCCTTGCCTTTGAGTTTACCTGCTAGCCACCCAACTTGAATGCCCATCGCCTCAAACCAGTTAGCAAAGTTGATCGCGTGTTGTTCCGCAAGCAATTCGGTGGGTGCCATTAGCGCAACTTGTTGACCGTGTTCGAGTGCGCGAACAGCCGCAAGCGCAGCGACCAAAGTTTTACCTGAGCCTACATCGCCCTGCACTAAACGCATCATTGGGTGCGGCTTTTCAAGGTCAGCTTCGATCTCTTTGGTCACTCGTGCTTGGGCATTGGTTGGTGAAAACGGCAGCTGAGCCAGTAGCTTATCTTTAAGGGTGTTTACTGGAGGAAAAGGCATTGCCTTGTCTTGCTGCCCTTTGCTACGAACAGACAACATAGACAGGTTTTGAGCCAGTAACTCTTCCATAATTAGGCGCAGTTGCGCAGGGTGCTTGCCTTCATCAAACAGCTCTAGGTCAATGCCCGGGGGCGGCCTGTGAATGGTATGCAGTGCTTGTGCGAGGGTAATTTGGTGGTCGTATAAACCTGATGGGAGAAGCTCGTTAACTGCGGCCTTGTCGATTAGCTCTAAGGCTTGATCGGTAAGATTACGCAGCGTGACTTGTCTTAGCCCTTCGGTGGTTGGATACACTGGAGTCAGATTGGCTTCAACATCTGGCTGTTGCCTAGGCGCAAAGAATTTGTAGTCGGGATGGACAATCTCCAGCCCCATGTTACCGCGCTTGATCTCACCGTAGGCATGCACTTGTTTGCCTTCAGCAAAGTTGTTCTTCATACCTGCGGTGAAGTTGAAAAAGCGTAGGGTAATGGTGCCGTTACCATCGCTGATCTTTACCGCCAACATCTTACGTTTACCGAAAATGGTATCGACATGCATGACCTTGCCTTGCACTGCAGCCCATAAGCCCGCGTGCAGTTTTACGATGGGGTAGATACGTGTTCTATCTTCATAGCGCAAAGGGAGGTGAAAAAGCAGATCTTGTACGTTGTTAAGCCCAACCTTTTCCAGTTTCTCTGCGACTTTAGCGCCGACTCCAGATAAAGAGTTGAGAGGGATAGCAGATAAAAGCTGTGACATAACAAGGCTCATAAACGTAAGAGAGATGATCTATTCAAGCATTTTACTGGATTTTTGTACAGGCAGGAATGGGAGGGAGCGCGGTAAATACTAGGATTACGGTTATAAAAATCCCCTTAAGCGATAAAGCATTAAGGGGATTTAAATTCTTGGCAAAACTATTATCAAGTTTAAACGTTAGTTCTTACGACGTCTTACTTTCAGCGCGTGTGGCATCACACGTAGCTTTTTCATAATACTTGCAAGATGAACACGATCTTTGGTGGTCAGCAAGATAGTCACTGTGTACAGGCGTCCATCACGTTCTTCAGTTGAAATACCGTGAATGTTCGAGCCTGTTTTCGAGATAACGTTAGTTAACTCAGCCAGTGCACCTTGGTGGTTCTGCAGATCAACCTGAAGTTCAGCGGTGAACTCTTGGTCGTAATCGTCAGACCATTCAACCGCCATGTATTTGTCTGGTTCTTTCTGGTAACCACGAACGTTTGGACACGTTTCACGGTGAACCACAAGGCCACGACCTGGCGATACATGGGCAATGATGTGATCATCTGGAATCGGGTGACAACAGTTAGCGAACGTCAGTAGTAGACCTTCAGCACCACGGATCGGAAGTTTCTTCCTCGGTGTGTCGCTGTTGTTTTCCACTTCAGTCAGTTCGTCAGCATCACCCAGTAGACGACGAGCAATAACGATACTCATCAGCTCACCAAGACCAATCGATGCCAGTAAGTCTTCAACATTGTCTAGGCGAAGATCAGACAATACGTGGTCGATATTCTCTTGGCCGATATCGGCAATAGAGTGTTCGCCAAGTGCGTGATTAAGTAAACGACGACCTAGCGTAATCGACTCTTCGCGGCGCATCGTTTTTAGAACCTGACGGATTTTAGTACGTGCGCGTGAGGTCACTACGTAGTTGAGCCATGCTGCATTCGGACGTGCGCCCGGAGCACTGATGATCTCAATAGTTTGACCGTTCTTCAGCGATTTGCTGAGTGGGTAAGGGTTCATGTCTACACGAGCACCTACACACATGTTGCCGACATCGGTATGCACCGCGTAAGCAAAATCGACCGCTGTTGCGCCTGCCGGAAGCTCGACAATGCGCCCCTTCGGCGTGAACACGAAGATCTCATCTGGGAACAGATCAGACTTAACGTTTTCAATGAATTCGAATGAGTTACCCGCGCTTTGTTGCAGCTCAAGTAAGCTCTGCATCCAACGTTGTGCTTTAACCTGTGCGGTTGTGCCATTACTGCTGCGTGAGCCGTTGCCTTTGTAAGACCAGTGCGCTGCGACACCTTTGTCTGCCATTTGATCCATATCTTCAGTACGGATCTGAACCTCAACTGGCACCCCGTGAGGGCCGATCATTGACGTGTGCAGAGATTGGTAGCCGTTGGCTTTTGGTACCGCGATGTAATCTTTCATGCGGCCAGGGCGAGGCTTGTACAGGCTGTGAGCCTGACCAAGTACGCGATAACAAGTATCTGGGGTATCAACCACGACGCGGAAAGCGTAGATGTCCATAATGGTGTGGAAGCGCTGCTCTTTAGTTTTCATCTTGTTGTAGATGGAGAACAGGTTTTTTTCACGACCAAGTACGCGAGCAGGCAAACCGACCTCTTCAAGGCGGCCTTCAATTTCGCTATGGATACGTTGGATCATTTCCTTACGGTTACCACGCGCAGCTTTCACTACGTTTTTAAGTACGCGATAACGGTTAGGATAGAGGGCTTCAAAGCCCAGCTCTTCTAGTTCGGTCTTGATGTTATGAATACCAAGACGGTGAGCTAGTGGAGAATAAATCTCTAGGGTTTCACGAGCAATACGACGCTTTTTGTCAGGACGAAGTGCCCCAAGCGTGCGCATGTTGTGAGTACGGTCAGCTAATTTGATCAAGATAACGCGGATGTCTTGCACCATGGCGAGAACCATCTTGCGGAAGTTCTCTGCTTGCGCTTCTTTGCGATCACGAAATTTAAGCTTATCCAGCTTAGATACACCATCAACCAATTCAGCAACGGTATTGCCAAATTTTTCCTCTAGATCTTCTTTAGTGACATCACAGTCTTCGATGACATCATGAAGCAGAGCAGCTTGCAGGGTTTCGATATCCAGACGCATTTCTGCCAGGATTCTTGAAACAGCTACAGGGTGGATAATGTATGGTTCACCGCTTGAGCGGGTTTGCCCTTCATGGGCGTCTCTCGCTACCACATAAGATTGACGCAGAGCCTCAATTTGAGGCTCTGTTAGGTATTCTTGGGCAACGTCTTTGAGGCTATCGAATAGATACAAATTAAAGGCCCGGAAGGTTAATTAGTTCGAATGACGTTCTTAACGAGTGTGAGCGATGCTGCTTACTGCTGCAAGTTCAGCCGCTTCTTGCTCTTGTTGCTCTTGACGTTCACGAGCATCTAGTACGTCTTTAGTGATAAGACCTTCTTCGATTTCGCGAAGAGCGATAACCGTTGGCTTATCGTTTTCTTCAGGCACTAGTGAATCTTTACCGCCAGTTTGCATTTGACGTGCGCGGCGAGCCGCAATAAGAACTAGGTCGAAACGGTTGCCAACTTTTTCAACAGCGTCTTGAACAGTTACGCGTGCCATGAGGACTCCAAATAGTAATTAACTAATAAATTTTTGATGACGAGAAAGTATACAAGTTTAACTAGATACTTTCTAGATCACCGTATACTTATCTCAATAGAAAATCTAGGGGATCTAGATTATTCCGCTAATAAAGCAGTAAGCATGCCGCTGTATTTCGCTGCTTGCTTATCTTCTTTTAAGCGTTCCGCACGAATGATAGCTCTGAAGTCCATTAGGGCTGCATCAAAGTCGTCATTCACGATCACATAATCATATTCTGCATAGTGAGAAATCTCTGATTTTGCTTCGCTCATGCGTTTCGCAATAACTTCGTCGCTGTCTTGACCGCGAACATTCAAACGACGCTCTAGTTCACCATTTGATGGTGGAAGAATGAATACACTCTTCGCTTGAGGCATTTGTTCACGGATCTGACGAGCACCTTGCCAGTCGATATCTAGGAATACATCGATACCGCGGTTTAGGTTTTCTTCAATCCAAACGCGTGAAGTACCGTAGTAGTTGCCGAACACTTCAGCGTACTCTAGGAATTCACCTTTAGTAATAAGGTCTTCAAAATGATGCTTCTCTACGAAGTGGTAGTGAACACCATTTTCTTCACCAGGGCGCATACCGCGAGTGGTGTGTGAAACAGATACCTTCATTGCGTAGGTTGGATTGGTTTCTAGCATTGCTGAGATCAAGCTCGACTTACCTGCGCCACTAGGTGCAGATACGATGTAAAGAGTACCTTTGCCCATCTGTATATTTCCACTGTTGGTTGGATTGAGTGAAGGCAATAAACCTACACTTTAAAAGATAGCACTGACTCTAATTTTTGTTCCGATGGCGCATCTACTAATTGTGCCGTTGGTTACGTCTATAAAGAGATAACGAGTAAAACTAATAGAAGCAACTGGTGAAAATTAGGTCAGAAAAATGGAGGCGAAGAGTAGCATATTTAGATGATTGAGAACAACTGGCTTGATCGTTATTTATCAGCAAATGATCTTCTCAAAGATCTTTGTATAAATGTAATGACTCGTCATCGGTACTTTTTTATGTGATCTGGACAAAATTTGTTGAAGTTTTAATCTCAATCCTTACAATCCGCGCAAACGATTAAATGCTGTATATATCTAGGGTCTGTTGACCTTTCGCGATGGAGTTTTGTTCGAGAAAAAATCGTTTTAGGCGCGGCAAGGAGTTTGTAACCTAGCATTCTAAGTAAAGACTCCTTAACAAAGCATAAAACGATTTTAGCCGAACCCTTCGGGCAGCGTTTGTTGGTGATTTCTACTGCGTTATCGACTTCTTATGTAGGCTAGCTACACATCAAAGTCTCTGCCTTGTAGAAAACTCCAACAACTCGCTGCAAAAATCATCTCGAAGGGCCAACAGACCCTACTAGACTAGATGTTTCTACTACCGAGCCTACCTTGGTGACTACAGTTTTTAGTGTAGAGACCTCTCTATTCTCACAGCATTTGAATCACCAAATTCTTAATTTATTGCAAAGGTTTTGTTGTGAGTACCGATTCCACCCTGAAAGCCCAGAACACCTCTGGCTCGCTTGATTCGATGTTTAAAATCACTGAAAGAAAAACCACGATTGGCACTGAGCTATACGCGGGTTTCATTACTTTCTTGGCGATGAGTTACATTCTGGCGGTTAACCCAGCAATTTTGGGTGATATTCCAGGCATGGACAAAGGTGCCGTGTTTACTGCAACAGCTCTGTCTGCGGCTATCGCAACCCTAATCATGGGCATTTGGGGCAACTACCCAGTGATGCTTGCGCCGGGCATGAGCATGAACGGCTTCTTCAAAGGCTTACTATTAAGTGGTTCAGTCGCGGTACTTTGGAATGAGGCGCTGTTCGGTATCTTCCTATCTGGTATTTTGTACCTTGCGTTCTCATTGACCAATATTCGTAAATCGATGATTGAATCGATTCCTGAAGATTTGAAGTTGGCGATTACCGTGTCTCTCGGACTGTTCATTGCTTTCTTAGGTCTTAAGAATGCGGGCATCATCGTTTCTAACCCATTCGTATTGGTAGGCTTAGGCGACATTTCTGATCCAAAAGTGATCATCGCTTACGTGAGCATCTTCATCGCACTGGGTTGTATGGTTCGTGACATCAAGCTAGCAACGTTCATCTCATTCGTTTCTGCTATCGTGTTGACGATTCTTGCTGACGTCTTCATGGGCACTTCAAACGCACCAATCCCAGAGCAGTTCATTGCTATGCCACCAAGCATGGCTGGCAGCTTCGGCGCTATCTTCGATTTCTCTGCTTTCACGCCAGAGAAAATGTTCGACTTACTGTTCATCGTACTTATCTTCTTGATTGTCGATTTCTTTGATGGCTTGAGCACCATTGTCGGCGTTGGCCGTGATGCGGGCATCATCGATAAAGACGGCAAGGTGCCAAACGCGAAATCGGCTCTAGTAGCAGATGCGGGCGGTACTGTGATTGGCTCTATTCTTGGTACCACATCAATTACCGCATTCTCTGAGTCTGGCATCGCTTCTTCTCAAGGTGCGAAAACGGGCTTGGCAGCAGTCATGGTGGCTGGTCTGTTCCTAATCTCGCTGTTCCTATACCCAATCTTCTCTATCTTCTCGGCTGCAATGGTTGCACCGGCGATGGTCGTGGTTGGCATCTACATGGTAGGTCGTCTTGGTCAGATTAATTGGGAAAAGAAAGAGTCACGCATTGCAGCCTTTTTTACCATCATGTTCACAGTGCTAAGCTTCTCTCCTGCGAACGGTATGGCGATGGGCTTCATCAGCTACGCATTCACAATGGTTGTGGCAGGTAAGCGCAAAGAAGTACACCCGCTTATCTACGGACTGTGTGTGGTGTTCTTAACTTACCTGATTCTGCTTTAAGGCTAATTAGCCACTAAGAAGTCGCTAAGTAAAAGACAAACAGATGGCTCTGCAGTGAATGCGGGGCCATTTTTGTATTTGTTGCTTTTTACCGTTGCTTCTTAATGTTGGTTACCGATGAGTTGATGGCGTTAGCCTAAAGTCGGTGCTTTGACAGTACGCGACTTATATTGATGCATGCTATTGTAGAGACTGGATTAATTATTTTTTGAAGAGTGACTATGCCTTCTCACTTACCTAAATCTTTTAGTAAGCCGTTTTTAAAAGTATTCCACATTATGGAAGCGGTATTGCTGGTGGCGATCACGCTCGCGACCTTGTTTGCGATGGTCGAAGAGTTCATGCATGTCTTCGCTGAACGCCGAGTGCAATTGACCGACATTCTGCTGATGTTCATCTATTTAGAAGTGTTGGCGATGGTTCAGCAGTTTGTGATGAACGGTAAGATTCCAGTGCGATACCCGATCTATATCGCGATGATGGCGATTGCTCGTTACATCACTTTGGGCATGAAAGAACTCGATGCGGTATTGATCGTTTGGTTATCTTTAGCGGCATTTATCTTGGCCGCGGCAACATTGTTGATTCGTGTTGGACATCATTATTGGCCGTATGTAGACCTTAGAACCAAGCAGCCAGATGAGTAACACTTTGAAGGTTAAAGTTTTATAAATGAAGCCCAACGATATCGTTGGGCTTTTAATTTAAGCCAGTTGAACAAAAAAACATCAAATTGTCCAAATAACGCTTTACAAGCAGGCTCAGATCACCAAGAATGGCGTCGCTCTGTTCTCAGGGTTATTAAATGAAACATCCAGTTGTAAAGTAGAACCCTTAGTATTGCTTCATTGTTATTCTCAGTGTTTCCCTTAGCTTCATAGATACATTAAATAATTCAAGCTTTCAGCGCATCGCACTTTTGGCGATTAATTTTTTATTTTTATATAAGGGACACATCATGTCTAACAAAGTAAACGGCGTAGTAAAATGGTTTAACGAAGAGAAAGGCTTCGGTTTCCTAACTCAAGACAACGGCGGCGCTGACGTATTCGTACACTTCCGTGCAATCGCTTCTGAAGGTTTCAAGACTCTTAAAGAAGGCCAACAAGTGTCTTTCGAAGTAGAGCAAGGCCAAAAAGGTCTTCAAGCTGCAAACGTTGTAGCTCTATAAGATTTTAAGTCGGCGCAGGTTGCAACAGCAACTTGCGTCACTTTCTCTCTCAAATTTGTTTCCCCCCTCAGTTTTACCGCAACACTCTTCTCCATTAGCAATACCCTCTCTAAGTATTCAAAAATCCTGTTTTACGTCCGTTATCTCGTTCTAACTATCGTTGTATCTGTTCTTTGCTCTAACTCAACCTTCTACGTAACAACCAGTCACTTGCTCATCCTGATTACTATTACTGTATCCATAAAAAAAAGCCCCTAAAATTAGGAGCTCATTTTGATCTAATCAACACTGATTAAGCTGATTATTCTTTATCGTGTACAGCTTACAGACTGTTATTCAATGTTTTGGATCTGCTCACGCATCTGTTCGATAAGAACCTTAAGCTCTACGCCCGATGCTGTGATGTCTGTGCTGATAGACTTAGACGCTAGCGTGTTTGACTCACGGTTGAACTCTTGCATCATGAAGTCTAGCTTACGGCCACAAGCGCCACCTTTCTTCAGTACTGCATTTGCTTCTTTCACGTGAGAATCTAGACGGTCTAGCTCTTCTGCTACGTCTGACTTCTGCGCAAGTAGGATAAGCTCTTGCTCAACACGAGAACCTTCCAGTTCGATTTTCGCATCTTCAAATTTGGTAAGAAGACGCTCACGTTGCCACTCTAGGATCTCAGGCATGCGTGCACGAACTTTCACTACTTCTTCAGTGATTGCATCTAAGCGCTGTACGATTAGCGCCTTCATGTTCTCACCTTCACGAGCACGAGCATCAATGAACTCTGCGATAGCATCGTTGAATGCTTCAAGTAGGTCTTTGTTGATGGCATCCATGTCTTGCTCTGGCGTTTCCATCACACCAGGCCAGTTCATGACTTGGAATGGGTTCAAACGGCTCTCTTCGCCAGTCATCGTCATTACTTGGTTCGCCGCATTGATTACTTGCTGAGCCAAACCTTCGTTAATGCTTAGTTCGCCCTTTGCAGCAGGGTTTGCTTCAAAGCGTAGGTTACATTCAACCTTACCGCGCGCTAGACGCTTACGGAAACGCTCACGCAAGATTGGCTCTAAACCACGGAACTGTTCAGGCATACGGAAGTAAGTTTCTAGGTAGCGTTGGTTTACACTACGGATTTCCCATACTGCGCTGCCCCAATCGCCTTTTACTTCTTTGCGTGCGTACGCGGTCATACTATAAATCATCGAATTTTCCTGTCTTTTATCATTCTGAAAATAACGCGCACGCATAGTATCACGATATGGTGTGCTCTCGAAGCCTGTCGCCTTTCATGATGGATAGCTTTGCACGATAAACTGCTATATAATCTTGCCCCAATCAAAACTGTCTCACCCCTTTCTTAGGTGATGCACTCTTTCGATAGTAAATCACTTCAGACTGTTAATAAGGTAGATACCAATGCGTCCAAATGACCGCGCTGTAGATCAAATTCGTCCAATTAAAATTACTCGTAACTACACAGCTTATGCTGAAGGTTCTGTATTAGTTGAGTTCGGCAACACTAAAGTTCTATGTAATGCGACGGTAGAAGAAAACGTACCGCGTTGGTTAAAAGGCCAAGGAAAGGGTTGGGTAACGGCTGAATACGGCATGCTGCCACGTGCAACGCACACTCGTAACCGTCGTGAAGCGGCGAGCGGCAAGCAAGGTGGTCGTACGATGGAAATCCAACGTCTGATCGCTCGTAGCCTACGTGCTGTTGTTGACCTGAAAGTAATGGGTGAAATTATGATCACTGTCGATTGTGATGTTATCCAAGCAGACGGCGGTACTCGTACTGCTTCTATCTCAGGTGCAAGCGTTGCAATGGCTGATGCTATCAACAGCCTACTAGCAAGCGGCAAACTGAAAAAGAACCCAATGAAAGGCCACGTAGCGGCAGTTTCAGTGGGCATCGTTGGTGCACAAGCACTGTGTGACCTTGAGTACGTTGAAGACTCAGCAGCCGATACCGACATGAACGTTGTAATGACGGAAGACGGTAAGATGATTGAGATTCAAGGTACCGCAGAAGGCGAACCGTTCAGCCACGAAGAGTTGATGCAGCTTTTAGCCCTGGCGAATAAGGGCATTGCTGATATCGTCGAAGCGCAGAAAGCTGCGTTGGCCGACTAATCATTTTTAATAGCTCCCACATTGGGGGCTATTTTTTTGTCTGTAAAACTCGAAAGAGTAGTGCAGAGCGTAAGTTAAGTTTTATTGAATAAACGTAGAGGAAAAACATGAAAGCATATCAACGTGAATTTATTGAATTTGCACTAGAGAAAGAAGTACTTAAGTTTGGTGAGTTTACTTTAAAGTCTGGCCGCAAGAGCCCTTACTTCTTCAATGCTGGATTGTTTAATACAGGTCGTGACCTAGCGCGCTTAGGTCGCTTCTACGCAGCAGCATTGGCTGATTCTGGCATTGAGTTTGATGTACTATTTGGTCCTGCATACAAAGGTATCCCAATTGCAACGACGACAGCGGTTGCACTAGCGGATCACCACGATGTAGACACGCCTTACTGCTTCAACCGTAAAGAAGCGAAAAACCACGGTGAAGGTGGCAACCTTGTCGGTAGCGCGCTTGAAGGTCGCATCATGTTAGTGGACGACGTGATCACTGCAGGTACTGCGATTCGTGAGTCGATGGAAATCATCCAAGCAAATGGCGCTGATTTAGCGGGCGTGCTTGTTGCTATCGACCGTCAAGAGAAGGGCAAAGGCGAACTGTCTGCGATTCAAGAAGTTGAGCGTGACTTCGGTTGTGCGATTATCTCAATCGTTAGCCTGACTGACTTGGTGACTTTCCTTGAAGAGAAAGGCACAGACGCAGCACATCTAGAGTCAGTAAAAGCGTACCGCGCTCAATACGGCATCTAATACTACTCGTAATTAGACTATAGAATGCACAAGGGGCTGATGATTCATCAGCCCCTTTTCTTTTGGTTCAGTATTCAGTATTCATTATTTATAACGAATGCCGCGCTCCACTTCTGGGTCTTCCATGGTCTTAAAGCGCTTGTGCAGCCACATCCACTGTTCTGGTGCTCTTAAGATAATCTTCTCAAGGTAGCGGTTCATGTAGGCGGCAGCCGCTTTCTCATCTTTCTGTGGATAGTCATCTTCGATCGATTCATCGGCCATGATCTCATACTTGCCATCGGCATTTCTAAAACCAGAACCCGGAACAAGTGCGCATCGGCTCGTATAAGCCAGAATACTAGTGCCTGTTGTAGTACATGCATCTTCTACAGCGAAGAAAGGCACAAACACAGACTTGTTACGACCGTAATCATGATCCGGTAGGTAGAAAAGGATCTCACCCTGACGCAGGATTCGAATCATACGCTTCACGTCTTTACGGTGAATCAGGCGGTTGCCGTTTTGAGTACGACCACGGTATTGAATGAATTCATAAGCCGGATTGTTGTGCGGGCGATAAACACCTAAACCTGAAATACCGAGAACAGCCATTGCTCGCGCAGTGATCTCTAGGTTTAAGGCATGCACACAGCATAGAAGAACACCTTTATCGTTAGCTTTGTGCGTACGCAGTGTTTGGGTGTCTTTATCTACTAGGATGCGCTTGAAGCGCCACGTAGGCCAAAACCAGGTAATGCCGGTTTCGATGAGTGCCATACCTGTGTTCTTAAAGTTCTCACTGACCATTGCCGCGACTTCATCTGCTGGCTTGTCTGGGAAGGCGAGCTCCAAGTTACGTGTTGCTACCGCGACGCGCTTTTTACCATAGCGAGCACCCAAAGAGCCTAACGATCGGCCTAACAGCAGTAAGAGGCGATAAGGGAGAACGTTAACAATAAGCGCCAATAACCCAAAACCAAACCATACACCCCAATATTTAGGGTGAAGTAGAGCTAGAGTAAAAGGCGGCTTAGTAATCACGTGTTGTGCTGTGCCGTTTGCTGAAGAAGTTTTCGTCGTCATAACCATCACTTAAGATTTGATTGCCACTTAATTTGATTGCTACTTAATCTGAGCGCTTAGCAGTGCCCAATAAGCATCAAAGTTTTCTGTTGGTTGATATTTGAAGTCTGAGCGAACAAATCGATTCAAGCTGCCTTCAACTTGACCGAGCAGTTGAGCGGCTAAGATTTTCTCATCAACCGGGAATGATTTCCCTTCACGAAGCTTTCTTTCACGCAGGATCTGGCGAAGTTGCGTCTCAATGCGTTCGAAAAGTTGGTTGATGCGATCACGCAGGCGTTCATTTTCAAACATTAGAGCATGACCAGATAAAATTCGAGTCAGGCCTGGGTTACGTTCTGAGAAAACTAAGATAAGTTGTAGTACTAGGCGTATGCGCTCTAGCGTGTCTTTCTCTTCATCCAGAATACGGTTGATTCGAGACATCAACGCTTCTTCAATGAACTCGATCAGGCCTTCAAACATGCGGGCTTTGCTTGGGAAGTGGCGGTATAACGCAGCTTCAGAAACACCCACTTGCTTGGCCAACTTTACCGTTGTGATACGAGAAGCACCTTCGGTCGATTCCAACATTTGTGCGAGAGCTTGTAGGATTTCTTCACGACGGTTTGATTTTCGAGTACCAGCCATCTATTTACTTCCTTTCCTAAAGATGAGGATTGAGTGAAGAAGGATTATAAACACCATTCAATTCTGTTTCCTAGTTTTGTAAGCCCTAGGTCAACAGAATCGAGAGGTGTCAGCAGATTATCAGAGCAAATTTGTGCGTTTATACATTAATAAGCTGTTGGATCTGATCGAGGATCTGGAAACCAAGTGTGTCTTTGCTTTCCAGTGGCAGAGATTTATCGCCGCCTTTCCAATAAAGGTGCAGCTCATTGCTACTGCTATTGAAGCCTTGGCCTTCAACTGAGACGTCGTTGGCGCAGATCATATCGAGGTTCTTTCTTTCCAGTTTACCGCGTGCGTACTTCTCAACATCTTGAGTTTCTGCTGCGAAGCCGACAGTAAATGGGCGACCTTCGGTCATTGAAGCGACAGAAGCGACAATATCTGGGTTTTTAACCATTTGAATGGTCATGTCGTCTTTACCGTCGACCTTTTTAAGCTTTTGGTCTGCAATGGTCTCAGGGCGGTAATCGGCAACTGCGGCGCAGCTGATGAAAATATCGTGTTGAGAAGCGTTAGCAGTAACGGCATCAAACATCTGTTGTGCGCTGTCGACATCAATACGATTAACTTTATTTGGCGTTGCTAATGAAACAGGGCCGCTGATTAGAGTCACTGTTGCGCCTTGTTTCGCGGCTGCTTCAGCCAGTGCATAGCCCATCTTGCCCGAGCTGTGGTTGGTAATGTAACGCACCGGGTCAATCGCTTCACGAGTCGGGCCTGCAGTAATAAGCACAGAACGGCCAGCAAGTGGCTTAGGTTGGAAGAAGTCTTCACAGCGATGCACGAGCTGCATTGGCTCTAACATACGACCCATACCGACATCACCACACGCTTGCTCGCCAGCCGCTGGCCCCCAAACTTCACAACCACGACGTTTTAGTGTCGCAATGTTCTCTTGAGTCGCAGGGTGGCTGTACATTTGTTGGTTCATTGCCGGAGATACCGCAACTGGCGCATCGGTTGCTAAAACCAAAGTGGTCAGTAGGTCGTTACCCATGCCCGCTGTCATACGAGCAATCAGGTCTGCGGTTGCTGGCGCTAGTAATACCAAATCAGCCCATTTTGCGAGCTCAATGTGCCCCATGGAAGCCTCAGCAGCAGGATCAAGCAAACTATCAGACACTGGCCTTCCAGAGACGGCTTGCATGGTGAGAGGAGTAATGAACTCCTTGGCTGCATTCGTCATCACGACTTGTACTTGTGCTCCACGTTCAATTAAGCGTCGAGTCAGTTCGGCACATTTATACGCAGCGATACCACCACTAATGCCAAGTAGGATTTTTTTCCCAGCCAGGCCTTGTAGGTCAGCGTTATCCAGTTGATTAACCAATGTTTGCATGATTCTGTTCCTTAATTTCTCTGCGACTTACGATATCAGAACAAAGGATAAGTGCCTAGAAGCAGAACTCGAACAGAGTTGACGCTCATCAAGTTGGTGTTATCAAACTTATCAATTACACGATTTTGTTAGTGTCTCGTTTCCTTTGATCTCTATCGAAGGATCTCTGATTACGATCTCATTAAGGTGATGGGTTGTGTTCATGACCAATGATTGTCTTTATATGCCAATAGATAAAATACCTGCCGAATCGATGCCGAGAGAAAAGTTGTTAAATAGAGGGCCTGATTCTTTGAGTGATGCTGAACTGCTCGCGATATTCCTGCGAACAGGGACACAAGGAATGAACGTCTTGGAACTCGCTGACAAGTTGATCAAAGACTTTGGCTCACTCCGTCATCTTTTTTCAGCAACACAGGAAGAGTTTTGTGCTCATAAAGGGATGGGGCAGGCCAAGTATGTTCAATTACAGGCTGTGTTAGAGATGACGCAGCGCTATCTAGCAGAGACGTTATCTCGTGGAGATGCGCTCACGAGCCCTAGCCATACTAAGCTTTATCTCTCGAGCATGTTGCGCGATCGCCAGCGAGAAGCCTTCTATATATTGTTCCTCGATAACCAAAATAGGGTAATAAAGGGCGAGGTGATGTTTGAAGGAACCATCGATGCCGCATCGGTTTACCCGAGGGAAGTGGTTAAACGGTCACTTCATCACAATGCGGCGGCATTAATTTTGGCTCACAACCATCCTTCGGGTGTTGCAGAACCAAGCCAAGCCGATAGGCGGATTACACGTCGATTAACCGATGCACTGGCGCTGGTGGACATACGAATACTCGACCATTTTGTGGTTGGAGATGGCGAAGTTGTCTCTTTTGCAGAACGTGGATGGATTTGAATCACATTTTAGGTTGTTAGTTGCGTTAAATCTGCTATTATTCCGCCCACATTTTTAGACCTAAAATCAGCTCTGATTACTCAAGCAAGCTGCGCTGCACAAAAAAAGATCACGAAATCCGTAAAAAGGATCTGTTCGGGTCTTGAGCAATGCGTGTCAAGTTAGTATAATGCGCGACCTTTGATAGCCTTGTATGGATTTTCCATAACGGTTTTTACCTTCTATTTTAATTGATAGAGAGGTTCGGCCACCAAGGTTGATATCGAGCTGAAACGATTGGAGAAGACATTCATGTCCCGAGTATGCCAAGTAACTGGTAAGCGTCCAGTAACGGGTAACAACCGTTCACACGCACGCAATGCTACTAAGCGCCGTTTTCTGCCGAACCTACAAACTCATCGTTTCTGGGTAGAGAGCGAAAAACGTTTTGTTAAACTACGTCTAACTGCTAAAGGCATGCGTATCATTGATAAGAAAGGCATCGATGCTGTTCTTGTTGATATCCGTGCACGTGGCGAAAACGTTTAAGAGGAATTAAGCAATGGCTAAAGGCATTCGTGAGAAAATTCGTCTAGTATCTTCTGCAGGTACTGGTCACTTCTACACAACTGATAAGAACAAGCGTAACATGCCAGGCAAATTTGAGATCAAAAAGTTTGATCCAGTAGTTCGCCAACACGTTATGTACAAAGAAGCTAAAATCAAGTAATTGATGCTTTTTTTGCTCTTCTTCAGTAGAAGAAAGAATTGAAAAACCCAGTTTAATCGCTGGGTTTTTTTATATCTAAAATTTGAGTAACTCAATTGTTCTTGCTTGATATAGCGTCTGATCGATAGAAAACTGCACAACATAGAAAGTATTGCCACTTTCACGATATACTGAATGTTCAATAGGTTAGATGAGCAGAATCAGATGAGATATCGTGGACGCCGGTGGAACAACATACTCATGTTCAGTGTGATCGCTTTTATTGGCGTGTTAAACCTTCCAACATTGATCAAAGCGTACCTTATCGAACCTGAACCGCAGGTTGATAGCCCTTATCCTTATCTCCTGAATCCAGCGGCAGAGCTTCAAGCGCTGCACTTTGCTGAGTGGTCTGTCATTCAACAAGACAATCAATGGGTTTACCAGTTTAAAGGTACAGACTTCCCTCAAACCACCAATGCACAAGAGTTGTCACAACGTTGGAAAGAGCTTGTGGGCACGGAAGTCGACTCACAGACCTACACAGACCTTACGCCTCGGTTAAATACACCACACACCATCGAAGTATGGTATCAAGACCAAGAAGAGCCCCAGCGTATTACCTATTATCAATTGCCTGAGTTCTGGTTGTTAAAAAACTGGAATGATCAGTGGTTGGCGGTGTCTATTGAAGAGAGCTACCTGTTTCCAAGCTTTAACGCTAACCACTCCTCTAAATCGGACGACTAACTATGCCTGAATTACCCGAAGTCGAAGTAAGCCGTATGGGGATCTCGCCTCATTTAGTTGGCGAGACCATTAAAACCCTTACTTTTCGCACGCCTAAGCTGCGTTGGGATATCCCACAAGAGTTAAAAGCATTAGAAGGGCAGGTGATTCGCTCTATCTCGCGCCGTGCAAAGTACCTATTGATTGAAACGGATACTGGCACTGCCATTGTTCACCTTGGTATGTCTGGCTCACTACGCGTATTAGATGCTGACTTCCCAGCAGCAAAGCACGATCACGTGGATCTTAAGCTCACTAATGGAAAAGTACTACGCTACAACGATCCACGTCGTTTTGGCGCTTGGCTGTGGTCTGCTCCCGACGAAACACACCCTGTGTTACTCGGTTCTGGCCCTGAACCACTAACCGATGACTTCAACGCTGACTACATTGCTGAGAAAGCAGAAAAGCGTAAAGTGGCCGTCAAGCAGTTCATCATGGACAACAAAGTAGTGGTCGGTGTCGGGAATATCTACGCTAACGAAGCCTTGTTCTCTGCAAAAATCCACCCGTTACGATCGGCAAACAAAGTGACCAAAGCCGAATGGATCTTGTTAACCGATGAGATTAAACAAGTACTCGCAACGGCTATCAAGCAAGGTGGTACTACGCTGAAAGATTTTTCTCAGGCTGATGGTAAACCAGGCTACTTCGCACAAGAGCTGCAAGTGTATGGTAAAGCAGGTGAAAAGTGTCCAAGCTGCGAAGCATTGATTCAAGAGCTAAAAATCGGACAGCGCAATACGTTTTATTGCGAAGAGTGCCAAGTATAGAAAATCTGAACTCGTGTTCACTTTTTATTGCTAGTCGATAGGCTAGCGAGTGGCTACAATTGTACTAATTATATGAATTGAGAATAGTAGAATGAAATATTTAGTAACTGGCGTTGCTGGTTTTATTGGCTCTGCAGTGTCAGAGCGACTATGTGCGGCAGGGCATGAGGTTGTTGGTATCGATAACCTAAATGACTACTACCAAGTCTCTTTAAAGCATGACCGCCTTAAACGTATCGAACATGAAAACCTGACCTTTATCGAGCTGGATCTCGCTGATAGAGAAGGTATCGCTGAGCTTTTCGCACAGCAAAAGTTTGACCGCGTGATTCACTTAGCGGCGCAAGCTGGCGTTCGTTACTCAATTGATAACCCAATGGCGTATGCCGATAGCAACCTTGTCGGTCACTTAGCTATTCTTGAAGGCTGTCGCCATAATAAGGTTGAACACCTCGTTTATGCTTCATCGAGTTCCGTTTATGGCTTGAATCAAAAAATGCCATTCCATACAGCAGACAGTGTTGATCACCCGATTTCACTGTACGCCGCGACTAAGAAGTCGAATGAGTTGATGGCGCATACCTATTCTCATTTATACGACGTACCAACGACAGGTCTTCGCTTCTTTACGGTTTACGGCCCTTGGAGTCGCCCTGATATGGCGATGTTCAAGTTTGCGAATCTAATCGTAGCGGGCAAAGAAATCGACATTTATAACAACGGCGACATGATGCGTGACTTCACTTATATCGATGATATCGTTGAAGGTATTATTCGTGTTCAAGATCGTATACCAGCCAAGCAACCAGATTGGACCGTTGAGCAAGGGTCACCAGCAACCAGTTCTGCTCCGTATCGCGTGTTTAACATCGGTCATGGCAGCCCGGTTAAATTAATGGACTACATCGAAGCATTAGAAGGTGCTCTAGGTGTTGAAGCGAAAAAGAACTTCATGCCAATGCAACCAGGTGATGTGTACGCGACTTACGCTGATACGGAAGATTTGTTTGAAGCGGTTGGCTATAAACCTCAAGTGAAGATCCAAGAAGGCGCGAAAGCTTTTGCGGATTGGTATAAAGCTTACTACTCACTATAAGAGTTAGTTTCTCTTATAAAAATAGCGCTCAATGAGCGCTATTTTTTTCGGTGTGGGTAAAGAGAATTACTTGGCAGTCTTCAGCTTTATCTCGGCTGCCACCTTTTGTGGTACAAACTGGCTAATATCCCCTCCGTGTATAGCGACTTCACGAACAATGGTTGAAGAGAGGAAAGCATACTCTTCTGAAGGGGTCAGAAATACGCTTTCAAGGCCAGGTAGGAGCTTACGATACATGCTAGTGAGACCAAACTCGTACTCAAAGTCCATGGTTGTTCTTAGACCACGTACTAATACGTTTGCTTGCTGCTGTTTAGCAAAGTCGACTAGTAACCCTGAGAATCCCTCTACAGATACGTTAGGTAAGTGAGACACCGCATCACGTAACAACTCTACACGTTCATCTAACTCAAACATGGTTTTTTTACTTGGGCTCGCTGCTACTCCAACAGTGATATGGTCAAACATGCTAGCGGCACGAACAATGATATCAAGGTGGCCATTGGTCACCGGATCAAAAGTTCCTGGATAAATAACGTGTGTGCTCATTTTAGCTGTCCTTGCTTAATGTAGTGTTCGAATTCGGTGCTTTACTAGAGTTTAAGGCCTTATCGAGTTGCTGCTTTACCATATCGAGTGTGATGTCTTTCATCAGGTCATCGCCTTTAGCACGGGTTCCCCATGGAAGGTCTGCGACTAGTTTACCTTGTTGTGCTTCTACGTGCTGTTGATAAACACTCACTACGATATCGAGATCGTTGTAAGGTCCTGTTCTACGAGGGTCGCTGTGTGCGTACAAGCCGATTACAGGCGTTGACTGCGTAGTTGCCAAGTGGGCTGGGCCAGTATCAGGTGCCAATACCACCGTTGCATGTTTCAGTACGGCAGTCAGTTGCTTCAAGTTCGTTTTGCCAATCAAGTTGGTTACTGGCGACTGGCATAATTTTTCGATGTCGCTACCAAGGTTAACTTCTCTTGGTGCCGGAGAACCACATAACACCACTTGCATGCCTTGTTCGACAGCATAATCAGCAATAGCTGCATATCGCTCAGTTAACCAATTGCGTGAATCTTTGCTTGCAGCTGGGGAGATAACCAAGGTCGGCTTGTCTGCCATGGTGCTAATTGCGAGTTGTTCATCTTCAGGTGTTAAAGGGATATCCCATTGAGGCTTATCGAAGGGGGCACCAATGTAGCGAGCAAATTCGGCAAAGTTATCCAACACATGAAACTTATCTGAAATAGGTAGATGGTGGTTGGTAAAGAGTGACTGCATTTCACGAGTACGGTTTTTGCCAAATCCCACTTTGCACTTCGCCTTTATTCCCCAAGATAGCACGCTGGCTCTGAGTGCGGCTTGCATATGCAGAAGTGCATCAAATTTACGATCAGATAGCTGACGCCATAATTCACGCATTCCTTTGAAGCCTTGTTTCTTATCGAAAACAATCACCTCAATACCGGGTAGATCGCCGATCAGCATGGCTTCTATTTTGCCCGTTATCCAAGTGATTTTCGTTTCAGGCCACTGCTTCTGGATGGCTTGAACCACAGAAATAGCATGACAAACATCGCCAATCGCGGAGAGGCGAAGTATGCAAAGAGATTGAGGTGCAGTTGAGAACAGTGACATAAAGTGCCCGAAAAAAGTGAATAACATCAGAATTATGCAGATACTCGCATTAGTTGTAAAATAGCAATGACGAAAAGCGACCCAAAGGCCTCATAGATGGAAACGATTAGCACCAAGAACCAAACAATTTGGTACGACCCTGAACTTTTGGCTCAGGTACCAGAGGGCGATATCGCTCAGATTTTTGAGGCTGAATATTGGCAGCAACAAGACGCCATTTCAGGCAGTGCTCAAGGACGCGGTACCACATGGTTCATTCAGCTTGATGGAATACAGGCCGCATTGCGCCATTATCGCCGTGGCGGATTGTTTGGGAAGCTAGTCGAAGACCAATATCGCTTCTCTGATTGGGAAAGCACGCGCTGTGCGATGGAGCTTAATGTTCTCAAGGCATTGGCAAACTCAGGTGTGAATGTACCGAAGCCCATTGCTGCTAGAGCCATTAAAAGCGGACTACTTTATCGAGCGGACTTAATGTCTGAACGAATTCCCAATGCCAAAGATCTGGTTGATGTCTTGGTCAATGGCCCGATAGATGCGGATGTTTATCGTCGAATTGGCCAAGAGGTACGCAAGATGCACGATGCTGGGGTTAATCATACCGATCTCAACATTCATAATATCCTGCTTGATGACTCGCAAAGGGTGTGGATTATTGACTTTGATAAGTGTGGTCAGCAAGCGGGTGATGACTGGAAAGAAGGCAACTTGAATCGCTTAAAGCGCTCGTTCTTAAAAGAAGTGAACAAGCGCCAGATTCAATGGCAAGAGCAGGATTGGGAACCGTTATTGCAAGGCTACCAAGGTTAGTTGCTGTTAGTTAAGAGTGGTGACTAGCTAAGAAGGCCATTAGCTAAGAATGGTCATTAATTAAGAATGTATGCCAAGGTTTTATCCAACGCCCCTCGGTTCTGCTCAACCACTTGATAAGCCGCTAAGCCTCTGTTTTTACGCAAGTAAGGCTGAGAGAATAGCTCTCTTAGCTGGCCTGCAATTTCATTACTGTTTTGACAAATAGTGACAGCTTGAGCTTCAAGTAGTTTGTCTGTGATCTCGCTAAAATTAAAGTAGCTAGGGCCATTCAGTAAGGGTAGCTGTAGAGCTGCTGGTTCTAGAAGATTGTGGCCACCTACCTTATCGCCTACAAGGCTTCCTCCCATAAAACACACATCAGCACCACCGAGTAGTACTAACATTTCTCCCATCGTATCCGCTATATAGACTTCAATATCAGAGGCGATGGGATGTTGGCTCGTTCGAGTGATGGTATTGAACTGGTGCTGCTTAGCCAACTCAGTGACTTGACTAAATCGCTCAGGATGGCGAGGAACAATAACGAGTAACGCAGTTGGGTGGTCTTTTAGAAGCTGCTTATGAGCGTCTAAGATAATCTCATCTTCGCCTCGGTGAGTGCTGGCCGCTATCCATACACAGCGCTCAGAGCCAATTGTTTCACGTAGCGCTTTGCCTTTTTCAACCTGCTCAGAAGAGACCTCAATATCAAACTTGATGGAGCCAGTCACATGCACTGATGCTTTATCTAATCCTAGCCTTACAAAACGTTCTGCATCACTAGGATATTGACAGAGCACTTGAGAAAGGTTTTTCGCTAGAAGGTTAAAGACAGATTGGAATTTAGCATAACGCTGGCACGATCGTTCAGATAGGCGAGCGTTGAGTACCGAAATCGGTATTCCGGCTTTCGCAACGCAATGCAGTGTGTTTGGCCACAACTCTGTTTCCATTATCAACATTTGCTTTGGTTGGACGACTTTAAGAAAGGCTCGAATACACCAAGAAAAATCAATCGGCATGTAACGATGCTCGACCAAATCACCAAGTTTGGCTATTTGCTCAGCACCTGTACTCGTTGTCGTGGTGACAATGATGGCTTGATCTGGTGCTTGTTGTTTCAATTGCTTGATGATTGGCGTTGCGGCAATCGACTCGCCTACGGATACGGCATGAATCCAAATAGGATTTTTACCATTGATTGGCGGTGTGATGCCGAAATGCTCTTTCCAACGTTGGCCGAAACTCGGTTTTCCAGGTTTGTTCTTATAAAGCCCATACAGCAGTAGCGGAGAAGCTAATGACAATATGAGAGTATAGAGAAGTCGTATAAGCATAATAAATCGAGACACTAATTAGGTAAAAATGAAGAAACATCGTTGATTCTTCTTATCTTAAGTTAGAATGTAGCCACACACTAGTTATTAGAGAATGCTCATTAAAGGTTAATATTGTGAACTGCCAAAACCGTCGTTATTTGATGTACATATCCCAAAATTATTCATTTGCTATCTTACGTCCACTGCAGAAGGTGATTTTAGAGAACCAAGGGGAAGTACGTTGGTTCTTGGAGGGCAAGGAAGTTGATGAAGATTTTTTAACAGATGATGAAATTCGACTAGATAGCATCAACGATATAAATAAGTGGAATCCAGATGCTGTCTTTGTTCCTGGGAATGTGGTTCCTAGTTTTATCCCAGGGGTTAAGGTGGGAGTCTTTCATGGTTTTGATTCTGGGAAAAGAGAAGGAAAACATTATGCGATTCGAGGTAGTTTTGACCTCTATTGCACGCAAGGGCCGCAAACGACTGAACCATTTTTAAAATTAAAAACTAAACATGGATTTTTCGATGTAAAAGAAACAGGTTGGCCTATGTTAGATCCGTTGTTTTCTAAACAAAGTGACAATCCATATTTAAATGAGCACGACTCACGACCAACCGTTCTGATGTGTTCCACATTCTCTCGTAACCTAACTTGTGCTCCACACTTATACGATGAAGTAAAACGAATGTCTGAAAGTGGGAAATGGCGGTGGTTAGTACAGTTTCACCCTAAAATGTCATCTGATATTGTTGATATGTATAAATCATTAGAGAGTGAAAACTTAACGTTTGTTGAAACGGATAACGTGATTCCACTTTTACAGGCCGCTGATGTAATGTTGTGTGATACATCTTCTGTGTTACTAATGTTTTTGCTTCAAAGGAAGCCAGTGGTAACATTTCGTAATCAGAACCCTATGCCTCACCTGCACAATATTGAGAATAGTAATGATGTAGAGCAGGCGATAGAATATGCGTTAAGCAAACCTGACTCTTTAATGAAAGAGGTTGAGGATTATTCTGAGTTTATTCATCCTGACCAAGATGGACAGTCTAGCAAGCGTGTACTTAATGCGACTAATGAACTCATCGAGTCAGGGTTAGGCTCACTAAAAAGCAAGCCACTAAATTTAATACGAAATTTTAAGCTGAGAAGAAAACTCGGTTATTGGAGATGGTGGTAACGCTTTGGAGCTATGAGTCATGCATTCTAATTGCCCAATGATTAAGTGATAGAGAAATATGAAAAAAATTAAGCTACTCGCCGTAACCCATCACAGTCGCCCTAATATCAACCCTATTCGACCTGAGGCCTCTCAAATCATTGGCTTACATCATTCTGGAGCCGTAGATGTGACGGTTCTTTGTAATCCAGGCTCAGGGTTGATAGATTATTTTGAAAAGCAGGGTATTAAGGTTTTAACTGATCCGTTAGATAAAAAATTATCGACTTCTACGATAAAAAAGATTCGACAGCTCATTACCTCTGAAGATATCGATATTCTTCACCTATTTAATAATATTGCTTGCAGTAACGGGGCAACGGCAGCTATAGGCACCAAAGCTAAAGTTATTGCTTACCGAGGACAAACTGGCAATGTCAGTCGGTTTGATCCAGCAAGCTACATAAATATGCTTCATCCAAGGTTGAATAAAATCATATGCGTTGCCAATAAAGTGCGAGATGATCTAAAACAGCATGTTTGGGGAGATAAAAACAAACCTGTGACCGTGTACAAAGGGCATGATCAATCGTGGTATCAGAAATCGGCAGCTGATCTGTCATCACTCAACCTTCCTAAGGATAGCTTTAAGCTATCATTGGTTGCCAACCTCAGACCGCGAAAAGGCTTGCATGTACTAATGGACGCAGTTCGTCTTTTACCAACAGATATCAATCTTGATGTATTGCTTGTAGGCGCCGATCCTAAATCTGAAAAAATACAAGAAATGATAACTCGTAGCGGTAAGCCAAACCGAATTCATGCTTTAGGGTACCGTACAGACGCCCCTGAGGTTGCTGCCGCTTCTGATTTAACTATTTTGCCAACAACTAAACGTGAAGGCTTATGTCGAGCGGTTTTGGAAGCGAACTCATATGGTGTGCCAGCGATTGTATCTGATACTGGCGGTAACGCTGAATTAGTGGCAGATGGTGAAACAGGGCTGGTGGTAGCTCCAGGTGACGCTCAGCAGCTTGCCGATGCCATACTTAAGCTCTATAACGACCGAGAGTTGTGTCTGCAGTTCGGCAGAGCAGCAAAGCAACGCGTTATCGATAAATTTAATGTAGAACAGGGTGTTCAGGCAACGCTAGATGTGTATCGAGAGTTGCTGAAATAACGGTTAATAGAAGAGTCAAGACTGATGGATTTATATATATGCTCTACCTTGCGTCACTTTATGTTCTCCCTTTTAAGAGCAAAAAAAAATGCCGACCAAAAGAGCCTAATTGTTATGATTCTTGACCAACAAGGGTTAGGTGAACGACAGTTTGATTTATCGGCTTTGCCTAATTCGGTGTCTGTAAAACTTGTTAATAGAAAAGCATTGTTAAGACAAGCGTATAGTGGACCGGTAGGGTTTATACATAAGTTATGTTCAACGGCTTTGATTTCAAATACATATTTCAAGCGCAGAACAAGAAAAGTGGTACTTGAGGAAGAGTTAGGTTTTGATAGGAATACGGTCATTAACCTCTTCTTGTTTAATGATAGAAATAGATTAGCTAGATTATTGAGACTAATAGTAGACCAATATCAGGTGATCGAAGATGGACTATCAAACTATAGTGGTTCACCATTGAATATTGTAGAGCGTTTCTTTTCAAGGAACCGGCAGTACCGATACATTGGTGATGATGATCGTTGCCTTAACATATTCTTATTGAATAAGGAGTCTGCTCCAAAGGTCATTAAGCACAAGGTCAAAGCCATAGATTTTGTGGATACCGATGTTGTGAATGATCTGCTGTTACCTATTTTTAAAATTGATCGTTCTAACTTCGAAGATTTCCCTAAAGTTATTATCGCTACGCAACCTATATCGATAGCTGATATGAGTGCAACGGGATATGATTTAAAGGTGTACCAAGAGATTGTAAATAAACTGGAACAAAATAACATTTCATATCAATTCAAAGTTCATCCTAGAGAGAGAGAAGATAAGTATAGGAATACTTTTCCCCTTGCGACATTTATAGATAGTAAAATCCCATTGGAGTTGTTGCTGTTTTCACAGAGGGATAAGATCAATATAGTATCTATATATTCCAGTGCAGGGATGGGGTTCGAAAGTTTTTGTAATCGTATAACTCTGATTAATGATGAAGAAGCTGATCGTCAAGACGAAATATACCTGAAATGGCGTAACAATATGAGTGATGTTAAGCAAAGGCTAGAGGAAGTAAATTTTGGTTAGAAAAATGGTTTTTGTAGTATCAGCCTTGAAAGGTGGTGGTGCTGAAAAGTTTGTGCTTAACCTTTACAAGGCAATGGAAAAGTATCAAGGCTATGAGTGTCATATTGTCTCTATAGATAAAGCTGTTGAACATGATATTGATGGCTACAGAGTACATTTTGTTAGTGATTTCTGTAACGTATCAAAAAAGGGCCTACGTCGTTTATCGTACAAGAAAAATATAGCTAGATCTGTAGAACAATACATAATAAGAAATATATCAAAAGATGCATTTGTTTTGAGTAACATGCTTTTGGCAGATAAAATCATGTCTAAAAGTACCTTACGAGTACACCATATTATCCATAGTTCGTATTATTCAGCATTTTTAAAAGGAAGAAATTGGCTTAAAGCAATAAAAATAAAAAGTCAAATTAACTCGATTTATAAAAACCACCCTTTGGTATTTGTTTCAAAAGCTTCACAGTTTGAGTATGAAGATAACTTCGCAACAAAAACAAAAAATAAAGTAATATATAACCCTATAGAGGTTAGTGATATAGAAGCTATGTCAAAACTAAATACTGATATTGATATTACTCAAGATTATTTTGTTCATGTAGGTCGTTTCAATAGAGCTAAAAGGCATGATAGATTGATAGATGCATATAGTCAGTTGTCAAGTCATTCGACTAAACTTTTGCTATTGGGAGGAGGTTCAGGAATGTCTGCCGTTAAGCTTCAGGTGAATAACATGGGCCTAAAAGATTTTGTCGTATTTGGTGGCTTTAGTGATAACCCTTATCCTTATATAAAAAACGCAAAGGCATTAGTGCTTACCTCTGATTTTGAAGGGCTACCAACAGTATTGATAGAGGCTATAGCTCTTGGTACACCAATTATAACGACAAACTGTAGTGGCGGAGTATTAGAGATTGTTGATGTGAATAGTAAAGCTGTAGTTAAAGATAATGACCCATCTGCAATTGCTCATGCTATGAACTTGGTTGGTGAGAGGCCTGATTGTTTTAAATCAAGCTTATCTCATAAGTTTTTAGCTAGTGAAGTGGCTTTGAAGTATCATAATTTGAATATTTCCACATATTGCTAATAAATATATAATTAAAAAGCAAAATTGGCATTAAAATTATAGGCTGATTTAAAGGCACATCTGTAAGGCATGATAGAACTATAAGTAGAGTTAAGTAAAAGACTAAACCCCTATTTTTTTTCTTGTTTCTGTATGCAACTATTAATGGTGTTACTAATAGTAGTAGCATACTAACTAATCCAACGACACCCGTTTTCACGAGCTTATCAATGAATTGGTTATGGTAGTGATTTGGTGAAAACGTAATTAAACTATCATCAACAATACCTTTTTTATTGAGGTCTATTAATACTTCTTTGTGAGAATCGCCTAGGCCATAAATAGGGCTTTCTACGAATGAATATTTTGCAGAACTCCACATTTGAAGTCTAAGACCAATAGAAGAAGTCATATCGCCATTAGATATTTGTTGAATTTCAATTAATGTAGAATTAAGTCTATTTTCGATTAGCTTATAGCTTAGTGATATCGCTAATATAAAAGGTACTAATATAATGGCCATGTGGCTAGGCTTTAATCTATTGGGTTTATATAGATGAACTGTAATCATTAAAAATGAAACTATAAATACGGGGATTATTGCCCCTCTAGTTTCAGTAATAAAGATACCTATTAATAATAAAACATAGGAAGCAAATAGTAAGTATGACATTCTATGCAATAAAAAGTATAAAGAGATAATTGAAAAAATTGTAAGAATGGTGGCATATGGTATTGGATTGAAGATCTGAATACCTCTTGGAACTTCAAGTGCGAATTTATTATAGACTAATATAGAAAAAGAAATACTAGCTCCGAATGAAATTAATGCAATTAGTTTTTTCTTATCAATTATGAATTTAGGAGTAAATAATAGGTAAAGAAAAATTGCGATATAACTTCTTATTTCTCCAGAGCCAAAGCCAATAGTTAAATACATTGTTGAACCAACTAATATATTTATAATTATTGCCAAAATATAAGGATGGCTTAGTTTTTCTTTGAAGTTATAATTTTTGTAATAGATTATACTTGTAATAATAGAAAGTAAGATTATTGGAACAATAATCTTACTTCCATTGGGAGTGATTAAAAATCCACTAAAAACCCAAACTATAGGTAATAAAATAATACTATCGACGACTTTTTTTATATTCATTTTACTTATAAGGATTGAGATTACTTTCAGGACGAGTCTTAAGCAGCCTTAAGATCCACATATATTGCTCTGGTTTTTTACTCACATAATCTTCAATACATTGATTCATCATACGTGCATCTTGTTCTTCACTTCCTGTTGGAAATGGTAGAGCAGGGTAAAAGTCTAAGGTGTATTGGCCCGTGTTACTATCGTATTGAGCAAACAAGGGAACAATTTTAGCTTTGCTCAGTTTAGATAGACGGCCAAGGCCTGAGATGGTCGCTTTTTGTGTCGCAAAGAAGTCAACGAAGACACTGTGCTCACGGCCAAGATCTTCATCAGGGAGGTAGTAACCCAGGTACCCATCACGTACCGACTTGATGAAAGGTTTTATACCACCACTGCGATCATAAACACGACCGCCGTATTGCACGCGTTGTCGGTGCATTAGCCAGTCACTGAGTTTGTTTTTTTGTGCTTTTGCCATGGCTGATACCGGAAGGTTGCGCGATGCCAGCAATACCGCTGGAATATCGATAGCCCATGTGTGCGGAACCAACAAGATCACATTTTCGCCACTGTCTGTAATATCGGTTAGGTTACTCAGGCCGTTTATCGAAGTGTTATTCTCTAGCCAAGTTTTACTCTTGAGTGTCAGTGAAGCAAATCCCATCAAAAATGAGATGGAAGTAACGTATGACTGATAGAGAGTTTCTTCGCGCTCTTCGATAGATTGCTCAGGGAAACACATCTCAAGATTCACTCGAGCCCGGCGGTTAGCCTTATTCTTAATTTTTACAGCTTGCTTAGCCATAAACTTAGCTAATGCTAAACGAATGCTATTAGGTAAGAAGCAGACTAAAGACGATAACAAAACAGCAATCCAAGTTCCCCAGTATTTAGGTGCTAGAAACCCCCATTCAAACTCAGGATTGTAAGCTTTTGGATCAAAATCATTGCGTTGTGTGGTCATTCATTTACTACATTATTTAAATCAGAGAGTTAACTTTATATCGGTTACTCTGGGAATGATTATATTCGTTAGACATTCCCAATAATACACGCTAAAAGTAGGGTGTATTATTGGTCCTAATCTGAAATATACCGTTAAGCGTTTACGATCTTCATGTACTCAGCAACGCCATCGGCTACTGCTTTAAACTCGATATCGCAACCTGTACCGCGAAGCTTAGTTAGGTCTGCTTGAGTGAATTCTTGGTAAGCACCTTTCAAATGGTCAGGGAAAGGAATCGTTTCGATTTCGCCTTTATCATGGTGCTTGATAACTGCCTTGGCGACTTCCTCAAACGACTCAGCATTACCAGTACCTAGATTAAAGAGGCCAGATACCCCATTCTCTAAGAACCACAAGTTGACCGCCGCGACATCACCGACATACACAAAATCACGTTTGAAAGTTTCGCTACCTGCAAACAACTTCGGGTTTTCACCGGCGTTCATTTGATTGTTGAGATGGAATGCGACTGAAGCCATGCTGCCTTTGTGTTGCTCGCGTGGACCATAAACATTGAAGTAACGAAACCCTACGATTTGTGGTAGCGTTTCGTTGTGCGCTGCAGCATCCGCGGTTAAGCGGCGAACGTAGTTATCAAATTGTTGTTTTGAATAGCCGTAGACATTCAATGCACCTTCGTACTCTCGCTCTTCAATGAAAGTATCGGTTTCACCGTAAGTCGCCGCTGAAGAGGCATACAAGAAAGGGATTTCACGCTCAACACAGTAATGAAGTAGCTCTTTTGAGTATTCATAGTTGTTGAGCATCATGTATTTGCCATCCCACTCAGTGGTAGCAGAGCATGCACCTTCATGGAAAACAGCTTCAATGTGACCGAAATCATCACCAGCCATGACTTGAGTTAGGAAATCATCACGATCCATGTAATCTGTGATATCTAGGTCGACAAGGTTCTTAAACTTCTTGCCATCTTTTAAGTTGTCGACGACTAGAATATCGTTGTGGCCCGCTTCATTGAGCGCCTTAACAATATTGCTGCCAATCATGCCAGCACCACCCGTTACGATAATCATAACTTTCTAACTCTTTTGAATACAAAACTCCCACCAGTATAGCAAGAATTGGATAAAGCGGGCTAGTGGAATAATTCCCCAACCGGAGTATGATACGGCAAGCTAAGTTATAAAATTATGTTGAGTTAATGACTCTAAACTATAGGTATTATCATGAAGATTGCAGTAGCCGGTACCGGATATGTGGGTCTGTCGAACGCTATGCTGTTGGCACAAAACCATGAAGTTATAGCGGTAGATATTATTGAAGACAAAGTGACAATGCTGAACAACAAGCAGTCGCCGATTGTTGATAATGAGATTGAGCACTTTCTGTCAAACAAGACTTTGAATTTCAAGGCAACAACAGACAAAGCCGCATACAAAGATGCCGAGTTCGTTATCATCGCAACACCTACTGACTATGACCCTAAAAATAATTATTTCAACACTTCCTCCGTTGAATCTGTTATTAAAGATGTAATGGGCATAAACCCGAATGCTGTGATGGTGATTAAATCGACTGTACCAGTCGGTTACACAGCGCAGATCAGAGAGGAGCTAGGTTGCAAAAACATTATGTTCTCCCCTGAGTTTTTACGTGAAGGCAAAGCCCTATACGATAACCTACACCCATCACGAATTATCGTGGGTGAGTGCTCTGAACGCGCTAAAGTGTTTGCGAACCTTCTGGTTGAAGGGGCAGAGAAAGAGAATATCGATGTTTTGTTTACCAATTCAACAGAAGCTGAAGCGGTAAAACTATTCTCTAATACTTATCTCGCGATGCGTGTTTCTTATTTCAATGAACTTGATTCTTACGCGGAAGCGCATGGTATGGACTCACGTCAGATCATTGAAGGCGTTGGTTTAGATCCTCGAATTGGCAATCACTACAACAACCCTTCGTTTGGCTACGGTGGCTACTGCTTACCCAAAGATACCAAACAGCTATTAGCGAACTACCAAGATGTACCAAACAACATTGTCGGTGCCATTGTTGATGCTAACCGTACCCGCAAAGATTTTATTGCGGATTCAATCATCAAGCGTTCTCCTAAAGTGGTCGGCATCTATCGCTTGATCATGAAGGCAGGCTCGGACAACTTCCGTGCTTCTTCAATTCAAGGGATCATGAAGCGCTTGAAAGCTAAAGGTATCGAAGTTGTTGTGTTTGAACCGGTATTGAAAGAAGAGCACTTCTTTAACTCGAAAGTCTATTCTGATCTTGCTGAGTTCAAAGCGGTGTCCGATGTGATTGTTTCTAATCGAATGGTAGAAGAGATCGCAGACGTAGCAGACAAGGTTTACACACGAGATCTGTTTGGTAGTGATTGATTTGGTTCTATTTTAGCTAGTGCTAATTAGACCAGATGTTAACAGCTCGATCTATCTGTTTAGTGGCGATATACTGAACCACTAAACGGATAGGGATACTAATAAATAATGAAAACACGTGACAAGATTGTTTACGCTGCTCTAGAGCTTTTTAATGAGCACGGTGAGCGTAGTATTACGACCAATCATATTGCTGAGCATATCGAGATTAGCCCTGGTAACCTCTACTACCATTTCCGCAACAAGCAAGAAATTGTCCGTGATATCTTTACTCTTTATTCTGCTGAATTGCTTGAAAGGTTCACACCGATTCAAGGCCAACAAGAAAGCCTGACGTTACTAAAGACTTACTTAGATTCTATCTTCACACTGATGTGGAAGTACCGATTCTTCTATGCGAATCTGCCTGAAATATTGTCACGTGATGAAAAACTCCACCTTGATTACATGGCCGTGCAAGAAAGATTACAAACCAACCTTGTCGATATCATGAGGGCTTTTGTTGAGTTGAACTTGCTCAAAGCAACGGATGCGGAAATGAAGTCGATGGTGACTTCTCTTCACTTGATCGCATCGGGTTGGTTGGCGTATCAGTCTGCGATGTCTCCAAAAGCCCAAATTACCGAGCAAGTCGTTCATCAAGGAATGCTGCAGATGATAGCCACCGTTAAACCAATTGCGACCGCGCAAGGTTTTGAACAGCTGACATTATTAGAAGATGGTGTAAGGGCGTTGAACTCAAATTAGAAAGATACGAGTAATGAAGATCGGGAAAGAGCAGATTCGAGTAGCGAGATACGAGTAAACGAAAAACAGGGTAGAGCGACGACGAGGCTAGCGTTTTTCATATCACGTTTTACTCTGACCTTGTGTCGGTTTTAAGCTCTTCGCATCTCGTTTACTCGAATCCCGCATCTGCTCTTATCTAACCAACCAACTCTTTGGATTCTGAGCTTGGCTGTTTCTGCGAATCTCAAAGTACAGTGATGGGCGGGTTTGACCACCGGTGTCACCTGCAAGCGCGATGGCTTCGCCTGCTTTCACTTTGTCACCTTCCTTCTTTAAAAGTGCTTGGTTAAAGCCATAAAGCGTCATATCGCCTTTACCATGATCGAGAAGAACCACTAAACCATAACCTCGCAGATACTCTGCAAATACCACCGTGCCAGAGTAAACCGATTTTACCTGCTGACCGTACTTGGCGTTGATAACCATGCCTTTCCAGTTAATTTGACCCGTTTGGCGTGAGCCGTAGTTATGCAGAACTTTGTCTTTGATTGGCCAAGGCAGTTTACCTTTGCGTTTGGCTAACCCATCCATAGGGACGGCATTACGTCTTTCTCGAGCCGCTTTTTCTGCTTTCGCTATTTCAGCTTTTAGGCGAGTTTCATTGCGCTGAAGCTCTGCTAAGTAATTTTTGTCGCCAGAAATATTCTTCTTAATACTACCGACGGTTTTCTTACGTTGTGTTTGGGTTTTGGCTAACGTATCGCGCTTGGTGGTTTGTTGTTTTAGTAGTATTGCTATCTGTTCTTGCTCGAGTTGACGCTGTTTATGGCTCTCTTCTAGTTCAAGTTGCGTCTGTTCAATCGTGTTGATTGTTGCGGAGCGAGCTTTGGCAAGGTGCTGGTAATAGTGACTGATGCGATCTTCTTCTACACCGGTGTTGAGGATGTGAGAAGACGCTTTAGCTCGACTTGTCATGTAGTAAGTCTGAATCAGTTGCTCTAACTTATCGGTATGGACTTTTTTCTGAGCAGTAAGCGCTTTAATCTTAGCGTCTAAGTTAGCAAGATTTGCATTGGCCGTATTGAGCTGCTTTTTACTATCGAGTATCGCTTTTTCAAGCGAAGCGATGGATAGCTCTTGTTTCTTGAGGCTTGCTTGCAGGCTATCGAGCTTTTTCTGCTGTGAGGATAGGTTTTTTTGTTGGCGAGATATTTCACTCGTTACGCCTTTCAGTTCCCCCTGAGAGGCGGCAAATGACGATGTAGATAAAAGAGCAACACCAAGGCTGGCAGATATCAAAAGAGTCCGGTTAATGGCTCGAATTTGTTTCATCATTATCGTCATTTTGCTCTTATTCATGATCAACAGCTGCTTTTAAATCTTTTCGCATCTCGGCTATCGGTTATTCGTTGAATCCCGAACCTGCTCTTAAATCCCATCACCATGGATGAAGTTCTGAGAGCGACCATTGAACCCTTGGTCCATATCTAAAGATGGCTTGTCTGTTTTAGGTTTTCCGACAATTTTTGCAGGAACGCCAGCGACTGTTGTATGAGGCGGTACGGCTTGTAGAACTACAGAACAAGAACCAATCTTCGCGCCTTCACCCACCTCAATGTTACCTAGTATTTTAGCGCCAGCGCCAATCATCACGCCTTCACGGATTTTAGGGTGACGATCGCCACCTTCTTTACCCGTACCACCCAAGGTCACGTCTTGAAGAATCGATACATCATTTTCAACTACCGCTGTTTCACCAATCACAATGCCTGTAGCATGGTCGAGCATGATAGCTTTACCGATACGAGCTGCAGGGTGAATATCAACTTGGCAAGCAACCGAGATTTGGTTCTGTAGGTAAGTGGCAAGCGCAATACGACCTTGTTTCCATAGCCAGTTAGCCACTCGGTAGCCTTGTAGAGCATGGTAGCCTTTCAGATAAAGCAGAGGCATCGAGTACATCTCGACCGCAGGATCTCGATTTACCGTCGCGCAGATATCACAAGCGGCAGCATCAATAATCGATTGGTCCTGCTTAAACGCTTGTTCAACCACTTCACGCACCGCCATTGCTGGCATTGATGCTGTTTTTAGCTTATTTGCTAGGATGTAGCTAAGCGCAGCACCTAAGCTTTCGTGGTTGATAATGGTGGCATGGTAAAAACTCGCAAGCATAGGTTCTTGCTCCGACTGCTGTCGAGCTTCCTTCACAATGCATTGCCAAACTTTTTGTTGTTCACAGTGTTTCATTTTACCATCCATCTTATCTATTTTATCCCACGACTGAATACGCGATGTTATCGCTCTGACTTCTTGTCTCGAGCAAGCAAATCTTGTGCTGCTAAGTGTGCGTCTTTCCCTTGATACAGCACTTGATAAATTTGTTCAACGATTGGCATCTCAACGCCCATGCGTTCTGATAATAACCAAACTTCTTTGGTGTTGCGATAACCTTCAACGACTTGGCCAATTTCTTCTTGTGCGGTATCTACATCTTTGCCTGCGCCAAGTGCCAAACCAAAGCGACGGTTGCGTGATTGGTTATCAGTACAGGTTAGTACTAGGTCGCCTAATCCAGCCATGCCCATGAAGGTTTCTGGCTGGGCACCAAGTGCTGCGCCCAAGCGACTCATTTCAGCTAAGCCGCGAGTGATAAGTGCGGTACGTGCATTGGCACCAAAGCCAATACCATCCGACATGCCTGCGCCAATTGCGATAACATTCTTCACTGCGCCGCCAAGTTGCATACCAATGAAATCTGAGTTTGCATACACGCGGAATGTTTTGCCGCAGTGGATTTTTTCTTGGAGCTCTTCAAGGAAAACTTCATCAGGTGAAGCGACAGAGATAGCCGTTGGCATGCCCATCGCTAACTCTTTGGCGAAGGTCGGCCCGGATAGAACCGCTAAAGAGTAGCCATCACCCAGCACATCGTGCGCGACATCTTTAAGCAGGCGTCCTGTCTCTGGCTCTAAGCCTTTGGTCGCCCAACAGATGCGAGAGTCTGAGGCTAAGTAAGGTTTAACGCTATTAAGCACAACGCCAAATACGTGGCTCGGGACTACAAGTAAAAGGTCTCGGCTTGAAGTCACTGCTTTTTCTAAGTCTGATTCAATGATCAGGCTTTCTGGGAATTCTAGATTTGGTAGAAACTCATTATTAGCGCGCTCAGATTCAAGGCGAGCCATATGAGCAGGGTCATGCCCCCAAAGAACAACGTTTGCACCGTTACGCGCTAGAGAGATAGCTAAAGAGGTTCCGTAAGAACCTGCACCAATGACAGTCATGGCGATCTCTTTGCCGTAAGCGCTGTCTTTACCGTAAGCGTCTGCCGTATTAGTCGGGCGAGTTGTTTCTGTCATGCTTCCACCTAAAAATAATGAGGGAAATCGAAGAGTTTTGAAAAAGCTATCCACTAAAATAAGAACAGCTTTCAATCTTAGTACAGTGTAAAGAAAAAATGCACATCGCAGAAGTTACGATGTGCATTTAAAAGCGAACTAGCGCTTGAAACGTTAGAGTTAAGTTCTACTGTGAGACTTAAGCCTGTTCGCCTTCAGCTTGTTGAGCTTGGTTTTGTAGGTAGTTCATGAACAAAGCATCAAAGTTTACTGGAGCTAGGTTCAGTTGTGGGAACGTACCTTTAACCACTAGGCTAGAAATCGTTTCACGCGCGTATGGGAACAGGATGTTCGGGCAGAATGCACCTAGGCAATGTGCCAGTTGGCCAGCTTCCATTTCGCTTGCAGAGAAAATACCGCCTTGTTGAACTTCACAAAGGAACGCTGTGTCTTCTGCATTCTTAACAGTAACAGTTAGACGTAGGATAACTTCGTAAACGCCTTCGCCAAGCTCACGGCTTTGAGTGTCTAGGTCCAGTTTTACATCTGGGTTCCACTCTTTTTGAAACATATCTGGAGAGTTTGGCGCTTCGAAAGAGACGTCTTTTAGGAAAATACGTTGGATTGCGAAGTTCTGTTGTGCGTCTTGTTGTGCTGCTTCAGCCATTTTCTTGTCCTTAAAAATTTATAATTAGGCTCTGTTCATCATATCAGTCGAACAAAGCCCTAAAGTAATATCGTTTTACTCGGTCAGCTTATTTTTTACCTTTAACCAAAGGAAGGTTAGCTTCGCTCCAAGCCACTAAGCCGCTTTTCAGCACGCTTACGTTTTCAAAACCTGCTTTAACCAGCAAGTTCGCGCTTTCTTGAGCGGTTTGACCAGTCTTGCATACTACGATGATTGGGTCTGCTTTGTGGCTTTCAAGGCTACCAAAGCTATTTGCTTTGATGTCTGACGGCAAAATGTGAACTGCGTCCGTAATATGGCCCTTTTTGAACTCATCCTTAGTACGAATATCAACCACAACACCATTTTCACGGTTAATCATGTGTGTGGTTTGCGCTGCCGTGATCTCTTTATAAGCTGCGTTTGATGTCTTGATAACGTTCGCAATGATGGCAACAACCAAGCCGATCCATACGATGGCTAAAATCATATTCTCTTGAACAAATGGAACTAACTCTTGCATATCTTGAACTCTTATTCGTTATTGGGCGAAAAACTCTAGGTCAGGAGTATAGCGAGGTTTTGGATTTGGTGCACATAGTACTAACTACCTCATACCGACCACCTGATTTTTTTTGATTATATCCACTGTTACATAGATAATAGGGATATTTACATTTTTAAATTTTAATGCGTAGTTTGGTTGTCGCTTTGTTACCGAAGGGCGGTAGCGTACCTGATGGAGTTCACTATTACCTGTTAGGTCTATGATTTTCAAGTTTTATTTTAGGAGTTTTTGTGAAAATATTAGTCACCGGTGGCGCTGGTTTTATCGGTTCAGCAGTTATACGTCATATTATAAATAATACTTCTGACAGCGTGATCAACGTTGATAAGCTCACTTACGCAGGTAACTTAGAATCTCTTATCGAAGTGGATTCGTCTGAACGTTATGCATTTGAGCAAGTCGATATTTGCAATCGAGTAGAGCTTGACCGTGTTTTTATTGAACACAAGCCAGACGCAGTGATGCATCTTGCGGCAGAGTCGCATGTTGACCGTTCAATTACAGGCCCTGCCGCGTTTATTGAAACGAACATTGTCGGAACATACACGTTGCTAGAAGCGACTCGCGAATACTGGAATGCGCTTGAAGGCAGTGCAAAACTGGAGTTTCGTTTTCATCACATCTCGACCGATGAAGTTTACGGTGATCTTCCGCATCCAGATGAGGTTCCTGAAGGCACTGACCTGCCGATGTTTTTAGAAACAACCTCGTATGAGCCATCAAGTCCATACTCGGCGTCAAAAGCATCGAGCGATCACCTTGTGCGTGCATGGTTACGTACTTACGGCCTTCCAACCATCGTAACCAACTGTTCAAATAACTATGGCCCTTATCATTTTCCTGAAAAATTGATCCCATTGGTTATCCTTAATGCGCTAGAAGGTAAAGAGTTACCTATTTACGGTAAAGGCGATCAAATCCGTGACTGGCTATTTGTAGAAGACCATGCGCGAGCACTCTACAAAGTAGTGACCGAAGGTAAAGTAGGCGAGACCTACAACATCGGTGGTCACAACGAAAAGAAAAACCTCGAAGTCGTGAAGACGATTTGTGACATTCTAGATACGTTAGTACCAAAGGGTTCTGCGTATGCAGAACAAATCACGTACGTTCAAGATCGTCCTGGTCATGACCGTCGTTATGCCATTGACTCATCTAAGATGCAACGTGAATTGGGTTGGACGCCAGAGGAGACGTTTGAGACAGGTCTTCGTAAGACAGTTCAATGGTACCTAGACAATGCCAAGTGGTGTCAAAATGTGCAAGATGGTAGTTACCAACGTGAGCGCCTAGGTGTAGTAGCAGGAGATATGAAGTAATGAAAGGTATCGTATTAGCTGGTGGCTCTGGTACTCGTCTATACCCACTTACACGTGGTGTTTCGAAACAACTCTTGCCGATTTATGACAAGCCAATGGTGTTCTATCCAATATCGACATTAATGCTTGCTGGTATTAAAGATATTTTGATCATCACGACACCTGAAGATAACGCTGGCTTTCAGCGTTTGCTTGGAGATGGCTCTGATTTCGGTATTAATCTTGAGTATGCAATTCAACCAAGTCCTGATGGCCTAGCGCAAGCGTTTATCATCGGTGAAGAGTTTATTGGTGATGACAGCGTGTGTTTAGTTTTGGGTGACAACATCTTCTATGGTCAGTCTTTTTCAAAAACACTACAAAGTGCTGCTTCAAGAGAATCGGGTGCTACTGTGTTTGGCTACCAAGTGAAAGATCCAGATCGTTTTGGTGTGGTTGAATTTGATGAAGATATGAAAGCTATTTCGATTGAAGAAAAACCAGAAACCCCCAAATCTAATTATGCCGTTACAGGTTTGTATTTCTACGATAATCGAGTGGTTGAAATGGCGAAGCAAGTGAAGCCATCTCATCGTGGCGAACTAGAAATTACGACACTCAATGAAATGTACTTAAATGATGGCTCGTTAAATGTAGAGCTGCTCGGTCGTGGTTTTGCGTGGTTAGATACTGGCACACACGAAAGTCTGCATGAAGCCTCTTCTTTCGTGCAAACGATTGAGAATGTTCAAGGCTTAAAAGTCGCGTGTCTAGAAGAAATCGCATGGCGCAACGGATGGCTGAGTGATGAGCAGGTATTGACGCTCGCTAAGCCGATGATGAAAAACGAATACGGTCAGTATTTGACGCGTTTAGTGACTGAAACTCAGAAAAAGGCAACAAGCTAATGCGTATTTTAATTACCGGTTGTCATGGTCAAGTGGGCTCGAGTCTAACTGAGCAGTTAGCGAGCCATGAGAATACGGAAGTGTTAGCGCTTGATAGAGAGCATCTTGATATCACCAATCAAGATGCTGTCAATGCAGCGGTTGCTGAGTTTAAGCCGAGCATCATTATTAATGCGGCGGCACATACAGCGGTTGATAAGGCTGAAGAGGAAGTTGATCTTTCTTTCGCGATAAACCGTGATGGTCCCATATACCTTGCCCAAGCCGCACAAAGTGTTGGTGCGGCCATTTTGCATATCTCGACCGATTATGTGTTTGAAGGCAATAAAGCCGGTGAGTATGTGGAAACGGATGCGACAAACCCGCAAGGCGTTTACGGTGAAAGTAAGCTCGCCGGTGAAATCGCCGTGGCACAAGCGTGTGATAAACACATTATCCTGCGTACTGCATGGGTATTTGGTGAGAATGGCAATAACTTCGTCAAAACCATGCTGCGTTTAGGTGAAAACAGAGACGCATTGAGTATTGTCGGTGACCAGTTTGGCGGGCCGACTTATGCGGGCGATATTGCGGGTGCATTGATTCAAATAGCGAAACGCATTAATCAAGGTAATGCTGTTGAGTACGGTGTTTACCATTACTCGGGTTTACCTCATGTCAGTTGGTTTGACTTTGCTGATACTATTTTTGATGTAGCGGTTGAGCAAGGAGTGCTAGCGAAGAAGCCGAGCTTAACGAGCATCACCACCGACCAATACCCAACCCCTGCAAAGCGTCCAAGTAACTCTCGATTGAGCAATGAGAAAATCATTCAAGGTTTCTCTGTTGAAGTGAGTGATTGGAAGGCGGCATTAAACAATCTTCAAGCGTATGCAGGATAATAAAATGAAAGTAATTGATACCCGTATCCCTGATGTAAAAATCATAGAACCAAGTGTATTTGGTGATGAGCGTGGTTTCTTTATGGAAACCTGGAATCAAAAGCAATTTGAAGAGCTAGTAACGGGAAAGCCGACTCAATTTGTACAAGATAATCACTCTAAGTCTAAGAAAGGAATCTTACGTGGCTTGCACTACCAAACAGAAAACACTCAAGGAAAACTGGTACGCGTGGTTTCTGGCGAAGTGTTTGATGTTGCCGTTGATATTCGAAAAGGCTCACCAACGTTTGGTCAATGGGTAGGAGAATATTTATCTGCTGAAAACAAACGACAGTTGTGGGTGCCTGAAGGGTTTGCGCATGGTTTTTATGTGACGAGTGATGATGCGGAGTTTGTTTATAAGTGTACGGATTATTATAACCCTAATGCTGAAATATCTATCAAGTGGGATGATTCAACTTTAAATATTCAGTGGCCTATATTAGGAGAGCCAATTTTGTCTGCAAAAGATAAAATTGGCTTAGATTTAGAAAGTGCATTTACATTCAATTAAACAGATACAAAAAATAATAAAATTCATATTTTGGTATAATTCGTGAGTTATTGAGATAATAATCTAAATTTATTACGGCTAGTTACTGTATTTATGGCTTTATATGCGAATTCTTTCGATTTTTACTGTAAAAAAGTCATGGGTTTCTTAATTTAGATTCATTTGGAGGGCTTGGAATTAGTGTTTTTTATTATAAGTGGTTATCTTATTGTACTGTTTGATTAAGATTAAGATTAAGATTAAGATCAAGTTATTAATAAGAAAAATGTTAATGGTTCTAACTAGAGGCTCGAATGAACTTCATAATATCTCTTTTAAAAGATAGACGCATACTCATAAATTTAATATCTAATGATTTAAAATCTAGGTATTTGACTAATTACTTAGGGTTTTTATGGGCATTTATACAACCTTGCGCCACAGCATTAACATTGTGGTTGGTTTTTACATTTGGTTTTAAAGCGGCACCTCAAAGTGAAGTACCTTTTTTTCTATGGCTTATTTGTGGACTTGTACCATGGTTCTTTATAGTGGAAGGGCTGAGTAGTGGGTGTTCTTCAATTACAGATAATAGCTTTTTAGTTAAAAAGATAGTATTTAAAGTTTCGTTATTACCCGTTGTGAAAATAGGCTCAGCACTTATTGTTCATTCCTTCTTCGTTGCTATTCTGTGCGGATTGTATGTATTTTATGGTTTCAAGCCAAATATATACTGGCTACAACTATTTTATTATATTGCATGTGTATCTTTGCTTCTACTAGCCTTAGCTTGGTTGACTAGCTCGATAGTTGTTTTTTTCTCTGATTTAACTCAAATTGTAGCGATGCTTGTTCAATTTGGTTTCTGGTTAACCCCTGTATTTTGGAATATAGATACTATTAATGGAAGTGCCGCCAATATACTAAAACTTAACCCGTTTTATTACATTGTTGAAGGCTTTCGAGATTCAATGATCAAGCAAGTATGGTTCTGGGAGAAACCTCAAGAACTAATGATCTTTTGGGGCGGCCTTTTAGTTTTGTTGTTTTTATCTATGGTCATTTTTAAACGCCTACGACCACATTTTGCGGATGTATTGTGATGATTAGTAATATGATTGAAGTATCGAATTTAAATAAAGTATATAAACTATATCATCGCCCATTGGACAGGTTTTTGGAAGCTGTTTCGCTGACATCAACCTCCAGGCATAAAGAATTCCATGCACTGTCAAATGTCAGTTTTAAAATCCCCCAAGGGCGTACAGTTGGTATTCTTGGCAAGAATGGTGCGGGTAAAAGCACACTATTAAAGATATTAACGGGTGTATTAACACCTTCGTCGGGATCTGTGAATGTTAACGGCCGAATCTCTTCATTATTGGAGCTCGGTGCTGGTTTTAATCCTGAATATACGGGGTTGGAAAATATATACTTTCAAGGAACATTGCTCGGTTTTTCGAAAGATGAAGTGACTGAAAAACTAGATGGTATTTTAAATTTTGCAGACATTGGTGATTTTATTCATCAACCCGTTCGTTTATATAGTAGCGGAATGTTCGCACGATTGGCTTTTTCCGTTGCTATCAATGTTGAACCAGATGTGTTGATGATAGACGAAGCACTGAGTGTTGGAGATGCAGGTTTTCAACTGAAGTGCATGCTCAAAATGCAAGAATTGCAAAAGAGAGGCATTACCATTTTATTTGTATCGCATGATACTCAATCTATTATTCGATTTTGCCAATCGGTAATGATAATGCAAAACGGAGAATTAATTGAATACAGTGATGATGTTATTTCTTCGGCTAAAAATTATGAAAAGAAAATCAGAAACTTAGGTGAAGATTTTGATTTAGAAGGGCAAGAAGAAAAAGTTAAAGATAAATCTTACGACGATGAGCTTGGTGATATAAAAGAAGTAAGGTTTGGTTCAGGTACGACTAAAATAGTCGCCGTTGAATTTTACAACGAAAATGGACAAAAAGAGACACACTTTAAACCCGGGAGTGATGTTCTGTTACGTTGTTATTTAGATTCAAGTGTGGCACAAAAATCGGTCGTTATTGGCTTTTCGTTAAGAAATGCTAAGGGTGTGGATGTTGCCGGCGATAATACCTTATTAGCAAAAGGAAATTTAGACCTTGAAAATGGTCAATATAATATTGACTTTACATTTCCTTTGAACATTCCTAGTGGTGAATATTTCTTGTATATCGGGGTTGCTAGCTTAGATGGAGAAAGAGTTGAACTCGATCAGCGTTGGCCCTTACGTAAGATAATTGTTACTGGCGGTAGAGAAGTGGTTGGGGTCGCATATTGCCCTTCACGTGTAGAAATAATGAAGGTTAAGTAATTTATGATTCAGGTTGGAAACTCAGATATTTCAGATAGTGTTAAGTTCAAAGTGGCTGATGCTGGCGTCTGTATAATCGATGATGGCGTTGAAATCAGAGACTTTGTGGTTATTGAGTGTGGTGATGGTGGTTATATCCATATAAAAAGTGGAACTGTTATTAATAGCCATACTTGGATCAATGCTAGCGGAAAAGTAACGATAGGAAAGGACGTATTAATTGGTCCGAATGTCTCTATCACTTCTACTTCACATCGTCATACTCTTACTAAAAAAATTAAAGATCAAGGGATGCAAGTAAGTGAAGTTGAAATCGGTAATGATGTGTGGATTGGCTCCGGTTGTTCAATACTTGCCGGTGTAAGTATTGGTGAAAGTTCGATTATTGCAGCTAATGCTGTTGTTAAATTTGACATAGGTAGTGTTTGTATTGCTGCTGGTAATCCCGCCCAATATATTTCTGAAAGGAAATACAAAACAGTTGTTTTTTATACATTGCCTCTTGTAATTAGAGAGCAACCAACACTATTTAGCAGTATTGTTGATGTATATAAGCCATTAATGGAAAAATTTTCTGCTATGGGTTGGCGTTGTGTTTTAGTTGGCACAGAGCAATTGGTTGAAGAATACCCTGATTTTCCATTTGACTTAGTGAGTCCTAAAACTTACGGGATGAGTTACCAAGATCATGTCAGTGCAGATTGGTTGGATGATTGGACTAAAATTCTCACCGGAAAAGAACTCCCATACCATAATTCATTTCTAAATAAACTCATGTCTGATGTTGACCCATCGTTGGTTTTTTGTTGGAACTACGATGGAATATTGAAAGGGGTCTGTGAGGGGTTATGTTTACCTATTCTATTTAATGAATTAGGACTTCTTCGTCCGCCGAACCCTATGGCTTATTACTCTGATCCGAAAGGTGTTAATACTACGGCCGGGTTAATTGACGAATTCAGAGAATATAAATCTAAGTTAAAACCTCAAAGTAGTGACTACGTCAATTATGATAGATTACATATATTAGAAAATAATTACCAATCTACAAAAGAAAGAAAATTTGATAGTGTTTTGATTTTGCTACAAGTAAATGATGATTCTAATATTATTCTGGGAAGCCCCTTTGAATCGATGCAAGAATACGTTGACTGTATATCTTCAGCTTTAGCTAATTCGAATTATAAAGTAATCGTTAAACCTCACCCATTGGATAAAAGTCCAATTTTAAATGAAGATGTTGTTGTTGAGGATAAACATGCAGATACAACATCTTTGATTGCAAATGCTGCTGCTGTATTCACCATTAATTCATCCGCTGGTTTTGAGGCAGCCCTTGCAGGAAAAACGGTGTATGTCTTAGGTAAGTCGCCCTATAGCGGGTTAGGTATCACCATCGATGTAGATTCTCCTTCGATGTTACCAAAAATATGGGAAATGAATAAAACAGTATTAGATATCAGCCGTCAACATCGTGCAGATGTAATTAACTTTATTTATGAAACTTATTTTTTAGATAGCGATGCTTTCTTACAACCATCTGCTCATTTCACTCGTTTGATTGAGAGCAAAAGGGATGCTAAAAAAGGGACTCGAAAAGATTTCATTACAGAGTGTGAAGTCAACAGGCAACAAGCCTATATATCCTATCTTGAAACTAACAACAGTGAACTTAAAGAAGGTGTTGATTATTTAAATTTAGAAGTTGAAAAAGAAAAGAACGTCAGTAGAAAACTAACTGAAAGTTATGATTTAATAATAAAGTCTATTTCATGGCGTATCACTCGTCCGTTGCGATTCTTTAGAATGTTAATTTTAGACCCTAGCTTTGCTTTAAGGAAAATATATCACCGCTTTCCTATTTTATCTCCTGTCGTTTCAAGATTGAGATTTATAAAGCAACGATTAGTTAATTTTTCAAAAAACATTTTCAATTCTAACGATAATATTGCAGCACTTCAATCATTATCAAATCGTCGAGCATTGTATCAATTACCTAAACTAGTGACTAGTGAACTACCTGTGATCGCAGTGTCAATTGTTACTTATAATAGTGAGAAGTGGATTGATGATTTTTTTAAATCTTTATTACAACAATCTTACCCACTAGATAAATTGAACTTAGTTTTAGTCGATAATGGTTCATCTGATAATACGGTTAACGCTCTAGAAGAATACAAAAATAAAATAGGTGAAAAATTCAAATGCTTTTCTATTATTAGGGGCGACAATATCGGATTTGGTGCGGGGCATGATACTGCTATCAATGCTAGCGATGAGTCATTAATCCTGATCAGTAATATAGATTTAACTTTCACTCGTGATGCATTAAAAACGGTAGTGCAGGCAGCAACAAGTGATATTTCAAGTGACGTTGCTTGCTGGGAGTTGCGACAGGCTCCGTATGAACACCCTAAATATTATGATCCTGTTACATTAGAAACTAATTGGTCATCTCATGCTTGTATTCTTGTGCAGAGGGAAGCGTACCAAAAGGTAAAAGGTTATGACGACAAAATCTTCATGTATGGTGAAGATGTAGAGCTATCATATAGATTTAGGTCATTCGGCTACCACTTGAAATATTGTCCTAAAGCACTGGTTTTTCATCATACTTATGAGCATGAAAGCCAAGTTAAACCATTACAGTATAGAGGCAGCACTCTCGCTAATTTCAACTTAAGGTTGAGGTACGGAAAATGGTTTGATAAAGCAGTTATTATTATTTTGCAGTTTGGGCTTTTGAGCAGACCCGCTCCCTATCCCTCTGCTCGTAAAGATGTTGCAAGAAACTTGCTTAAGTTCATTAGAGAAGGGCAGCACTTTCGCACTGGTAAAGGACTAAGTGAGTCAGTCTTTTTCCCATTTAGAATGTTTGACTATGAAATGATAAGGGAAGGTGCATTTTGGCCGGTGGGAACGGAGATTTCAAAATCTCCATTAGTAACGGTTATTGTTCGAACTTATAAGGGGAGGGCTGAATATTTAAGGCAAGCATTAATTTCCATATGTAATCAGACTTACCCTTGTGTTGAAATTGTCGTAGTGGAAGATGGAGGTGATACTCACCATGATCTTGTACAATCTATAGCGTCACTTTCTAATTTTGATATTTCCTATTACCACCTGGAAAAGGTTGGTCGTTCTGTAACTGGGAATTATGGTCTTGAGAAAGCAAAAGGAAAATATTGTGTCTTTTTAGATGATGATGATTTACTTTTCGCTGATCATGTAGAAGTTCTTGTATCTGCTATTGAAAATGATAATCAAACTGTTGCAGCTTATTCTCTAGCAATGGAGGTTTGGACTAAACAGTTAAATGCACAGGGTGAATACAGAGAAGAATTTTTCGATACTCCAGAATCATTTAAGCAAGAATTTGACTATGCTGTTTTGGAAGACCATAACTTCATTCCTATTCAATCAATCCTATTTCAACGTCAGCTTTATATAGATCGAGGTGGGTTTGAAGAAGATATGGACAACTTGGAAGATTGGAACTTATGGTTAAGATACGGGTATGAAAATAAATTTGCTTACGTACCGAAAACGACATCTTTATTTAGAACTCCTGCAGACCCTAATATTAGAGAAGGTCGTCACTCACAATTACACCAAGCATATTTAGTTGCTAAAGAAAGGGCCAGAAAATCTTGTGAGCAGTATAGAAGTAAAGAAAATATATAAGGTATAAATTTTTCAATATAATCACTGGAAAAGTTCATGAGGATGTTTAAGTGAGGCCTAGTATATTAAGTTCTCACTTCTTAAACATCACTATATCTGAGATTATAATAGAAGATGCTTGATTCTGCGTAAATCAGGATCATGCTATGTAACGCTAGTTCTAAATAAGTAACAATAATTTGATCTGATGTACGATAGTGAGCGAGAAGATCGTGCATCAGTTCATAACCGTCTGAATTTGGGTTACAGACCTATAAAGGTTGAAATCGCGTAACGAACTATTGAGCCTTTCTCATATACAATTTTTGATGGTTTCAGTGGAGTTGTTACTTAACTCGAGTTGAAAGGATATAGTTTAATTAATAATAAATAAGAATGTTTTAAGTGCTTTATTTTCGTTCTAATATAGAGGTAATAAAATACCGAAAGTTACTGTGTGCATAATATATGAAGGTCTTTGTAAAAATACTTCTATTGTTAAACTGTGCATCATGTATAGCTTTATAGTAAGGATAATAGGTAATTAATATATCTTTCATGCTAGCTCTTCTGCATATGTCAGCATCTTCAAAGTACATGAAATATTTTTCATCAAACCCATTTAACTGTTCATAAACTGAAAACTCGAATAGTAAAAATGACCCTGCAGCCCAATCAACATGAAGAGAAGTACTAATTTTAGACTTATCATAATGATCGGTTCTTTTCATACCGAATAACGTTTTAATTGGATTGAGTAGTGATGGGAATCGACGAATAGAGTTATCATAAATGGTCATTTCTCTATCTCGATATAAGTTAATGGTAGAAATTAGACTATTATCTTTCTTAACTCTTTTTAATAGCTCAAATATTGTGAATGCATCAATTTCTACATCTGGATTTAATACTAGGAAATAATCATTATTTTTCATGCCTAACTTTTTTTCGGCATATCGAAATACTTCATTGTTGTTAGCTCCAAATCCTTTTCTATTGGTTCCTTGAATTAGATGAATTTGATTTTCTTCACAGTACTTCTTTAACGAAGTAGAGGCTTGGGTGTTCGATTTTAAAATGACTTGATGTTCCAACGCCAAATCTTTCAAGGTTGAGTTGCCACAAATCATCTCATCATGATTATGGTTTACTACTGAGATAAATAAAGTCACAGTTTTGTACTCTCTTGTTTTTGTGGCTGATACCCAGTTGGGGAATCTAATAGAATTGTCATAATGCATTCTTCATCAAAGTTATGGCAACACCCGTCGAGTTGTTCCAAAAGAGGTTGCATCTCATTCCAATGTAGCATCTGCTCTTTGGCCGTCATGATTTTTTGATGGCCGCTTCCCTCCACATTATCTCCAATCAAAAGCTCTTCATAAAGCTTTTCTCCTGGGCGTAATCCGGTGAACTTTATAGATATATCGCCTTCTTGAGAATCCCCGTCGACATGCTCTTGCATACCCATCAAATGAATCATGCGTTTTGCAAGGTCTAGAATCTTGACGGGTTCCCCCATATCAAGAACAAATACTTGTCCGTTGTGACCCATGGCGCCAGCTTGGATAACCAGCTGAGCTGCCTCAGGTATAAGCATAAAGTAGCGAATGATATCTGGATGAGTGACGGTTACAGGGCCGCCACATTTTATTTGCTTTTTAAACAGTGGAACAACAGACCCTGAAGAGCCCAAAACATTACCAAAGCGTACCATTGTGAAATTGGTGGTGTTTTGCTTATCTGCCAACGCTTGAAGAACCAACTCAGCCATGCGCTTGGTTGCCCCCATTACGTTAGTTGGTCTCACTGCTTTATCTGTTGAGATTAGAGTGAAGTTTTTTACCCCTGTTTGGATCGCAGCTTCAGCGCAGGCAAGCGTGCCGAAAACGTTGTTGCGAACACCCTCAACGATGTTATCTTCAACTAACGGAACATGTTTATAGGCTGCAGTATGGTAAACAGTTTCAACTCCATGCGCTGTCATCAGTTTTTCTAAGCGGTTTTGTCTCTGAACGGAGCCAAGAGCTGCAACGATTCGAGTTTCGCTTTTTAAGTTTATCTTTGTTGAATTGAGCTCCTGGTCGATTTTGTAAAGGTTGTATTCATTGAGCTCAAATAGAACGAGTGTTTTGGGTTTTTGTGACATAATTTGTCGACATAACTCAGAGCCGATGGAGCCACCAGCGCCAGTAACCATAACATTCTTATTGTAAATGTTTTGCGCTAGCAGCGCCTTGTCTGGGTCAACCGCGGCTCTACCAAGTAGATCTGCAACATCAAGATCTTTCACTTCAGTTGCTGTCGCTTTACCCGCAGCTATATCTTCTACTGATGGCACTGATTGAACTGCGATCGGCCAGTGTGACAATTTTTCCACTAGTCTGAGTCGTTCGCCTTTATTGATCCCATTTATGGCTAAAAGTAGTTTCACGGGTTGATAAAGTGATTGGAGGTGTTCAAATTCACTTGGGTGGTGGACCTTAAGCCCAAATAATATTTGCCCCGATTTTGTTGGATCATCATCAAGTAATACTACTGGGTTGTATTCGTCTCCCTGAATTAGGGCATACGTTAAATCGCGACCTGTAGCCCCGGCACCGTAGATAAATACATTGGGTTTTTTGCGTTTGATCATCTGATCATAGGCAGAGCGGATCATTATCCTTGGTCCACCTAAGGTCAGTATTGCTAGCCCTGCATAGATAAACGGGACACTTCTAGGGATAAAGGTATGAAAAAAGAATCCGCTCATAACTAAGGTTAGAGATGAGATAAATACCGCAAGGAAGATGTTACCGACGGCAGGAAACATCATATAGCGTAGTACTGCTCGGTACATGCCAAGTTTGGCGAAGGTGAATACCGTGACTGAAATTGTCAAAAGTAATGTGACCCACTCGTCTAGCCCTAGCTCAAATGTATATGTACCTAGCCTTAAAGCAATAGCAAGATAAATAGACATTGCTATTGCAAAGATGTCGTAACCAATACTAATTAAGCGTTTATTTTTCCGCTTGGTGTTGAGAATTGCTCGTATTGGCTTGATCATTGTTGTCCCTGAGATATTGATATTTGTTTAGCAATCGCTGCACAATGTTTTTATTCAAGATATTTTAATGCTGTTGAGTGCGGTAAGCTAGATGTTATTGATGGTTCTGTGGTGCTCAGGAGCATTGCTATTAATTTCGCTCATTATTTGTTCTATTGAGGCCGTTTTGTTATGAATATTTTAGTCACAGGTAGTACTGGTTTTGTCGGCTCTAGAGTTGTTGAGTTGGCCAAAAAGCGAGACTGGGCAGTCATTCCGGTTGTGCGTAAGCAAATAGAGCCACTAACTAATAGCTTGGTTATCCCTTCCATTGATGCTTCTACCGATTGGTCTGGTGCATTCGAAGGTGTGGATTGTGTTGTTCATTGTGCTGCTCGAGTGCATCAAATGAATGAGAGTGAGCAAGGTGCTTTAACTGCCTATCGAGATATCAACACCCTTGGCACTTTGAACCTAGCGAAGCAAGCCGCTGAAGCGGGCGTTAAAAGGTTTGTATTTGTCAGCTCTATTAAAGTTAACGGTGAATTCAGTGAGCCAAATTTACCCTTTGAACCGAATTTAAAGAATACTCCGCAAGACCCTTATGGTTTGAGCAAGTATGAAGCTGAAGTTGAGTTGGCTAAGCTTTCAAAAGAGACAGGGCTAGAAGTGGTTATCATTAGGCCTCCATTAGTTTATGGGCCTGGCGTCAAAGCAAATTTCTTATCTATGATGCGTTTGATTGATAAAGGCATTCCGTTACCGTTTGGTGCTATAAAGAACCAGAGAAGCTTGGTTTATTTGGATAATTTGTCCGATTTGATACTAACTTGTTGCGAGCACCCTTCAGCTCCGGGCTATACCTTCTTAGCTTCTGATGATCAGGATGTATCGACAACTCAATTGATGCAAACCATCGCTCATGCTATGGGGAAATCACCGCGATTAATTCCAATCCCAATGTCTTGGATACAAGCTGGATCGTCAGTTTTAAATAAACAGCACATAGCGCAAAGAATATGCGGCAACCTCCAAGTGGAGATAGGTTTGACGAAAGAGATATTGGGATGGAACCCCCCTGTAAGTTTTGAACAAGGGATCAAAAGAACCGTAGAAGCTTACTTGAAGTCGCATTGATGCGTTTTAGGTAGTTTATGGCTTTCTTGTCCATAAATTTTTCAGGTATCCTTTATTGATTAGTGGTGCTTATAGTGCCCCCACGTTTTCAATCCGAATTTGATAGGACACATATTTTGATTCGTATATTAGATTTTATTTTTGCTTTCTTTGGCTTGTTGTTCCTTTGGCCTGTATTTGTTGTTATTTGTCTCCTCGGCTATTTTGATACGGGTTCTCCTGTCTTTTTTCAGACCCGAGTTGGTCGCAACAAAAAGCCATTCACTTTAGTTAAATTCCGCACTATGCCAGTGGAAACAAAATCTGTTGCGACTCACTTAGTTGGCGCTAGCTCTGTCACCAAATTAGGTGGATTTCTACGTAAAACGAAACTGGATGAACTACCACAGTTATACAACGTCCTGAAAGGTGAAATGAGTTTGGTTGGTCCGCGACCATGCTTATTCAATCAGCAAGAGCTCATCAATGAAAGAGAGTCGAGAGGAGTGTTGTCGGTTAGGCCTGGCGTAACCGGACTAGCTCAAATCAATGATATCGACATGTCGACACCGAAAAAACTCGCGGAGTGGGATCAACGCATGATTCAGACGTTGAGTACTAAATTGTACTTTCAATATATTATTCAAACCTTACTAGGTAAAGGCTCGGGCGACAGGGTTTAGTTAGATATGGTTTACGCTCTCTTATGATCATTGGTACTGGCTTCTGCGTTATACAAACATAGCTTTGTTGACCTCCACAGTCTCTAAGGCCATTTTTATGTGACGCTATTTCCTAAATATTGCTTTATAAGGTATTGCTTATGATTTATCCATTTACTTGATTGTGGTTATTATCTATCATGATCAATCAGTTGTTTAAGCTGAGCAACTGTTTGAGGGTGTGAAAATCATCTTCTACATATAAACGTTTATATTAATGGAAATCATTATGAAAAAGATGGCTCTAGCAGCTGCATTAGCAGTTAGCTTCTCAGGTGCTGCATTTGCAGCTGAAGAAACAGCAGCGGCGGGTACTGGTTCAGGTACTGGTACAGCAGCAGGCGCTGGTGCATCTGCAGCTGCAACTGGTACGGCTACAACAGTAGCAGTAGCGACAGCAGCAGTAGCGGCAGCAGCAGCAGTAGCGGTTGCTTCTAACGAAAGCGGTGCAACAACGACAACAACGACTCGATAATTTTTGAGTAGGCGTTTAAAACCATTTTATGTGAAAGCATAAAGTGGTTTTTTTATATCTAATTGATTAATTTTCCATATTGGACATCAGCAACCAGATTGCTAGGAAGCAGAACTCGTCATGCTTAAACCTCTAATCATATCTCTTGGTCTTTTTCTTGCTGGTTGTTCTCAGCAGTTTCAAGACGTTAACTCTACTTTTGATGAAGCCTTTTTTGGAAGCTCCGATGTTGAGCTATCCAAGGAATACATTCAAACGTTACCTTATTCCAGCATTTATGCCGAAGTGAATGACCAAGGTAAGATCTTCATGGTCTTAGCGTACGTCGGTGAAAACCCGCAAACGGGCGCAGAGCAGTTAAAGTGGATGTCTTCTGACAAAGCGATGATCGTCACTGAAAATGGACGTGTCGTACAAACGCTATTGCTTCCTTACGAAAACCTTTCTGGTTTGGCATTCCAACCGTTAAATACATTCTCTTCTGCAAACAGCTCGTCGCCAGACTCTGCTTATGCGTTTGATGTGTCAGCTAACCCCGGTGCCCAAAAGTGGCAAGCGGTTTACGACTGGCAACCTAACTATCGATTCGGCTATAAAGCGAACATCACCCGAACGTATGTGGGAAATGACACGGTTGAAACTCCGTTAGCGTCTATCGATACCAAGAAATTCCAAGAAAAAATTCAATTCCCAATATTAGAACAAGACATCACCAACGAATATTGGGTCGACAGCGAAGGCAAAGTGGTAAAAACCATACAGTATTTAGGCCCTGATATGACAAGGCTTGAGTTAACCGTCCTTAAGCATTATCAAAGCAATTAACGAACAGGGTAATGAACTAAAATGATGAATTATATGAGTCATACATCAAAAATGACGGGGCGTCGGTTGCCATTGGTGAGAACTATGTTAACGATGAGAGCTCTGTTAATGATCAGCGCTTTATTTGCTTTGAGCTCCGCTTCTTCGGCTTCTGATCTTGTTACGCCTGAACGCTCTTCGTCGATTAAAACAACAATCGAGCTTCCTCTTCAAGGTGTGACGCTTGAGTATCAAACTAACGTTCGACTGCTTCGTGTATTAGACGACGCAAACGTGAATGCGAGCTCTAACGCTAACGGTACTATTGGTTACTTCCCCCTTTCGGCTCAACTGTTTGATATAACCAATACTGAAGCGACTGCAGTTACTGGATTTAAAGAAGCTAACCAAGCTATCGAAGCCAAAAAGCGCAATGTACTGAACCAGCTTGAAGCTTTCGCAGTAGAAGAGCCAGAAGCAAACTTAGTGCGCCAACAGTTAGCCTCTTTCCAATATCTCAATCGAGTTTTTATTGAGCTAGACCGTAATGCCGTTATCTCTCAATCAGATAAGAACCCACTGCTTGTTTCAAGTTCTCATACTAACAAGCCGTCAGACAGTCAAACTCAAGCCTTTTCCCTGTACTTACCACAACGACCAACGTCAATTCAGTTGATGGGGGCAATGAAAGAGTCGGTAACAATGAATCTGATTGAGCATGGAACGTTGAATGATTATCTCGATGCATTGCCGAATGGCTTTATTGGTGAATCTGCAGATAAAAGCGTGGCTTATGTTGTTCAGCCAGATGGCGTGGTACAAACCATTCAATACGCATACTGGAACGAACAGCCGGTTTACTTAGCACCAGGTGCCATCGTATTTATGGCGTTCTACTCTTTGCCATCGGAATACTCAACGTTGAACCAAGATATTGTCGATTTGCTACGTCATAAGGTTGGCCTGTAATGCTGAAACAGAAATCATTCCCTCTATCGGCAGTGTGTGCATCGGTTACCTGTGCTTTATTAATGACCAATAGCATGTCGACTAGAGCAGAAACAATCATTGATTCCTCTTCAATTCGAGCAGAAAAATCCCCATTCGATGATACTGAATACAGAACATCGCAAATGAACTTTGGTGGTGTTGGCTTAATGCAAATGCCAACAGGCCGAATGGCCCCAGAAGGTGAGTTCAACTTTAGTGCTTCGTTTAATAACGAATACTACTTTTATAACGTCAGCCTGCAGGTGATGCCTTGGCTTGAAACCACCATTCGTTACACACAAACGCAAGACCTGTATTATAGCGGTAGTGGCAATCAAGACTGTTCTCAGAATTCATTCAGTGGCTGTACCAAGCACACCGATAAAGGCATCGACTTTAAACTGCGTTTAATCGAAGAAGGGTACTACTTACCAGAAGTGTCAGTAGGCGTGCGTGACTTCGGTGGTACTGGCTTGTTCGATGGCGAATTTGTCGCGGCAACCAAGCGTTTTGGGCCCGTTGATTTCACTTTGGGCATGGCTTGGGGATACATGGGCACCAGTGGCAATTTCACTAACCCACTGTGCAAAGCCAGTGACAAGTATTGTGAACGCCCGTCTGATTTTAAAGGCAATGGCGGCAGTGTTGACTTTGAACGCTGGTTTAAAGGCGATGCTGCAATTTATGGCGGCTTTGAATACCAAACCCCTTATAAGCCGTTAACCTTAAAGCTTGAATACGATGGCAACGATTACTCTCAAGACTTCCCTGTAGTACGTGGTGGTGTCGACATGACACAGCACACGCCATGGAACGTGGGTGCTGTGTACCATTTTACGGATTGGGGTTCGGCGAAAGTGAGCTATGAGCGAGGCGATACTTTAACCCTTGGCTTCGATCTTTCTACCAACTTCAATGAAATGTATTCTGTGTGGCGAGATACTGAAACAGCAGAATTGCGCCCAAGCGATGTCGAGACGGTTGATGATATTGATATGGCGGCCCTTGCAAGCCAACTTGAAACGATCGCTGGTTATGAACAAGCGCAAATCTTGGTCGACGATAACAGTATTGTGGTAAAGGGTACTCAGGTTAAATACCGCGACAGAGATATCGCCCTTGAGCGTGGTGCGACCGTGATTGCCAACGCGGTGCCGAGTTACATCGATACTTATAAAATCATCGAAAATGATAAATCGATGGAACTCACTGAGACAACGGTAGATGCCCAAGCGTTCAAAGCGGCGGCTAATAACAGTTATCTCAATGCTCAAACCAGTGATGCAACCGATACTCACGAGTTAGAGCGTAAGAAATCCGTTATTTATCATGATGGGCGTGAGCGATTCGATGTGTCGATTTCACCAAACCTAGCGCAATCGTTCGGTTCGGCTGAAAACTTCTATTTATACAGTTTGGGTTTATACACCAACGCTTCGTTCTGGGCGTTAAACAATGTTGAACTGTCGGGCTCTTTGTACGTTAACTTAGTCGATAACTACGACAAGTTTAACTATACCGTCCCATCAGACGGCACTGACCAAACGCCAAGAGTAAGAACCTTATTCCGCTCTTACGTTGACGATCCGGTTCGCTTAGATCGCTTACAACTGACGTGGTTTGAAGACTACGGCAGCGGTGTCTACACCCAAGCTTACGGCGGTTACCTAGAGAGCATGTTCGCGGGTGTGGGTGGCGAAATCCTGTATCGACCATTCAACCAAAACTGGGCCATTGGTGCAGACATGACTGCAATAAGCCAGCGCGATCCAGAAAGCTGGTTTGGCACGTTTGATGAAGAGATCCAAGTCAATCCTGATAACAGCAACCGAACGTACAAAGTGATCGACAAAGGCACTACTGGCTTTATCACTGGTTACTACACCCCACAATGGGACTTCTTGAGCGATACCTTGCTTAAAGTGGGCGTCGGTAAATTCCTTGCGGGTGATATCGGGACTCGTGTCGATTTCTCTAAGCAATTCAAGAGTGGCGTTATTGCCGGTGCGTTTGTCAGCTTAACCGACATGACAACGGAAGAGTACGGTGAAGGCAGCTATACCAAAGGCTTCTATGTATCGATTCCGTTTGATCTTGTTACCGTGAAACCAAGCTCAAGCCGCGCTGGCTTTACCTGGTTACCGATCACACGTGACGGCGGCCAAGTGCTGAACAAGCAATACAACTTGTTCGATCAAACCGATGCTCGCTCACCTTGGTTCCAAAGGCCGAGTAGCGTTAAGTAGATCGAAAGCAGATGCGGGTGACGAGTAAGCGGGATACGAAGAGTGGGGAAAGAGCAGTCTCGAATAATCGAATAACGAATAACGAATAGCTTAAGATATCGTGATATTCATTGGGTCTAGCTTTTGGTTCTCCCCCTTGAACGCCGTTCGTTTTTGATCGGTGATGTTCATCAAAGGGGGAGTTAGAGGGGGATATTAATCTATGTGTTACCAACCCCTCCCAGCCTCCCCTTATGTTGGTATTTTCTGCCAAGCAACAGTTGTGATAAAGGGGAGGAGCTAAAAGCATCCCGACACGGCTTTAGGCTCTTCGTTTACTCGTATCTCGCTACTCTCATCTGCTCTTTAGCTCTTCGCCACTAGTTCACTCGCATCCCGTATCTGCTCTTTAACCATTCAACTAGGTTGATAATAAACACAAATTGTGGATAATGCATACGCAATAAAATAACCGGGTGAAAGTCCGATCTTTGGCTCGGTTTATGACAAAAAACCTCTATCTCAATTCCAGATAGATAGAGGCAGATTAACTACGCAGTGTGATGTCGCGGAATATCAAAGGGCGGTAGCGTTCCTATCTTTGATATTAAGTGGGAGCGATATCACAGTAATAGCCCTCCTTAACTCTATTAAATACTGCGTAGCTGATAAAATTGTTTGTTCTAACTTCTTAGGGTGTCCTTTGGGATATCACGACACATTCCGTTTCTATGACTTGGTTAACATGAAGATTAATAAAAATCGTCTCCTTTTAGCGCTCCTTCCTGTATTGCTTGCAGGGTGTACTACTCCAGGAACTCACCTTTCTACTGGCAACAAGAATGTGATTCAGCCTTCAGAGGAACAGCAAGAATCTGATATCTCTGATGTGGTTAACCTTTACCCACTGACAGCTCAATCAGTATCGACTTACCAAACGGGTACATTGTCGGTGTCACAAGCCAACCCTGAACTCGACGTAGACATCGCAAAGTATGAATACAAAGTCGGTGTGGGCGATATCTTAAATATTACGATCTGGGATCACCCTGAACTGACCATTCCTGCGGGCTCTTACCGTAGCAGCACAGAAGCGGGTAACTGGGTTCATGCAGACGGCACCATCTTCTACCCATACATTGGTACAGTAGAAGTTGCAGGAAAAACGGTTCGTGAAATTCGTTCTGATATAGCGGAACGTTTGGCGAAATACATCGAAAGCCCTCAAGTTGATGTAAACGTAGCGGCTTTCCGATCTAAGAAAACCTACATTACCGGTGAAGTATCTAAACCTGGCCAGCAGCCAATCACTAATATTCCATTAACTTTACTAGATGCAGTGAACCGCTCTGGTGGTTTGTCTGAAAATGCAGATTGGCGAAATGTTTCATTAACCCGCAATGGCGTGGAAGAGAACCTTTCACTTTACGGTTTAATGCAACGTGGTGACCTAACCCAAAACCGCTTACTGCAAGCCGGTGATATTGTTCACGTACCGCGTAATGACAACCAGAAAGTGTTCGTGATGGGTGAAGTGAACGATCCTCAACTACTTAAGATTGATCGCGTTGGGATGAGCCTAACCGAAGCACTCAGCAACGTAGGTGGTATTAACCAGCTGACGGCAGATGCAACGGGTGTGTTTGTGATCCGAACTTCTGATGATAAATCAGAACGCATGGCAGACATCTACCAACTGAATATGGAAGATGCATCAGCTTTAGTGATTGGCACCGAGTTTGATTTAAAGCCTTATGATATTGTTTACGTAACGGCAGCGCCAATCAGCCGCTGGAACCGTGTAATCGGTCAGCTTGTACCAACCATTTCAGGCTTCAACGACCTAACCGAAGGTATGTTGCGCGTTCGTAATTGGTAATAAGCCCTGGTTTGTAATAAACCCTAATTAATCATCAGGTTGCATTGTACGTGTAACCTGATTTTTACATCTAAAAGTAAACCCAGCTTATAAGCCCAATACAATTAGAGACCATTATGTTTAATAAAATTTTAGTCGTATGCGTGGGCAACATTTGTCGTTCCCCGACTGGAGAGCGAGTTTTACAAAACTTGCTGCCCAACAAAGAAGTGGCCTCTGCCGGTATCGCGGCCGAGAAAAGCCGTTTAATTGGTAAGCCTGCAGACGACACTGCCATTTTAATCGCCGCTGAAAATGGGGTTGATGTTGAAAACCATCAGTCTCAGCAAGTTACGCCACAGCTTTGTGCTCAGTATGACTTGATCTTGGTGATGGAGAAGGGCCATTTAGAAGCGCTTACTCAAATATCGCCGGAGGCTCGCGGAAAAACGATGCTGTTTGGTCAGTGGATTGGCCAGAAAGACATTCCTGACCCTTATCGTCAAAGTCGTGAGGCGTTTGAACACGCTTATAAGCTGATTGACGAAGCGGCGCAAGCTTGGGCAAAAAAACTGTAGGTTTAAATGCAATAGATTTTAGATGCAGTAGGTTTTAAATAGACAGCTTTTTAAATGTCATGCTCTAAATGTAGGCATGGCAAAGCCACCAACGGAATAATATAAAAGAGAAGTACGCGGAGCGTATATAGTCTCTTAAATAGCAATACTTTAGGAAGTAGCAAACAAATGACAACACAACCCTCTCAGCAATCGCATACAGATAACTCTGATGAGATAGATTTAGGAAAACTGCTTGGCATCTTATTAGATGCTAAATGGCTAATCATGCTCACCACATTCGTTTTTGCTGTGTTTGGTATTGCGTTTGCTTTGCTTTCGACGCCGATATACAAAGCGGATGCCCTGATCCAAATTGAAGAGAAAAGCTCTGGTGGCATCTCTTCTATGGTTGGTGATATGGGGGAATTGTTCTCTCAGGAATCTTCTGCCACGACAGAAGTGGAGATCATCAAATCGCGTATGATCTTGGGTGAAACGGTTGATAAGTTTAACCTCACCACGGTGACATCTCCCAACTATGCACCTATCGTAGGTAAAGGTTTTGCTCGCTTAACCGGTGACATCAACCACATTGCGGTTAGCCGTTTCAACATGCCAAGCTATGCGAGCGACTACGGGCACACGATCCAGATCCTAGATGCCGAGCAGGGCACTTACCAATTAGTTCGCGACGATGAGCGCGTTATCCTAAAAGGCAAAGTGGGTGAGCTAGCAACAGCAGACGACTACAGCTTGTTTGTGGCAGGTTTTGAATCACATAACGATTTTGAATTCTCTATTAGTCAACGTAGCCGACTAGAAGCGATCGAATGGTTGAAAGCTTCTTTGTCTTTGTCTGAGCAAGGTAAGCAAACCGGTATTTTGAAGCTGAGCTTTGAAGGCGAAAACAAACAACAGATTTCTGAAATACTGAACCACATTAGCCAGATCTACTTTTTACAAAACGTGAAACGTAATTCAGCGGAAGCAGAGAAGAGCCTACAGTTCTTAGAGAGTCACCTTCCTGGTATTAAATCTGAGTTAACTGGTTATGAAGACGTACTAAATAATTATCGCCAAAAGAACGAATCGATCGACTTGGGCTTAGAAGCACAATCAACCTTGAAGGTAATGGTCGAGCTTGAAGCGCAATTGAATGAACTGACGTTTAAAGAAAGTGATATCAGTCAGCGTTTCACTAAAGATCACCCGGCATATAAGTCACTGATTGATAAGCGTAAAACGTTGTTGGGCGAGCGAGAGCGCCTGAACAAGCAAGTACAAAAGTTGCCAAAAACACAACGTGAAGTACTGCGTATGACACGTGATGTTGAAGTAAACCAACAGATCTACATCCAGCTATTAAACAAGGTTCAAGAGCTGAGCATCATTAAAGCGGGTACGGTCGGTAACGTTCGTATCTTAGATGACGCGCAAGCTTATGCTCGTGCCGTTAAACCTAAGAAGCCGCTGATTGTTGTGTTAGCAACGCTATTGGGTGGCATGCTAAGTGTCGCGTTTGTATTAGTAAAAGCAGCGTTCCACCGTGGTGTGGAAAGCCCAGACCAAATTGAACAAATCGGCCTGCCTGTTTACGCAGCGGTACCAAAATCTGATTTGCAGGTAGAGCTCACTAACCGTTTTAAATCGAAGAAGAAGCAAACTAAAGGGACTCAAGCACTACTTGCTGAATCGAACCCTGCTGACCTTTCGGTTGAAGCGCTGCGTGGCCTTCGTACCAGCTTGCACTTCGCAATGCTAGAAGCGAAAAATAACATCTTGATGATCTCTGGCCCTGCGCCAGGCATTGGTAAATCATTCATCTCGACTAACTTTGCCGCAGTAGCCGCAAAAACAGGCCAGAAAGTATTGTTGATTGATGCCGATATGCGTAAAGGTTACCTACAACAAAGCTTTGGTGTGAACTGGGATAACGGCCTTTCTGATGTATTGAGCAGCAAGCAAGAGTTCGCTCAATCAGTGAAGTCGACACCAGTAGAAAACCTAGAAATCATTACCCGCGGGCAAGTACCACCCAACCCATCTGAACTGCTTATGCACCCGCGCTTTGCAGAACTAATGGAATGGGCATCAAAAGAATATGACTTGGTGATTGTCGATACCCCGCCCGTACTTGCGGTAACCGATCCAAGCATTGTCGGCGCCTTCGCTGGCACCACATTAATGGTCGCGCGTTACGGTCAAAACACCATTAAAGAGATCGATGTAGCTCGCAACCGCTTCGAACAATCGGGTATCGAAGTGAAAGGCGTTATCTTCAACGCCATCGAGAAGAAAGCATCAAGCTCATACGGCTACGGTTACTATAATTACGCATATTCGAGCGACAAGAAATAAAGTTAAAGAGCAGTAACGAGATGCGAGTAACCGGGTAAACGAAGAGCTAAAGACAGTAACGGGATGCGAGTGGCGAGATACTAAAAGCGCCACTCGAATCCGTTCTTCATCTCTTGTTACTCGTTTACCCGCTCCGCTGCTCGAATCTGCTCTTTTAGCTCTTCGAATCCCGTCTACCCGCCACT
>NZ_JBFRJF010000044.1:166254-166500 GCF_041468745.1 Vibrio sp. 10N.286.52.F8
TTGTGAGTGATGGTGTTAAGAAAAGGGGGAGTTAGAGGGGGTTGCTAGCGATGCCTAATCAACCCCTCCCAGCCTCCCCTTATATTGATATTTTCTGCCAAGTAACAGTCGTGATAAAGGGGAGGAGCTAAAAGCACCACTATCATATTCTTGTCCTCGCTCTTCACCTCTGCTCTTAATCTCCTCGCATCCCGTCTACCCGCCACTCGAATCTATTCTTTATCCAATCTTCAAATTATTCGAAGA
>NZ_JBFRJF010000045.1:0-1096 GCF_041468745.1 Vibrio sp. 10N.286.52.F8
CAGATGGCACCGATACGGTCTCTGCCAACATCGATGTGAGTGTTACAGCGGTTGATGATGCGCCAGTGTCTGGTGACTTAGCGTACTCAATCGATGAAGACGGTTCTATCCGTTTAAGCCAAGAGCAATTGCTATCGCAAGCGTCAGATGTTGAAGGCGATGACCTGACAGCTAGCGACCTTACGGTTGGTGGAGATGCAACGGTTGTAGCTAATGATGACGGCAGCTTCACGATTACGCCAGATGAGAACTTCAACGGTGACATCGATATCAGCTTCGATATCTCTGATGGTACTAACACCGTTCAGGCTTCTGCGGATCTAACCGTTAACCCAGTTAATGACCTGCCTGTCCCTCAAGATCAACAGTTCAGCGTTGAAGAAGATGGAACGCTTATCTTCACCGATGCAGACCTATTAACAGGCGCTACTGACATTGAAGGCGACAACCTAACGGTTGAAGGTGTGACCTACGACGGTGGCGACGGTATTCTTACTGACAATGGCAACGGGACTTACACCTTTGCGCCAAATGAAAACTTCAATGGTGACGTAAACTTCGGCTTCGATGTCTCTGACGGAACCGATACGGTATCTGCAAACATCGACGTGAGCGTAACTGCCGTTGATGATGCGCCAGTGTCTGGCGACCTAGCGTACTCAATCGACGAAGATGGTTCGATTCGTCTAAGCCAAGAGCAGTTGCTATCACAAGCATCAGATGTTGAAGGCGATGACCTAACAGCCAGCGGCTTAACGGTCGACGGTGATGCAACCGTTACTCAAAACGATGACGGCAGTTTCACGATTACGCCAGATGAAAACTTCAACGGTGACATCGATATCAGTTTCGATATCTCAGATGGCACCAATACCGTTCAAGCTTCAGCAGACCTGACGGTTAACCCAGTAAATGATTTACCTGTTCCACAAGACCAACAATTCAGTGTTGAAGAAGACGGCACGTTAATCTTCACTGATGCAGACCTATTAACAGGCGCAACGGACATTGAAGGTGACAACCTTACTATTGAAAGTGTGACCTACGACGGTGGCGACGGTATTCTTACCGACAACGGTAATGGCACATACACCTT
>NZ_JBFRJF010000046.1:0-51169 GCF_041468745.1 Vibrio sp. 10N.286.52.F8
AGGCGGCATTATAGAGATGTTCATCACATTGGCAAGTGTTTATTAAAGAAAGATGCAAAAATAACGATTACATGGCGAATAAACACTCAAAGCCTTATTTGTGCAAGTTTAACTACAGAGTACTTACAAAATAACCACAGACTTATCCACAATTGCTCTGATTTTCATCCTAGAAAACAAAAAAGCTGCCTCATGGCAGCTTTTTAAATGGCAACGAGTCTAAATCCCAGAACCATATTGCTCTCCATCATCTTCATGGAGACCACATTCGCGTTTCAACCCATTAAAACGAGTTTCCTCTTCAGTCATACCCGGTTCCCACTTCTTAGTTGTATGTGTATCTCCAACAGAAAGGTAACCCTGCTCTCGAAGCGGGTGATAACCGAGACCATGCTCTTCTAGGTAATAGTGAACATCTTTATTCGTCCAATCGATTACCGGCAAAAATTTAAACACACCATTTTGGATAGATAAGATTGGCAAATTTGCACGCGATTGAGATTGCTCTCTTCTTAAACCGGAAAACCATGTCCCAGCCTCGAGCTCATCCAACGCTCTTCTCATCGGTTCAACTTTATTAAGCTTGTTGTACTTCTCTATCCCTTCTATACCTTGATCCCAAAGTTTTCCATATTGCGCTTCTTGCCAATTAGGGCTCTGTTGGGCGCGAAAGACTTGAAGGTTTAGAGTCAACTTCTGACTTAACTCATCAATAAAGCGATAGGTCTCCGGAAATAGATACCCTGTGTCAGTCAAAATAACCGGAATATCTGGTTTTGCTTGGGTCACTAGGTGCAACATCAATGCTGCTTGGATTCCGAAACTAGAAGACACAACATGTGTCCCTTCTAAATTATCTAAAGCCCACTTAACTCTTTCTAATGCGGTTAGCTGCTCTAACTCTGCGTTGATTTGTCCAAGACGAAGTATTTGCTCCGTCTTAGTCAATGCGAGTAGCTCTGCTAACTTCAATTTTGAAGCGACAGAATTATGCATGCAGATCCCTCTTGGAAATGATCACCTCTTCGATGATGCCAGCTCGGATTGTAAAATCACCGAACCCTTCTTTGTCGTTGCGTTCTGTGGCCCAACGTCCCACCAGCGCATCAATCTCTTCTAAGATCTGAGCTGAAGTGATGTTCTCTTTATACATCTTAGGGATACGAGTTCCGGCTTTGTTGCCACCTAAGTGCATGTTGTAACGCCCCGGAGCCTTGCCGACTAAACCAAGCTCAGCCAACATTGCACGACCACAACCGTTTGGACAACCCGTAATACGAAGGATGATGTTATCTTCTTCTGGTAATCCATGTTTCTTCAGAATGTCTTCAACATCCGTTACAAACTCAGGAAGAAAACGCTCAGCTTCAGCCATTGCTAAAGGACATGTTGGGAATGCCACACACGCCATTGAGTTTTTACGCTGCTCGGAAACGGCATCATCCATCAGACCGTATTGACGTGCCAGCTTTTCAATTTTTGCCTTTTGGCTCTTAGGTACACCTGCAACAATTAGGTTTTGGTTCGCTGTCATGCGGAAGTCACCTTTGTGGATCTTCGCTATTTCAGCAACACCTGTTTTCAGAGCTTTACCCGGAAAATCAAGTAAACGACCATTCTCGATGAATAACGCCAAGTGGTGCTTACCATCAATGCCTTCCGCCCAACCAATGCGATCACCACGGCCAGTAAACTCATAAGGACGGCTTTCAGAAAATTCTACGCCTGCACGCTTTTCTACTTCTGCTTTGAATACATCAATACCAACACGGTCTAGTGTGTATTTGGTTTTTGCATTCTTACGGTTTGAACGGTTACCCCAGTCACGCTGAGTCGTTACCACCGCCGCTGCTACATCTAACGTTTTATCTAATGGCACAAAACCAAAGTCGTCAGCTTTACGTGCATAAGTAGAGATATCACCATGTGTCATAGCAAGACCGCCACCGACTAACACATTAAAGCCCACCAGCTTTCCGTCTTCAGCAATAGCAACAAAGTTAAGATCGTTAGCATGGACGTCCACATCATTTTGCGGAGGAATGACAACCGTCGTCTTGAACTTACGCGGTAGGTAGTTGCTACCAAGGATAGGTTCTTCATCCGTTGTTTCTAGTTTTTCACCATCTAACCAGATTTCTGCATAAGCACGAGTCTTCGGTAATAGATGTTCACTGATCTTTTTCGCCCACTCGTAAGCTTCTTGATGAAGTTCAGATTCAACCGGGTTTGTCGTACATAGAACATTTCGGTTTACATCACCCGCTGTCGCAATTGAATCAATGCCAATGCTATTTAGCGTTTGGTGCATCAACTTAATGTTCGGCTTCAAGACACCGTGGAACTGAAACGTTTGACGAGTTGTTAGACGAATTGAACCGTAAGAGGTACTTTCGTCTGCGAACTTATCAATCGCCAACCACTGCTTAGGGGTAATGATGCCACCAGGCATACGAGCACGAAGCATGACGTTATGTAACGGTTCGAGCTTTTGTTTGGTACGTTCGTTACGAATATCACGGTCGTCTTGTTGATACATACCGTGGAAACGAATCAACTGAAAGTTATCAGCAGTAAAGCCACCTGTTATGCGGTCTTGGAGATCTTGTTCAATCGTACCGCGTAGGTTATTACTTTCACGCTTAAGACGCTCATTGTCAGCCAAAGGTCCAAGTACTTGACCTAGCACTTCTTGCTCTATTACTTGCTTGCTCATTAGTACACATCCCTTTGGTAACGTTTCGCTTTACGTAAATCATTAATATATTGTTCAGCTTGCTCGCGGCTCTGGTTGCCATGCTTTTCCGCTATCGAAACTAACGCTTCATGAACATCTTTAGCCATTCGAGTCGCATCGCCACAGACATAGAGGTACGCGCCCTCTTGCAGCCATTGCCACACCTGCTCTGCTTGTTCGATTAAACGATCCTGAACATAAACCTTTTCTTTTTGGTCACGGCTAAAGGCAACATCGAGCTTAGTTAGCGCGCCAGACTTGAGGTACTTTTGCCATTCAACTTGGTATAAGAAATCTTGAGTAAAGGTACGGTCACCAAAGAACAACCAGCTTTTTCCTTCAGCATCATTGTTTTCACGCTCTTGAACAAAACTGCGGAACGGTGCGATACCGGTACCCGGGCCGACCATGATGATTGGTGTATTGTCGTCTTGTGGTAATTTGAAGTTATTGTTGTTCTCAACAAACACCTTCACTTCACCACCCTCTTCAAGACGTTGAGCTAAGAAGCTAGAAGCTCCGCCTAAACGAGACTCTTCGCCTTTTTGGTATTCAACCAAACCAACCGTCAAGTGAACTTCTTCATCTACTTCTGCTTGGCTTGATGCAATAGAATAGAGACGCGGTGTCAGCTTACGTAACAGGCCAATTAACTCATCAGCCGATAGCTTAGTTTTCTTCTCAGCTAAAACATCGACAACTTGAGTATTACCCGCGTATTCACGAAGCTTGTCTTTATCTTCCACCAGCTTGATTAACTTCTTGCTGCCCGATAACTCAGCAAACTTAGTCACAAGTTGAGGGTTTGAAGTGGTAATCTCAAATTTACTCACTAGCGCACTATGGATAGATAGATTCTCACCATCGACATCGACACTTTCGATACCCGATAACCCAACCTTAGAAAGAATCTGATTTGCGAGTTCTGAACTGTTTTCATACCATACGCCTAGCGCATCGCCGGGTTGGTAGGTAATGCCCGACTCATCAAGATCAATCTCGATATGACGAACATCTTTACCCGAGTCACGACCCGTGATCTTTTGACTGGTTAATAGTGTCGCTGTATATGGATTTTGTTTGGTGTATTGCGAATGACCGGCAGCTGCTTGGCCTACTGGTAACTGAACGATATCAGCCTCGGCACCTGTCGATAGCGTTTCTTGAACTTGTGATAACGCTTTAGCGCGCCATTCCGTTGCTGACTCTTCGTAATCAACATCACAATCAAGGCGATCGACAAACGATTTCGCACCAAGCTTAGCGAGGAAGTTATCGAAGTCTTTAGCCGTTTGGCAGAAGAACTCATAGCTTGAGTCACCTAAACCAATCACACCGTATTGTAGGTTTGATAATTTTGGCGCTTTCTTCGATTGAAGGAATTCATGCAACTCAATCGCGTTATCAGGGGCTTCGCCCTCACCATTGGTTGAAGCGACGAAAATGACGTGTGTCTCTTTGGCTAGGTTCTTACCTTTATAATCACTCGCATCGAAAAGCTCGACGGCGATACCTAAGGCTTTTGCTTCTGCCTCTAGCGATTCAGCGACGCCTTTAGCATTACCGGTTTGAGAAGCGAAGATAATGCTGAGCTTACCCGCTGGCTTAGCCGCTACTGCAGCGGCCGCTTGAGCGATTGGCGCAGCAGCACCGACAGGCTGAGCTTGGCTCACTCCCCAAAGGTAACCACTGACCCATGCCAGTTGCTGTGAAGACAGTTCAGAAACAGTTTGCTGAAGGTGACCCAATTGTTGGTCATTAAGTGGTGCTGCTAGCCCAGGTAACTCATTAGCCCCAGACTGTGCATTATTGTTTTGTGAAGACTCTTTCTTATTTAAAGACATGGTCACGACATCCCTAATCATTGCGTGACGATAGATTAACCACTCCTTTTAATAACAAGAAAGAATAGAAAAGTATGTTTTATAACTTTTTGGAAGTAAAAACCGATTGAAACGTAAATTGTCTTACTGGTTTTCAATGCGTACTTGCTGAAAGCCAACCGCCATTGCCGATTTAGATGCCAAGTCTAAATCCGCGTAATGACATTCTTCACCATGAACATCAGTAAGCAGAACAAAGCCACCACCCATATGACGAAACTCCACAACCCAAGACCCTTCTTGAATTGAGGGCTCTATGATGGCTTCAACTAACAGGTTTTCTCTATATAAATTTCGTAATTCATTGAGTGTCATATTCCATCCCTTGCTTTGACCTCACTACATAGACCTTATAAGAATAGACGCAAATTGGCTCTCTGTATTAAGGATGGTCGAAAGTGATGAATGTGCTAACTAATTCCAGAAAGATATATACTCAAGTAACCAATAGATATAAAAAACGCCACTTAATAAAGTGGCGTTCTTAAAATTCGTTCTAAATTTGCTTTATATGGACTAGAAGCGCACTTCAGCACCAGCAAACCAACCATCGACCATGACAAAGCTCTTGCCTAGTTCTGAGCTAAAGAACTCATCCGAATCTAAATCGATAACACGGTAACCACCACGCAGGGCAATTTCAGATTCTGATACTGGAATTCGGTACTGAACACCCGCCATCAAGTCAGTGCTCTTAATACCACTGCTATCACCGAACTCCATCGTACCAATGATATCGAAGTTAGTGTCCGGCACATTGATCTCTGCGTTGCCGTAGAAGCTCCAAGTGAATTCATCAAAGCTTGTTTGAGCGCCACCCGTTTTCGGTTCGATGTAATTCGAGTTTGAATACTGAGTAAACGTCACACCCGCATCGAAGTTCATCAGCTTGTGATCTAACAACGTGTAATAGAAGGTGTAATCGTACTTATCGAAAGCCAATGAATCTGCATCAACAGAAGTATAGCGAAAGCTAGCGTTTGGTAGCATCGGGGCATTATGCTCAAATGCGAAATACAACGAAGGTGAGTTAGAGTCATCATCTTGTCTAACTTCGTTTAGCTTTGTACTTCCCCACCACATATCGGCACCGACTTTAGCCGTGTAAGAAAACTCTTCTTCAGCAGACACTGCCGAGCTTAAAGATAGCATTCCCACTAAAGCAATTAATGGCATTTTATTCATTTGAGATAGCTCCAATTCCATATCGTAGTGCTAATTGTATGCACATTCATAGATTATTGAGGAAAATTCTACCACACATCTTAAATTCTAAAACGATAAACCGCTGACGAGTAAAGATTTGACGGCACGATGACCTTAGTAACGTCTCTGGTTAGAACTGTGTACAAAATTTTTGAAAAACCACACACCGATTGCAATCACGATCAACCAAGGCAGTAACTTAAACACGACGCCCATCATACCTAAGACCAACATGACTAATAACGCCACTCCGGTTGCAGCCAATACCGTCATAAACGTAATACCAGTGACAAGTAGAGTTGCGACGAAAATAAGAACAAAGATTAATTCAAACATAATGGTCTCCCTAATGAGTTAATGACCTATCTTTCCTACTTTCTAACATTGCAGCTTCCATACCAAGTGTGCCAAACCAATAAAACCCTTATTTATCAGATAAATAAAAAGCCACACATCTTCATGCGTGGCTTTTCAGAAACTTACAGTGGTAAATTTAGCCTCTAGTGGCGAATTTAACCTTAAGTTTTTAACTTAGAGGGAGCTTAAACATTTAGCTCTTTAGGGATCTTAGCCAATGCTGTTTGCATCACTTCAATACCTGCACCTTTCTTATGTGCGTTTTCACTGATGTAGCGACGCCATTGTCTTGCACCAGGCATGCTTTGAAACAAACCAAGCATGTGACGAGAGATGTGACCTAAACTTGCGCCATTTGAAAGTTCACGCTCGATGTACGGGTACATCTCTTCGACAACCTGTGAGCGCTTCTTAATTGGTGTGTCTAAACCAAAGATCTGTTGATCAACTTCAGCCAAAATAAATGGGCTATGGTAAGCCTCACGACCAATCATCACACCATCAAGGTGTTGCAAGTGCTCCTTAGTTTGCTCAAGAGTCGTAATGCCACCATTCACGGCAATCACCAGATCAGAGAAATCTTTCTTGATTTGGTATGCACGATCGTAATCTAGCGGTGGGATCTCACGGTTCTCTTTCGGGCTAAGGCCACTCAACCACGCTTTACGCGCGTGAATAGTAAATTGCTCACAGCCACCTTTTTCAGAAACCGTCGAAACAAACTTAGTTAGAAACTCATAAGAGTCTTGGTCATCGATACCGATACGCGTTTTCACGGTAATTGGAATATCAGTGACTTCTTTCATCGCTGAAACACAATCTGCCACCAACTCGGGCTCAGCCATCAAGCATGCACCAAATCGACCATTCTGAACTCGGTCTGAAGGGCAACCTACGTTAAGATTCACTTCATCATAACCACGCTCACCAGCAAGCTTGGCACAAGCAGCAAGATCAACCGGGTTTGAACCACCGAGTTGAAGTGCAAGAGGATGTTCTTGCTCGTTATATTCTAGGAAGTCGCCCTTACCATGTAAGATCGCGCCCGTTGTTACCATTTCCGTGTACAGAAGCGTCTGCTGAGAAAGCAAACGGTGAAAGTAACGACAGTGGCGGTCAGTCCAATCGAGCATGGGTGCAACAGAAAGTCGGTTACTAGCGTATTTACTGGTTTTATTAGTGTTTGTCATGATTCAGTCTCAATTAATACTGTACAAACATACAGTGAATTACCTAGAATTAAACGGAATTACTTCCTGTAGTACCCCTCAAGTACCCCTTTAGGAGTTGGACAATGGCAAGTTATACCATCGAGACCAGAAAGCTAAAAAGCGGTGAACCAAGGTTCAAGGTAACAATCATCGTTAAAAAGAATTCGCGCATTATACACAGGGAAAGCAAAACTCTAAAAAAGAAAGCACTCGCTAAAGCTTTCGGTAAAAAAAGGGTAGCTGAACTAGAAGCTCAAGGGGTACTCAATCAGCCAAAAACAGTACCCCTTTCGGTACTCCTCGATTTATTCATGGCAGAACGTGACCTTTGGGATAATACAGGTCGAACAAAACGCTACGTTATTAAGATGCTTAGGGATTGCGACATCGCCCAAGTTGAGAGTAATCAGCTACGAACTAGCGACTTAATCGAGCACTGTAAAAATAGAAGAGGCGCAGGAGCCAAACCCGCAACGATTTATCATGATATTGCTTACCTACGTTCTGTAATGAAAAAGTCTAAGCCTGTCTTCAACATCGACACCAATCACCAGATATTTGATGAAGCCGTCCCAGTTCTGATTGATATGGGGTTAGTCGGTAAGAGTCAGAAGCGAACACGCCGCCCGACTTCTGAAGAACTGAAACTCTTGAAGCTTGGATTAGAACAACGAGAATCTTTCCGACCAAACGGTACAACTCGAATCCCATTCACTGACATTCTAGAGTTCAGCATTCTTACTTGTATGCGAATTGGTGAAGTCTGCAAGCTGCGTTGGGAAGACCTCAACCAAGAACATAAAACGATACTTGTCAGAGACAGAAAAGACCCAAGGAAGAAAACAGGTAATCACATGATTGTGCCGTTGCTTGGCGAGTCATTTGAGATCGCACTTAAGCAACCAAAAAAAGGAGAGCTTATTTTTCCATATAACTCACGAAGTGTTAGCGCAGGTTTTCAAAGAGTAAGAAACGAATTAGGTATTGAAGACTTGAGGTATCACGACCTACGAAGAGAGGGAGCTAGTCGGTTATTTGAAAAGGGCTACTCTATTGAAGAAGTAGCTCAGGTCACTGGGCATAGAAACTTGAATATTTTGTGGCAAGTTTATACGCAACTGTTTCCGCATAAACTACATAAAAAAGCTCCGTCATAAGCCTTTCTAGTTGATAGGTTGTTTCCAACAAGCTAATCCACATTAATTACCCTAGTCACAAAACCAAGTTAACCTTTTAATTATCAGAAACTTAAAGACAACCGCTTCATTTCTTTATAAAAACAGGGAAAATTTTAATGTGCTAACATCGATGCTCAACCAATCAATGCAAGAGAGTGCGTATGAGCAAGTTCGATTTTGACAAACAAATGGACTCAATGACTAAACCAATTAGAAATTTAGAAAAGCAACTAAATACTATTAGTAAAATGTACCAGTCCCCAATAGCAGGTTTAGTTGGCCAAAATATGCCCAAACTTACTGAACTAAGCTTGGATATAGATAAGCAATTCGGCTCATTAAACAAGATATTAGGGAAACCTAACGACCATAACGAAGATTTCACATTCCCTATTTTATACAGCGACACTAGAGCAAGGAACGAACAAGTGAATAATACATATAATTTCAACTCAAACTCAAATATGGTGCAGATTGGTAATGGCAATACGCAAGAAATAACGATCACCTTACAGCAGTTAAAAGAGCAAATAGAGAAGAGTAGCGACCCAAAAGCAAAAAGTTTATTTAAAGACCTAGTAAACAACCCCACTGTAGCAAGCATTATTGGAGGGCTAACTAGTGCTATCTAAAACTAGTCCAATAAGCACATAAACGTCTATCCTAGTGCATATAATATGGAGTCATATCGTAGCTTATCTTTGGTTCACTCGCGTTAGGTATTATCATATTTCCCTTTGACAATACCTAAACGTTATTTTGAGCTTTTGCTTTCAAGTCGAGTCAAACGTTCATCCATCTTTTCCATCATCAGACGCAACCACTTAACATCCGTTTTGAGTGTGATACCCACACCGACACCGCTAGACAAGGCACTCACAACGGCAACAATTATTGTTTGATACTCTGCCATTTACTTGAACTCATTGCGTAGGGTTTCCCATAGGCCAAATACTATTGGAGCACTTGCGCCAATAATGCCACCGAATTGAATACCGTCTGCCGATACGCTCGCGGTGATAAGTTCAGGGTGACCAGATACCAAAGCAGCTCCCGCGCCAAGTAACGCTAAACCCTTTTTGGTAGATGGTTGGTCAAGGTCGATGCCGATTTTTTCTAGTAAGCTTTTCATAATAATTTGCTCTGTCGTAAATACTTGATGGTGTAACTATGAGTAATGGGCTCTATCGAGTTCGATATGAGGACCATCCTTAAAGCTGACCCAATCACCGCCCCATACAATCGGAACGCCCAATTCATCAGCGGCCTGCTTAAACGCCCAGCTCACTTGTTCGTAATAACTAAAGCCCCACGTCACCTTGCCGCTTTCGTCGTACACCACAAAATCAACCGCGCAGCCTGATTGATGACGGCTTTTTTTGCTGTACCCATCTAACTGGCTTGCGCCTTGTTTGAATAGGGCGTTTTGCTCTTGAGCTGTTCGTTTGCCAGACGTAATGCCAAAATCAAAGGGGGTTAGCTCAATAGCGCGGCGAACGACACGTTTTAAATCACTATGAACGCCCATCATTCTGGCTTCACTTCTCGCGGACAGTGCAAAGCGGCTCACCGCCTGATTAATTTTTTTCTTATTCATGAGATACACTCCTAATAAAACAACGCTGGACAGTAAGAGTCCTAATACTTTTGCGCTCATTGATTCTGCCCCTATAAAAATAAGAGTTGAATATCGAGCTGCTTACCTGGAGAGCCATTAATGAGCGCGTACATATCTGCGCTTTGACTCCAAGCAGAATAAAATGCCCCATCGACGGTCAGAACAAACTCGCTACTGATGCCATTCACCCACGCCACCACCGTGCGGCCATTCAAAGAGGTATCACCGACGAACGAGATTTTCACTTCATCAGGGCGAGAGCTTTCCATTGTGATGAGCCTTCCCCACTCATAGCCCTCAAGGGTGTTTGGTGGACTCATACCACCAAAGCGGCCAGTCGTGGAGAACCCTTTCGCGCTGTAATTCCCCCCAACATCAAAAACAAAATATTGCGCATCTTCGGACAAGTTTTTTTGATAGCCGCGATAGCTCACCGCGTTCGACACCTTAAACGAGCCGCTTACGCTGTTTGGGGTAGGTGGTAGGCTTATCGTGATGCTGTTAACGCGTCGACCAAAGTTATGGGTCACTTGCTCACCGTTGCGCAGTGTAAATTCACCTTGCGCCAGCGTGACGCCATCTTCTTGATAGGCGTGTACGGTAGCGGTTACTGCATCATTGCCTGACCACTTAACGCAAAATTCCGCACTGAACGCATCTTTAGGTAGGGTGATATCAACAATTTGCCCCTCCAAGTTTTCTGCAAACACCGAATGATGCACATCTTCATAAAACGCTAACGCATCTCGAAACACGCTGTACATGCTGCTAGGGGTTAATACGCTTTGTTCGTTTAATCCGGCAGAGGCTTCCAACTTAGTGGCGTATCGCGTCACACCCGCGCGCTCTGTGGACGCCTTAGCGACCGCTTGGGTCATTCCATAGCTGAGCATCAAAGCACCTCCCCGCAATAGACCACATCACCTGACGCGCCCGTCATGGTGACCGCCAGCGTTGACGGAATGGTCAACATGCCGCCCGCATACAAGCGCAAGCAGCCTTGTACAATCACAGGCTCAACATTATCGATACCCGCTTGCAGCATCACCGCAGTGCGTTTTTCATTAGCATCAATAGAGATAACGCTCCCTGTCATACTTGCATCAGGCAAATCGGATAGGTTCATTTTTGCGGTGGTGGTTTCTATCGCTGGCATCGAGGTAATCGACACCGTTGGCGTTCCCGCCAGTGCCACTTCGGGCATAGATTCAATCGTGAGAGGCCGCGATATTTCACTGACCACAATTTGATTGTCCACCGATACCTTTTGCGCACGGGTCACGATAGGAATATCGGATATTTGATACTCAACGGTGACAGGTTCGCTATGCAGATTCATGAGTTCAAGCTCATCAAATTTTGTAATATCGACCGTATCACCGCGTTCAATTTCTACAGGACGCAATGCATCACCACGAAGCATGAGGGTATTACTGGCTTCTCGAATAATGAGGTACTTACCCGCTTGGCCTGCGTTAAATCGAACACTCCCGTTAGCGCTCAATGTTTGGTGTTGCTTCATGATTTCTTCCCCGCCACTAAGTACGCCATGGTGATAAGTGACACCACAATACCGACCATCAAAGAGATATTTTTCAACAGCTCGTTATTGCTTTCGTTCTCACCCGTCTGCTCTCGACCTTTCGCGGCGTTCGCCATGGCAATCGCAGCTTTGGTGGTTTCGGTTTGTTGGCCTGCCATGGATTTAATCGAATCAATCGCGTGCTCGCTAAGGTCAGAATTTGCCCCTATCGCGTACTCGCTGAGATTGGCATTCGCATCGAGCGCACGCTCACCAAAACCAAACGCACCATTAAGCGCATTTTCATTAGCGTCCAATGCGCTATCTAAGGCGTTTTCACCGAATGAAAAAGAAGTGTCCACCGTATCGGACGCAAAATCTAAGGCGTCAGTGCCAAAGTTAAACGCCTCTTCGGCCGTTTTACCCGCCACCGCCATTGCGCCATGGTCGGTCATGCTTAGATTAATGTCAGAGTTCTCAATCCCTGACAGCGCAAAGCCATTGTTATCACCACCAATCACTTGGCTGTTGCTTTTGTTGGTGGTTGTAGTGACGGTTTTCGCATCACTCTTTGAGCTACTTCGTCCGCCCATATCTTCAAACCTTATTTGTAATACGTACTCGTCCTTGTCAGTCTCTATCTCTCGAACGGGTAGTTGTAGCTTACGCTGAATGTAGCGATAGGCTCCGCGCTTGCTAAAGTGGGCTCGAATGGACTCAAATCCATTCGCCACCCCGTGATGAATCGCGCTGAGCGTACCCGCTGCCATGTCACCCGCTAACGCCACCACTACCAACTCTTTAGAGCCTATTGGGGACTGCTCACCACGTAGTAACATGTAGGTGTCACCCACTCGATACAGGGACTCACGCCCCGCTTTTACTTCAATTTCTGCCTGCTTAAGATAATCACCAAGGGCTTTACATAGCCTCGGCTTGGCGTTATCCCAGATTTCAGGAATTAAGTTACTTTCGAGTGAGAACATACAGCGCAACAAGCGCGATGAGCGCAATGCCCCACCACGGTATCCCGTTATTACTGCCTAAACTGATGGTGCCCGTGGTAAAGCCGCTGTTATTGGTGGTGTTAGATGTGTTACCTGATTTAGCAGGCCCCGAAGACCCACCCGTCAAGCCACCGCCCCCCGTTAAAGAGGTTAATGAACCCAGCATTAGCGAAATACTCCCGATTTATAAGCAAGGTATAACAAGGCCAAAACAGCGGTTACAGTCAGTGCTTTGTTAATGCCCTTGCTCACACCAAACCCCAGCGCAGACCCAAGACCAAGACCGCCTAAGCCAATAAAAAGTAATGGCATCACTATTTACCTTTCAGTAGGACAACCAGAAGAACCACCACCAGTAACACGGCAAGACCACCGCCCATATAAAGCAGGGTGTTATCTTTCGCAGCGAGTAAGTCGCCTTGCGGTGTGGTCACAGCATTACCGTTATTATCAACGACGGGCGCGTTAGGTTGCTGCGTGGTGTTGGGGTTGGACGAGTTACCATCCTCACCAAACAGCCAATCGGCATTTTCGCCTACGCTATCAAGCGCACCGCTCCCAAACTCTAAGAGGTCATCAAAAAAGCTCATATCGGCTCCTTAGCTTCGACCCGCGAGCATGTCAGGGCGAACCACTTTCACCGATTCAACCAAAATAGGAATTGAGCCTGCTACGTCCGTTGTTGTGACGGAGAACTTCAAGTTAGAGTTATGCTGTGTTGGAAATAGCTCATCAATCGAAAAGCCGCGCACAATCGGATCGAAGTGGAAGTAACCCGCTTGAGGTGTGCGTTCGTTACGATGCGCATTCGCTTCATTGATAAACTTGTTGGCTTCGTACTCTTTGACAAAGTCACGCTCGACTTCAAGCTTAGTAATACCCGCATGCATAAAGTGCGCACGTCGCAGGCTGATTAACGGGCTCGATACCAAGCTCGTAAACTCGTTAACGCCAGCTGCGTTCGCGGGCATGGTTTCACGCTTGACCATTGGCACGATGATTCGTGCTGGCTGCGCGTTCGTCACCCATGCATGAACTTGAATCGATAACGGATCGCCACTGGTTTTGGCTTTGAATTGAATGTCCAAGTGGATATTGTCACCCGCTTCGGTGACGAGACCCGTGTAACGCACCCCGTTTTTAGTGCGAGCAGAAATATCACTAAATGGGATCACGTAATGGCCTGCGGTATGAGCGCGCTGTTTGTATCGCTCAAGCATCAGAATTTCACTGCCTGTTAAGACATAGATTTCTTCAGCGTTCAGCGTAATTGACAAGCGCTCAATCTCGTCAGCACTGGCGTTAGTTTCGAGCACTAACTCTTGATAAGTAGGGCCAACTGGGATAGGTAGTGTGCCTTTTTGCCCCCAAGCAGCTCCGACCATGGAATTAAGTTTGATTGGTTTTACTGACATGTTTAACTCTCCTTAAAACCAGCCACGCTTGCCGTTAATGAGTTCTTTGACTGCTTCTAGCGTTGATACGTTATTGATGATGGCAATCACCAGTAAGGTCAGTACTACAGCAATCAACATGTTTTTATGTTGAGCTTTCATGAGTTCCCCTGTCTCTCGACGTTGGATTGTGAATAAACAAATTGAGGGTTAATCAAATAGGAGTGAGGCAAAAAAAGAAAGGAGAAGTAACCTATAGGTTGGATGGGTAACCTATAGGTTGAAATGCGATGTAGGCATTGACGAAAAAAAGTAATAATTAAAGCTAACTAGCCAAACAAGAAAAGGTGATACCTTCTCATGGCTTCATACAGGCGTATTTGTATATGACGCCTGTTAAGTTTGATACCTACTCTATGCCTTATTTTTAGGCAGCTCCCTCAACCTCCCCTGCGAGAGGGAGTTTTTTCTTACTTATAGTTCAATGCTAACTTCTTGCCCTCTCTACAATTTAAAGCTTTGTGCTCAATATTTCCTATACCGTCTCTAACTAATAGATATTCAGCAATAGGCTTACCAATGAGCTGCTTATTGACCTTGGCAGACTTTAGCCCCGCTACGATATTCACATCCAACCCGCGTTTATCCGCTATCCAGTGCGCATCACTCATTGAGTTAACCGCGCCCACCCACCAAACGCTGGATTGTTCCGTCACGGTTTTGGGTACTTCTTGACCGCGTTGAAAAACAGTGTGGACAACGAGACCGTATTGACGGCCACCGCGTAGCAGCTCACCCGCACGACCTCGAAGCTTGCCCGAGGTTTCAACACATGACGCTAATTCTTCGATAACGGTATAGAGCTGGCTAGCCCGACCGTTACCCACCGACCACACCACCGACGCAAAGAACTCTAATTCGTCGGCCGTTGCCCCATTTGCTGGAATGTAGGCCAGCTTAAACGAGCCACCGCGACGACGCGCCATAATGAGCGTTTTGACAAAGGTTAAGCGTGATGAAGTGCCGTGGCACATTTGGCCTTGAAATTTACTCCCTGCGTAGTTGGTGTAGGGGTCAAAAAAGACCGCTTGAGCCGTTTTAGGGACTAGCCCCAAATGCTTAACGGCTGAGGTTTTACCTCCTCCTGTTCCCGCCACATAAATGGTGTGTTCGGCATCATGTGACGGGTTCGAGTTAACGGGGTTCGGTAGAGCTAGGGGCTTCGGTTTTTTCACCGTCCACCTCCTTTGATTGTTGCAACATGACCAATTGCTTTTTAGAGGCATAAATCAAACCAAGAACCGCAAGCAATAAGGTTGCCTCTTCGATGTAATCCCCAAACACGCCCATAAGCGTACTACCGTGTTTTGCAAAGACAGGCTCAGCCGCATCCATCACTGCTTGCTTACCTTTACCGTCAAACTCAAATTCAACCCCCGAAATGATGGAGGTCGCTTGCTCGGTTAAGGCAAACATAATATTCAGTAAGCCCGCCATAGCTTCCGTTTTATCTTCGGTTACCGTTTCAGTTGGCTCGGTTAAGCCAACTAAATCGCTCTCGGTTTTCTCTTGTTCTTCAAGCTGATGAATAACGGAACCAAAATCCCCCCAATCATCCAGTTCAACTTGTTCACCTGGTAAGGTTTCGTTAACTTGCTCCATGCTCACCCCCTTTCGGTTGTTCGGCTGTGGCTTTCGGTAGCAGTTGAGACACCGCCCAAATGATAAAGATAGCCGACGCTAACCCCGTGATTACTCGTTTAAAGGGGAATTTAATTGGGGTCTTTTCTGCTTTTTCATCATCGACCGTTTCGGTTATCTCGCGGTTGGAAGCCCCGTCTTTACTGACTTCATCAATTTGCACCAATTCAGTTAACTCAATTGCATCGATAGGGTTAGGCTCGGTTATCAAATCCGACTCAATAACCGAACCTTTTTCAGTTGGATTCGGTTTAAGTTCGGTTAACTCAGCAACGGAATGTGCTTTGATGAACTCCGTAACCCTTTTGCTATTCGAACTGTTACCGCACTCAGGGCAACGGTAATACATCAATCCAATGTTACGGCTGTTTTTTGGTGGCTCACCAGACGCGATCAATTGCCCCTCACCCACTTGGTGAGTGGTGGCGGCAGACTGGCAAACAGGACAAGCAATATACCCACGAACAGGGTTTTCATATTTAGCCATGTTTCACCTCGACGCTTTCCACATCACCAAGTTGCTCTTGGTTGGCCACAACGACAGCGCGGTACTTATTGCGCGCTACTCCATTGAGTTTTTCGAGTTGCTCTAATTGCTCAAATAGATTGACGGGAAGCCCTAAAGCTTCGAGTGACAAGTTGCCACTCATCAGCATTCCCATGGCTTTTTTCATGAGCTTGCTGGTATCCATTTCTTTGAAGCGGTCAATTTCTACTTTCATGTTGGCGGTGAGCCTGTCAGCCGCGTCCAAAGCGGCTAAATCTCGCTGGCACTCATCAAGCGATAGTATTTTCATTTCAATCCTCTGTCTCACGACGTTGTTTAGTGTTTAGCCCCTGATTCACATCGTTGGCAATGGTTTAATACACAATCAGACGATTGTTTCTAAAGCTGATATTCGTGTATTTATCGATTTGAACTTTAGCCCCCCGCATTAGCGGTGATATTAAGCATTGGACTCCCTCCACGCTCCATCCGGTCACGCGTTGAAGATGTTCAACTAAGGGAGAGTTACAGTTATTTTCAGTGCTCCAAGGTGAGACGCTCCGCGCCTCTTGAAGACGCTTCACGTCTTTTTTCTTAACGAGCGAATAGCACTCGCTAGATGTTTCGATAAGACGACCGAGCCAAGAAAAGCCGATCACCTTTTTGGTTGTTTCACCGTATTGGTTTTGTTTTGTTTGGTAGGCCACTTTTGCACTGTCAGCCAGTTGGCAGAACAGCGACCACTTCGAAGAATCTGCCGCTTGGCGCAGTTCTTCGAGCTTTGGGTCTATCATGGTCTGTTCCGGTTTTGCCCTGCGTAGATTTCGCCAAAGGGAAACAGGCTTACCACCAAATTGCTGAAACTGACGGATTCGGTGAGTGGAAGCCCAAGCACGAGCACGATAAGCAGATTCTTCACCCTCGTTTTCTGGCATGTGCTTACCGTTGATGTTCTTCGATACGTATTTGGCAATATAGGCAGTCGCCCCGCCCTTTTTAGGATCAGCCTCTTTCACATCAAAACGAGGCGAAATATCAGAACCTAGTTCGTGCTCATCCTCAGAGATAGCGCACGACTTTAAGGTTTCGATAATGAAGTCTTTATCGTCAGGCGAACAAAACAGGAAGTAGTGAGCATGACTTGTCGCGTCTTTATGTGGTTCAGCCACTCGAAAACCAAAATAATGAATCTCTTCTTTGGCTATTAGCGCTCGGCCTAACGCCCATTGCTGCATGAGAACTTGGTGACCGTCTTTGATATTCGCACCATTCCACTTTTTAGAGACTCGGTGGTATTTACTCGGCAACGTCCAAGTAATAAAAAGCGCGGTATAACCTAAGTCTTGAGCCAACTCCTCAAACCCGCGAGAACGCACCATCATTTCAATACGACGGTTTTCTGGGTTCGCGGTCGTTCGCTTGACCACATCCTCAAGATTGAAAGAATCGCCAGTCTCGTTATTCATCACGGCCATAGTTTCAAGGAATGCTTTAGCGTCACGCTGTTTCTGTTTCCAGTTGGCAAATGACAACGCACTGATCACCGGTGACTGATGCTTTCCCTCACCAACTCGCTCAAGCGTGATTTGTGAATACTCAATGTATTGCGCTCGGAGGTGTAACAAGCGTCCCTCTATCCAAGATTCAGATTGCATCTTGAGTACGGCTACCTGTAGGTCTTGTTCTAACTCTTCCGGTTTCTTGTCGCGTTTTTTAAGGTTCACTTGTGGCGCGTTAACATGAATCGTTTTTAGTTCAGATTCCTGCAATTGGTAAACATGTTCTATCGCATCTAAAAAGCTTTTGAATACTTCGGGTTGGCTTTCTTCGGTAAGCAGTAACGCACACTTATCAGCGAACTTTTTTGCTAGTTCACTAACGGCATCATCACGCATCAAAATATCGTGGCTTAACGGTTGAGTTCGAGTCTTGGCGCGACTATCAACAAACGGGAATTTGTCTTCAATGAAGTGCGCTCTTTTCAGCCCAAATTTAACGGCATCTTCTGCCGCTAGTATCAGGTTTTCTTTGGTAGGGTTTTGACGTTGTTTACGCTTGGCTATTTTGCGCTTCACATCGTTACGCACGATTTTAGGCAAGCGAGGAAAGAAGCGTTTAGTGAACGCAGAGTAACGAGTGAGTTCCCCTGCGTCACTTTTAGCTTCCATGTTAGCAAGTGCGGCTATCATCGCTTGTTCGTTCATTACAGCCCCGTACACGAATGATTTGTGCAAACGTAATTCATCGGTCTAGCTTTGCGCTTTGAACGCTTCGATAAACCATGTTTTTCACGTAACTGCTCTATCAAATAAATAGAGCGTTCGCGTAGTTCCGGTTTTGGGTCAACCATGCCAAGCATATCGGGACAAGGTAAGTGGATCGGGTCAGATACCTGCATGTCTATTCCTCCAAGCTTTCCAATAAAATGGTGGCTTCGAGGAACTGCTTATAAATCGGATATAAAAATTCAAACTCAGGCGAAGACTCGCTTAAACAAGACAAGCGACCTTTCACGATCATGAAAAGCTCTCTGGCTTCACTCGAATGAGAAAGGTCTACGCTAACGCTGTGAATCGGAGTCGTTACATTATTCATGTTCAATCCTCTTACCCGTTTACGGATAGCCAATCTTGCGTGGCTTCTGAGTGACGCTTATCAATGTAAGCAGCTAGGTCTTCTATCTTGATTAACGACGGGCTGCGTTCTGAATCACGCAACTTGAAGGTAGGAACGGGGAAGTCACAAGCTTTCGCTCTTTGCTCTGCCGTCTTAGGGGTGATACCAAAAAACTCTTGGCTGATCTGTTTAAGCTCAACAGTCGGGTTTTCAAATCGCGCAAGTAAAGCAAATCTTGTGTTCATAATTCCTCCATGTAGTACACTTGAGGTAACTGTAACCAATTCACAATTCCTCAGAGTTCCTCAAAGTCGATTTGAGTTAATTATGAGGCATTACTTTTTGATTTCAACACATTTTTGAAGAATTGAGGCGATAATGAGCGAGTTTGAGTTAAGTTTGAGGAAATTAAAGGAGGTTACGAATACCTCTACGAATGCAGAGCTAGCAAAGGTTTTAGAGATATCTCCAAAGACGATTTATACGTGGAGAGAGCGTCAAAACATCCCTGAAAAAATATTCCTCAAAGCTAGACAGCTATCACAAAAGGCCGTCAGTTTGCCTACTGGTTATCTTGAGCTTAAGTTTTTCGATATTGAGGTGAGTGCTGGACAAGGCACACTTGTTGAAAAAGAAGAAGAATCTAGCTCAATGGTTTTCAGTGAGAAATTCATTAGGCAAGAGCTTGGCTTTAACCCAAACAATATCTTCCTGATGCCCGTTCGCGGTGACAGCATGATCCCTACTCTCAAAAATCAAAGCATCGTAATGGTGAACCGAGTTGATGGTTTTTCTACTGATGGGATTTACGTATTTAGATATGACAATCGCTTAATGGTGAAAAGACTTCAATTCCTACCAAACGGTATCAAGGTAGTAAGTGACAATAGTGCGTATGAAGCATGGGAACTAGGAAAAGAAGATATTAAAAGTGCCGACTTCGAGATCATCGGTGAGGTAGTTTGGTCAGGGCAGAGAATGTAACAGCCAGATTTTTATAGACTATGAAAACCAAAAAGGAGCCTTGAGGCTCCTTTTTGTTTGTTCGGGTCAATACTAAGCTGTTTTACAATCTTTTCTAGATGTTTTACATGTTAGCTCAGGGACTTTCTTTTCTAGATCTGAAAGCGCTTCCCATGACATATCGAAACACTCCATAGCACTTTTGCCTTGACTGTAAAAGCTAGCAGCGAACTTTTCGATGTCACTTCTAGTTGCTTGAATGTATTTCATAATAACTCCTTGGAGTAAAAATCTGGACTTGCTGTTAGGTTGAAGTTAACTAGCAATATACACACCTTATCAAATTTAATATCAATTTGATAGCACATTGGTGAGGCCGGGCATTGTACCATCGCTTAAAAAAAACACAATAGAGTTACAAAGCTACTGTACTAAGTACTTAACCATTGCGTTTGTACCGCCATAGTTTTCAAACCACTCAAAACCTTTTTCTTGATAGTAGGCTTTAACGCCTGGTAAAGGCCCAATTAGAGCGAACTCACTTATTTTTGCTTGTTGTGTTTGATTAAGATATAGACCATAAAGAGACCATGCTTCAACTATAACGCTTAAAAAATTACCGCATAAATCCAAGCTTGCATCATTTCTTTTTTCGATGTAATTGAGCTCAATAGCTGTTCCTTCCGCGTTAATACACCCCAATGCATAGCCAACGCAGTAATAACCATCAACACCATTTCCATAGTAAGCTACGCACTTAATCATATGGTCTACATTGCTAACAGCTTGCTTCCAAGTTTGAGACTTTAAAACTAAATCCCACGACACTTTCCCTCTTTGTTTAAGGTCATCAATGTCTTTCATTGACTGATCGTCACCAGAAGAAAGTGTTATGGTTTCAGGAAGTCTTTGGCTGCTCTGTTCAGCACTTATGGTGAAAAGGCTTTGCTGAACCTCTTCTAGTTGCATCTTACTCACTGAGAGCACCGATTCCGTTAATCATATTCTAAAATTATCACTATCCAATGCAAAAGTATGCAGTTCACTAAAGTGATTATTGATTTTGTGAACTATTAATCGCTATATCATATTTTGGTAGATAAAGAGTCTATGTGTTAGTTTCGAGTTTATATCCAAGTATGATAATAAGAGCATGGTACTCCCATGGTACCCCTCAAACTCGCTCAGCCCTTGCTAAGGCTGCTTAATCAATCCAATCGAGCATTGGAGCGACAGACAATCTACATGAATGTGTCATGGTAAAGTACCCTGGTAGCGAGTCAAAAAAATATGCTGGAATACCCAGCAAAAGCAAGGTCGGCTATTGTAAATGCTATGCCCTGTTTGTGCTATATGAACTTTACCTCATACTTTTTTATAAACCTATTCACCAGATCTCTAATTCAACCTCATTAATCAGTTATGCCTTGAGTCACACTGTCATTTTGAGTTACCTTGTCTTATTCAAAGTCGTGGGTCACAATACGCTCTGTACCTGACTTTAATAGAAATCATTGGCTCCCAAAACGTAGTAACCTAGAAATAAGGTTTGATTAGGGATGTCCGATTGAATGGTGAAAAATTTGGACCACACATTAATAGAGCAAGTTGAAGGGATATGCGAATCGCGAGGCGTTAGATTAACACCTCAAAGAAAGCGAGTGTTTGAGCTCATCCTCTCTAATAAAAAAGCCTCCAGTGCTTATGAATTATTAGAGCAGTTGAAAGTCAGTGAACCGCAAGCCAAGCCACCTACAGTATATCGCGCTTTGGATTTCTTGTTGGAGCAAGGTTTCATTCACAGAGTTGAGTCAACCAATAGCTTCATATGCTGCTGCTCTTGCAATGCCAACAAACATTTCTCCCAACTACTGATCTGCGATAAATGTGGCACTGTGATAGAACTGCAGGACGATGCGCTTGTCACCCTACTCGCCAGTAACGCTGAGAAGCATGGCTTTCAATTGACGAATCATGTCATTGAATCGCATGGCATTTGCCAATCTTGCTCCTCCGAGATGAAAGAATAAGATTATAGAAGAACATTATGCGCGCTGAATTTGTAAACCCGTTTTTAGCTTCTTTGATGAACGTATTAAAAACGATGGCTTCTCTAGAATTGAAGCCACAAAAACCGAGAGTTAAGAAAGATGAAATCGCTCGTGGTGATGTATCCGGCCTAATTGGTATGGTGGGTACACAATCTCGTGGCTCTATGTCGATCACCTTTGATGAAGGTCTCGCTCTCGAAATCATGGAAAACATGCTTGGTGAACGACCAAACGGCCTCAACGAAGAAGTGACCGATATGGTGGGTGAAATCACTAACATGGTGACTGGCGGTGCGAAACGTATTCTTGCGGAAAGCGGTTTTGACTTCGATATGGCAACACCAATCGTGGTTTCCGGTAAAGGTCATACGATTCGTCACAAGTGTGATGGGGCAATCATCATCATGCCTTTCTCATCTCAATGGGGTAATGCTTTCATCGAGATCTGTTTCGAATAACAGCTGTTTATTTCTAGCAGTACTGAGTATCAACTCAAAGAAGGTTGGCATCATGCCAGCCTTTTTTATTACCTGCGATTTAACCAATGCTTGCTATACAGATACAAAAGCGCCAACCCGAAGGTTGGCGTTTTTTTGGTGCTATCAACTCAATTAAGCTTTAAGCGCTTTAAATGCGTTGATTAGACCGTTAGTTGAGCTGTCGTGAGACGTTACTTGAGCATCGTCAGCAAGCTCTGGAAGAATTTGGTTTGCTAGTTGCTTACCAAGTTCTACACCCCATTGGTCGAAGCTGAAGATGTTCCAGATAACGCCTTGAACGAAGATCTTGTGCTCGTACATCGCGATTAGGTTACCTAAAGAGCGAGGGTTGATTTGCTTAACAAGAATAGAGTTCGTTGGACGGTTACCTTCAAATACTTTGAAAGGTACAAGCTCAGCCACTTCTTCAGCTGTTTTGCCAGCCGCTAGGAATTCAGCTTCCACTGTCTCTTTTGTCTTACCGAATGCTAGTGCTTCAGTTTGAGCAAAGAAATTAGACATCAACTTCTGGTGGTGATCAGATGCTGGGTTGTGGCTGATAGCAGGAGCAATAAAGTCTGATGGGATCAGCTTAGTGCCTTGGTGAATCAGTTGGTAGAAAGCGTGCTGACCGTTTGTACCTGGTTCACCCCAGATGATAGGACCAGTTTGGTATTCTACTGGATTGCCGTCACGGTCAACAAATTTACCATTCGATTCCATGTTGCCTTGTTGGAAGTAAGCCGCAAAACGGTGCATATATTGATCGTAAGGTAGAATTGCTTCTGACTCAGCGCCGTGGAAGTTGTTATACCAAATACCGATAAGCGCAAGGATTACTGGAATGTTGCTTTCAAACTCAGTTGAAGCAAAGTGGTTATCCATCTCGTGAGCACCTTCTAGTAGCTCAACGAAGTTATCGAAGCCAACAGATAGTGAGATAGAAAGACCGATTGCAGACCATAGTGAGTAACGACCACCAACCCAGTCCCAGAATTCGAACATGTTGTCAGTATCAATACCAAACTCAGCGACCGCAGTTGCGTTAGTTGATAGTGCTGCGAAGTGTTTAGCTACGTGTGCGTTGTCACCCGCTTCAGCCAAGAACCAATCACGTGCAGAGTGCGCGTTAGTCATTGTTTCTTGAGTCGTGAATGTTTTAGATGCCACTAAGAATAGCGTTGTTTCTGGGTTAAGAGGCTTAAGTGTCTCAACGATGTGAGTGCCATCTACGTTAGAAACGAAGTGCATGTTTAGGCGAGTTTTGTATGGCGTTAGTGCTTCAGTCACCATGTATGGACCAAGATCCGAACCGCCGATACCGATGTTTACAACATCAGTGATCTCTTTACCTGTGTAACCTTTCCACTCACCAGAAACGATGCGGTGTGTGAACAGTTCCATTTTTGCTAGTACAGCGTTAACTGCTGGCATTACGTCTTTGCCGTCAACCATTACTGGCTTGTCGCTACGGTTACGTAGAGCAGTGTGAAGTACTGAACGACCTTCAGTCTTGTTGATTGCATCACCACCGAACATTGCTTCGATTGCAGACTTAACTTCAGTCTCGTTCGCAAGAGCAAATAGGTGCTGCATAGTTTCAGCATCGATAAGGTTCTTAGAGTAATCCACTAAGATGTCAGAACCGAAACGAGTAGAAAAGCTCTCGAAACGCTTTGCATCTTGAGCAAACAGCTCTTTCATATCCATATCTTGAGCAGACTCAAAATGTGCCGTTAGAGCTTTCCACGCTTGTGTTTGCGTTGGGTTGATATTTTTCAACATGGTATCTATCCCGATGTTACTGTAGGTTTTATTCTAAACGTCACCTGGGTGATGAATAGAACCCCCGATTAGGCGAAAGTTTATATTTTTCTGTGATGACCAAACCGCGTCACCACTGAAAGATTCTTTGTAATTTTTTTTCACGACGTATTATGCCGCATATGAAGAGCTGTACCTTGAGATAAATCAGGATTAGATTTCCTGACAGAAGAATCGGTACAGACTCTAGCTCTAACATAATTAAATGTGAGCGATACCTGATAAATTCAAGTTCAAAAGATAGCGTTAAACCACTTTTTTTCCAAATACATTATAAAGGATGGCGTATGTGGATTCAGAAGACTATACACCTAAATGCACGAAAGCGTGGATTTCATCTCATTACTGATGAAATTGAACAACAGATACACGATATCAATTCTCTATCTGTTGGTTTATTACATCTTTTTATCCAACATACCTCTGCCAGCCTCACGCTAAACGAGAACGCTGATCCTACCGTCCGTACCGATATGGAGTCGCACTTTAATAAGTTTGTCCCAGAGCGAGCGCCCTACTACAGACACACCTATGAAGGTGATGATGACATGCCTGCCCACATTAAAGCATCGACACTTGGCACCAGTGTGACAATACCAATTAGCAATGGTCGTTTAGCTTTAGGAACATGGCAGGGTATTTACTTAGGAGAGCACCGAGATTGTGGTGGAAGCCGAACTGTGATTGCTACGATGCAAGGTGAGTAGACTGCTTGAAAACAAGATCTCCTTAATAAAAACAATATCTTGTTAATAAAAAAGAGTGGTGTGTTTCCACGACCACTCTTATAAAAATAGTATTTGGCCTACTGTAGGCCGAAAGGTTTAGAAGGGCTGGTTTATCATAACCCTAAAGGCCCCTTCGTCACCACCTCGCGCAAACTCAGCACGTACAACAATACCTTCCACTTGGAAACGCACCGCGCCACCTAAGCTCCATTTCATGTCCGAGTGCAGTGTTTTGATGTCGTACTCATCGGCAACGCGCCCTACTTCAGCAAACGCTACCCATTGCCACCAAGGCAAATCGTAGTAGTTTATCAGTGGGATATCGCCAAGTGGTTGCCAGTCAGGAAGTACTCGGTACTCAGCAGAATAATGAACTGCAGAGCGACCGTGATAACGACCTCCGGTATAACCTCGTAAACGATACAAGCCACCCAATCGAGCTTGCTCCGTTTCTGGTGGGCGAGCACAATCTTGCCCAGAGCAGTTATCCCACGTTGGCGTGTCAGCGGTATAGAAATCAAATGCTAAAACTTGTTGATCGAATAAGTCCCCTAAAGGACCTAAAGCAAAGTACTGGCTATTTTGGAAGGTCCACTTAAGCCACAAGTCATCGTTAGACCAACTCTCTGCGCCAGTGGTGAACTCAAGGTTAGTGTGAGAACCTCTGGTCGGGTTGCGTGTGCTATCACGGTTATCCCAATCAAACGCCAAACTAAAGCCTGTTGCCTCCTCGGTATTATTTAAACCTTCCAACTCACGAGCAGTATAAAAAGGCGTAAATAGAATCGAACTGACACCCGATTCGATTGGCGAAGCAAAGCTCACATCTTTGATTGGCTGAAAAGCACCGAGTAAACCGTGTTCTGCAACGTTGCCCCAAGGTAGCAAATACTTAAACTCAAACTGATAGTTTTGCTCTAAGCCATCAGCAATGGTTTTGTCATCGATAGATGAATCATTATCGCCTTGAGAACCAATGTAATACGGGTTGTCGTTGAAGCGCGCTTGATACATCTGAGTGCTAAACAATACGTTCTCAGACAAGGCATAGTTAAAAGCCGATAGAAAACCGACGTAACTGTCTTTGTCTGAATAGAGTGCCATACCAAACAGAGCGGCTTGAGGTTGCCAAACACCCTTTGCGACACCCGCAACCCCAAAGGTGTTACCCATGGTTTCGGTGCTGAAGTAGAAAGGGACAAAAGCTGAATCTTTTTCTTCACTCGCAGCGGAAGAAGAAAAGCTGACACCGAGTAATGTCATTGCAGACATTAGCCAGTTTCGAGTCGTTCGCTTGAACATAATTTACTTATCAAGATCCATGATTACTTCACATATTCCATCGCAACACGCGAAGTCAGCTTAGTGACTAACTCGTAAGCGATAGTGCCGATATGTTCAGCCACTTCTTCTGAAGGTAAATCTTTACCCCACAGAGTCGCTTCATCACCCACTTTATCTGCCGCATCAGGGCCTAGATCAACCGTTAGCATGTCCATTGACACACGTCCTGCGATCGGTACTTTTCGACCGTTAACGAACACTGGAGTACCGTTAGGTGCAGTACGAGGATAACCATCACCGTAACCAATCGCGATAACACCAACCTTGGTATCACGTTCACTGGTCCAGTTTCCGCCATAACCCACACTTTCACCGGCTTTCACATCGCGAACGGCAATTAGGTGTGAGGTCAGGGTCATCACAGGCAAAAATCCAAGCTCTTGCGCTGATTTATCAACAAACGGAGAGACACCGTAAGATATGATTCCCGGACGAACCCAATCAAGGTGGCTGTCTGGCCAAGCGAGTAAACCCGCAGAGGCAGCAAGTGAACGCTCCCCTTCACAACCTTCAGTAAGCGACAAGAAAAGCTCTGTCTGTTCAACGGTGGTTGCTCTATCCAGTTCATCAGCACAACCGAAGTGGCTCATGTAACGTAGAGGTTTGGCAACATTCGCACATTGATGCAAACGCTCAACAAAGTTTTGGTATTGCTCAGGGCGAACACCTAATCGGTGCATACCACTGTCGACTTTTAGCCATACCACAACGGGTGTTTCCAAATCCGCATTCTCTAGCGCGCTTAATTGCTCTTCACAATGCACCACCGTTTGAATGTTATTGGTCACCAAGATTGGCAAATCGCCCGAAGAGTAAAATCCTTCCAGCAACAAAATAGGTTTAACAATGCCACCAGCACGAAGTTGTAACGCTTCTTCAATACGCGCCACACCAAAAGCATCAGAGCTTTTTGAATGCTTGGCTATATGCAGTAAGCCGTGTCCGTAGCCATTGGCTTTCACAACAGACATGACCTTGCACTGAGGAGCCTTCGACTTTATCTGGTTCAGGTTATGTTCGAGCGCGTTTAAGTCAATGCTCGCCGTCGCCGCTTTCATGTAAGTCATTAGCGATTACTCATCATCAAATGCAGGGCCTGCATAGTTATCAAATCGGGAGTGTTGGCCTTGGAACGTAAGACGAACCGAACCGATCGGACCGTTACGTTGCTTACCAAGGATGATCTCAGCAATGCCTTTCAAGGAACTATCTGGGTTATAAACCTCATCACGATAGATGAACATGATCAAATCGGCATCTTGCTCAATCGAACCTGATTCACGCAAATCCGAGTTTACTGGGCGCTTATCAGCACGTTGCTCTAGGGAACGGTTAAGCTGAGAAAGTGCCACAACCGGAACGTTGAGCTCTTTTGCTAACGCTTTCAATGAGCGAGAAATCTCGGCGATTTCAAGAGTACGGTTATCAGATAACGAAGGTACACGCATTAATTGAAGGTAATCTATCATGATCATAGAGATACCATCGTGTTCACGAGCGATACGTCGAGCACGAGAACGCACTTCTGTTGGCGTTAGACCCGAGCTGTCATCGATATACATATTCTTCTTATCCATAAGAATACCCATACTCGACGAGATACGAGCCCAATCTTCATCATCTAGCTGACCAGTACGAATCTTGGTTTGGTCTACGCGAGAAAGTGACGCAAGCATACGCATCATCAGCTGTTCGGCTGGCATCTCTAGCGAGAAGATTAAAACCGGTTTGTCTTGCTTCATCGCCGCGTTTTCACACAAGTTCATCGCAAATGTGGTTTTACCCATCGATGGACGAGCAGCAACAATAATTAAGTCAGAGCCTTGTAGACCTGCTGTTTTCTTGTTGAGGTCGTTGAAGCCAGTATCGACACCTGTCACACCATCTTGCGGCGTTTTGTATAGGATCTCGATACGTTCTAGCGTCTTCTCTAGAATGCTATCAACGTTTTGTGGACCTTCGTTTTCACTTGCACGGCCTTCGGCAATCGCGAAGACTTTACTTTCAGCAAGATCAACCAGCTCTTCCGATGTACGACCTTGAGGGTCATAACCAGAATCAGCAATCTCATTCGCGACACCAATCAGGCTACGAACAAGTGCACGTTGCGCTACGATATCCGCATACGCATTGATGTTTGCGGCACTTGGTGTGTTTTTCGCTAAGTCAGCAAGGTAAGCAAAGCCACCCACTTCTTCAAGTTGCTCACGCAGCTCTAAATGTTCAGAGAGTGTAATAAGATCCAGAGGAGAACTTTCTTCAAGGATATCCTTTACCGCTTCAAAGATCAGACGGTGAGGACGGCTATAAAAGTCTTTGGCCACAACCTTTTCGGCAACTGTATCCCAGCGTTCGTTATCTAATAACAAACCGCCAATAACAGATTGCTCAGCTTCTAATGAATGTGGCGGGACCTTGATGGCGTCCACCTGATCGTTGGCTGATTTCTGACTTTTGGTATCCACTATGACTACACTCAATAACTAATAATGATCGTTCATTATACCCAAGAACATCCGTTTGTAATCCGATCCTATGAGTTTGTTTTATTCTTCAGGAAGAATTTACCTATTGCTGACGGAATTAACCAAGGGTAGCATTACGATCCTGCCATTCACTCACTGTATAACTAGAGGTATGCGTGTCCAAATTATTGGCTCTGAGCACTGGTCTTCTAAGCACTGGTCTCCTGAGCGCTCCGATGGCCTTAGCTGATGATGCTAAAGACTCTGTTGATGCAATCCTCGACTCTATAGTAGTTTCAGAACCTACTGCTGAGCCGATCGTCGTTGCACCGACACCTGAAGAAAAAGATATGGATATCGCACCGAGTGATACAAGTGATACAGAACTACCGAGCCCGCTAAAAACGGAAGTCGAATTTGGATATCAGTCGCATACTGGTAACTCTGATTCACGAGCGCTTAACGCACGCCTTAACGGTGAGTACACGGCTGGCCGTCATAGAACCAGTGGTGAATGGAAATACTACAACCTCTACAAAGATGGCGAAGAAGATAAAAGGCAATCGACTTACTCAGCTCAGAGTGACTACAAGTTAAGCCCTAAAACCTACCTTTACGGCAGTTTCAAAGGAGTCGACTCGAGATACAGTGCTTACTTTAAGGACTACACAATTTCGAGTGGTCTGGGTTACCAGTTTTCGAATACCGAAGAGTTTGTGTTGGAAGTCGAAGTGGGACCAGGTTTTCGTTACCAAGAACCGAACCTTGATGAGATTGATGATGATGACATCATCTTCCCAGAGATTGTTGAAGAGGCAATTTTCCGTGGCAACGTGAATACGTCATGGCAGGTGTTGAAGAATTTGCAGCTCAAGGCAGACGTGACGCTTGTCTCTGGTCACAGTAACCTAAAGTTTGATACTGAGTTAGAAGCCATCAACGATATTACTGACAATATCGCGCTGAAGATCGCTCACTCTCGCCAGTACCACGATAAAGTGCCTGAAGGCTTAAGCAAACAAGACTCTGTTCTATCGATCAACTTGCTCTTCCAGTTCTAATCTTAGGCCACCTCTAACCTTGAGAACAACTTGTTCAGCAATAACAGCTTATGGATCACCGTAAGCTTTTTACCTACTGTAGCCCTTCCTTGTACTTTCCTATATTCCAGACATAAAAAAACACCAGCCGAAGCTGGTGTTTAAAACTTTCAAAAGAAAGAATTCGTCTTGGTACTGAAATTACTCAGCTGCAACGATAGCGATTTTCGCAGTAGCAAAAACTTCAGAGTGAAGTTGGATGCTTACTTCGAATTCGCCGATGTTACGTAGAGCGCCTTCAGGTAGGCGTACTTCGCTCTTAGCTACTGCAACACCTGCCGCTGTAATAGCGTCAGCGATGTCACGAGTACCGATAGAACCGAATAGTTTACCTTCGTCACCAGCTTTAGAAGCGATTGTAACGCCTTCTAGAGTGTTAACGCTCTCTGCACGAGCTTCAGCAGCAGCTAGTTGCTCAGCAACTTTAGCTTCTAGTTCAGCACGACGAGTTTCGAACATAGCAACGTTGTCTTTAGTTGCCATAACTGCTTTACCCTGTGGGATAAGGAAGTTACGAGCGTAACCAGATTTAACGTTTACTTGGTCGCCAAGGCCACCTAGGTTACCGATCTTATCAAGTAGAATAACTTGCATTATCTTAGTCCTCTTAAACTATTATTAACTATTACCGATTACTGATGCTTGTCAGTGTACGGTAGTAGAGCTAGGTAACGAGAACGCTTGATAGCGCGAGCTAGTTGACGCTGGTACTTAGCGCTTGTACCAGTGATACGGCTAGGTACGATTTTACCAGCTTCAGTGATGTAGTTTTTAAGAGTTGCTACGTCTTTGTAGTCAATCTCTTGTACGCCTTCTGCAGTGAAACGGCAGAATTTACGACGACGGAAGAAACGAGCCATGGGCTATCTCCTGATCTTAAATTTAGTAAAGCGGTCTTTCACAATTATCGAAATAACTATCAATGACCTAAAACAAGTTGAGAATTTTTTAAGGCGTTAAGCCAAAAAAGAATTACTCAGCAGCTGCTTCTGGTTTAGCTTCTGTACGCTCTTCGCGACGAGGAGCACGCTCTGCACGCTCTTCTTTTTGCTTAAGCATAATAGATTGCTCAGTCACAGCGCCTTTAGTGCGCATGATCATGTTACGTAGAACTGCATCGTTGAAACGGAAAGCAGTTTCTAGCTCGTCAATCACTTCTTGACCAGCTTCAACGTTCATAAGAACGTAGTGAGCTTTGTGAAGCTTGTTGATTGGGTAAGCCATTTGACGACGACCCCAGTCTTCTAGACGGTGGATAGTACCGCCAGCTTCAGTGATAGAACCAGTGTAACGCTCGATCATGCCAGCAACTTGCTCGCTTTGATCAGGGTGAACCATGAATACGATTTCGTAATGACGCATTTGGTTGCTCCTTACGGATTATTAGCTTCCACGAGTGGCCCGGTCGTCCAGAGGAAGCAAGGAACTAAAGATAAATGACCGAGTTTTAAGGACGGCAAATGTTATAGAAAGAACCCGGTATTGGCAAGCGCTATTTGGTGAATAATGAAACAGTTTTTCTGTCGCCATCTAGCCATCCGACAAACCGATGGATTTTGCTATAACAGCCTAAAAAGAAACGCCCACCAGCAAGTGGTGAGCGCTAATAAATTCATAGACTTAAAGCAGCGTTAACGCATTACTGAGCTAAACGCTGTCTTACCGCTTCGAACAGGCAAATACCCGACGCCACAGAAACATTTAAGCTCGATACGCTACCTGCCATTGGAATCTTAATCAGATCATCGCAAGTTTCACGAGTTAAACGACGCATACCGTCACCTTCTGCACCCATAACTACCGCAAGAGGACCCGTTAGCTTCGCTTGATAGATATCATGCGTTGCTTCACCTGCCGTACCCACAAACCATACGCCCTGCTCTTGCAGTGCACGCATTGTGCGAGCTAGGTTGGTTACGCGCACGAGAGGAACCGTTTCAGCTGCGCCACATGCAACCTTGCTTACCGTTGCTGTTAACGGCGAAGAGCGATCTTTAGGTACGATAACAGCAGCGACACCTGCGGCATCCGCGTTACGTAGACAAGCGCCTAGGTTATGAGGGTCTGTTACGCCGTCTAGAACTAACAGCAAAGGCTGTTCGTGCTGCGCTAGGATATCGTCTAGGTGAGTTTCATTAAGCTGCTTAGCAGGCTTCACCTTAGCAATAAGACCTTGGTGATTCGCACCTTGTGCTTTTTCATCCAACGGCTTACGACCCATCTGTTGAATCGACACACCAAACTGTTGCAGTTGGTTCAGTAATGGAAGAAGACGCTCGTCTTGGCGACCTTTCAATACATACGCTTCGATAAAACGTGCAGGATCTTTTTCTAGTACGGCTTTCACCGCGTGAATACCGTAAATAAATTCGTTACTCATTGTCTCAAGTTACTCTTATTGCTCAGAGAAGAATGACATCAATGCCGATGCATCCCTCTCTGTGTTGTTCATTTCGAGAGTAGCGTCTTACGCCTGATACTCTCGCATTAAATTAAATCAGTTAGGCGCTAAACCTGATTAGCACAGCGCCCTATTAGCCTTAAGATTTATCAGTTTTAAGAGTTATCAGCCTTTGGCTTACGGCTTGCTGCACGCTTTTTCTTAGCGCGAGCTTTAGCAGCACCGGTTTTATTCGCTGGCTTTTTCTTCTTAGCAGGGCCTTCGCTGCTTCCGTCAGGTCGCTTAGTTGGCTCAACCATAGGCTTCGCTGATACACCTGGCTTATTACTCTTCACTGCTGAGCGCTTCTTGCTTTTCGCCTTTTTCATCGCTTCTGCTGCACGCTTCTTGGCTGTTTTGCCTTTGCCACGCGGCTGACGATCAGTGTCTTCTAAGTCAAAGTCGATTTGGCGAGTTTCTAAATTAACCGCAGAAACCTTCACTTTAACCGAATCACCCAAGCGGTAGATATTACCTGAGCTTTCACCCACTAGACGCTGACCAACAGCATCAAATTGGTAGTAATCATTCGCTAGCGCTGAGATGTGTACCAAGCCATCAATGTGCAGTTCAGTTAGACGAACAAAGAAGCCAAAACCAGTCACGTTGGCAATCACACCATCCATCACCTCACCGACATGGTCTTGCATGTATTCACACTTCAACCAGTCGTTTACTTCACGCGTTGCGTCATCAGCACGACGTTCAGTCATTGAACACTGCTCGCCGTAGAAGTCCATATCATCGAAAGTGTAGTGGTAACCACCAGTTGGCGTCCAACGTTCGCTGTTACGACCTTCTTCTTTCGCAATAAGGTACTTAATCGCACGGTGCAATAGCAAATCTGGGTAACGACGAATTGGCGAGGTAAAGTGAGCATAGCGTTTAAGAGCTAAACCAAAGTGACCCGCGTTATCCGCGTTGTATACCGCTTGCTTCATTGAGCGTAGCAGCATAGTTTGGATTAATTCACGATCTTCACGTTCATTAATCTGTTGCATCAGTTGTGCATAGTCTACTGGTGATGGCGACAGACCACCTTCCAGTGTTAAACCTAATTCACTTAAAAAGCTCTTGAAGCCCATTAAGCGCTCTTCGCCCGGAGTTTCGTGAACACGGTACAGAGCAGGCTCTTTCGCTTTCTCTACGTAAGATGCCGATGCGATGTTCGCCAGAATCATACACTCTTCGATGATCTTGTGTGCATCGTTACGAATTACCGGTTCAATACGGTCGATCTTACGATCCGCATTGAAGATAAACTTAGTTTCTACCGTTTCAAATTCAATCGCACCACGTTCGTCACGCGTTTTCTTAAGCACCTTATACATCTTATGAAGCTCTTCAAGATGTGGTACTTCAGGTTCGTAACGCTCACGTAATTCTTCATTGCCATCTAAGATCGCGCCTACTTTGTTATAAGTAAGACGAGCATGAGAATTCATTACCGCTTCGTAGTGCTTGTAGCCTGACAGTTTACCTTTGTCTGAGATAGTCATCTCACACACCATACATAAACGGTCTACCTGAGGGTTCAATGAACACAAACCATTTGAAAGCACTTCTGGCAACATTGGCACGACTTGTGACGGGAAGTATACCGAGTTACCACGGTTAATCGCTTCTTTGTCTAGCGCTGTATCTGGGCGAACGTAGTAACTTACGTCAGCAATCGCTACCCATAGACGCCAGCCGCCGCCTTTCTTCGCTTCACAGTAAACCGCATCATCGAAGTCACGCGCATCTTCACCATCAATGGTAACCAATGGCAGTTTACGCAAGTCTACACGTCCTTCTTTTGCTTCTTCAGGAACATGCTCACCTAGGTTTTCGATTTGCTTATCTACCGCTTCAGGCCACTCTTGTGGGATCTGGTGAGTACGGATCGCAATCTGCGTTTCCATACCCGGCGCCATGTTTTCACCAAGAACTTCGGTTACTTTCCCCATCATGTTACGAGAACGACCACCGCGATCCGTAATTTCAATCACAACCACATTACCCATTCGAGCACCGCCTTTATGCTCAGTAGGGATCTGGATGTCGTGACTAATACGCGAATCATCAGCAACAACGTAAGAATGGCCGTACTCTAGGAAGAAGCGACCAACAAGTGGCGTTTTACGCTCTTCAAGCACACGAACCAAGCGACCTTCACGACGGCCACGCTTACTGTTGTCAGTAGGCTGAACCAATACGTAATCACCGTGCATGATGGTTTTCATCTGATGATGCGGCAGCACGATATCATTGTCTTTACCCACACTGCCGTCTGGGCGAACCCAACCATGACCGTCTTTATGACCAATCACATAGCCTTTGATCAGTTCCATCTTCTCAGGCAATGCGTAGCACTGACGACGAGTAAAGATAAGCTGTCCATCACGCTCCATTGCACGTAAACGACGACGCAGCCCTTCATATTGTTCCTCTCCAGCAAGACCCAAAGCTTCGAATAGATCGTTGCGGTTCATCGGAATATTCGCGTCTGTTAGAAACGAAATAATGAACTCTCGGCTTGGTACTGGGTTATCGTAATTTTTCGACTCTCGGTCGGCAAAAGGATCAACAGTGGTTGTCGCTGTCGTATTTTCTGACGTTGGTGTGTTTTTTGACATAGGCGGGCCTGCTTAAGCAAGGAAGGTATATACCCCTAGTATATCTGATGCTAGGGGTAAGCTACAGATATGCTTTAGAAAACACTCAAATAACCTCAGATTGATACATATCTTCACTTTGTGAAACATCGCTTCATAGACGTGGATTATCATCAAAACTTCAAGCAAACGATAAAACAAACGTTTGCGCCATGAATGAAATACACTATTATCCACGCACTTTACCAACTCCTGTTCTGGGTATGATATGAAACTAAAACGCACTTTATTGGCTTCAGCTATGGCGAGCCTAGCGCTGTTCCCATTCGCAAGTTCGGCAATGGAAAAGGCTGACCTGATGATTACCGATGCGATGGTTCTAACCATGAACCAAGACAAAACGGTTTATGAAAGCGGTACTGTTGTCGTCAAAGACAACAAAATCATTGCGGTTGGTGATGCTTCACTAGAGAAGCAGTACCAAGCTAAGCAAGTGTTAGACGTTGATGGCGATATCGTTATGCCGGGTCTCATCAATACTCATACTCATGTATCAATGACAGTTTTTCGTTCGTTGGCCGATGATGTGCCAGATCGCCTGCACCGTTACATCTTTCCGCTAGAGAAGAAGCTAGTATCGCGAGACATGGTACGCATTGGTGCGAACCTAGGTAACGTTGAAATGGTGAAAGGCGGTGTGACCACTTACGCCGACATGTACTACTTCGAAGATGAAGTCGCAAAAACCGTCGATAAGATCGGTATGCGTGCCATCCTAGGTGAAACGGTGATTAAGTTCCCTGTAGCCGATTCGGCCAACGCCGAAGAAGGCATTAAGTACGCGTTGAACTTCATTGAAGAATACAAAGATCACCCGCGAATCACACCAGCGTTTGCACCGCATGCGCCTTACACCAACACCACAGAGATCCTGCAGAAAATATCTAAGCTCTCCCTAGAGTTAGATGTTCCAGTAATGATTCACCTTGCAGAATCACACCGTGAAGAAGAGAAAATCGCAGAGCGTTCTGATGGATTGTCCCCGGTTCAATACATGGACAGCATTGGCGCACTCAACAAGAACTTGGTGGGTGCACACATGATCCTTGTTGACGATCATGATATCGAACTGGTGAAGAAATCGGATATGGGCGTGGCTCATAACATGAGTGCTAACATCAAGTCAGCAAAAGGCGTATCACCTGCGCTTAAGATGTATGACGAGAACGTGCGTATCGGTTTAGGTACTGATGGCCCAATGTCTGGTAACACACTGAGCACCATTGATGAGTTCAACCAAGTCGCTAAAGTTCACAAGCTAGTTAACAAAGATCGTGCTGCGATGCCGCCGATCAAAGTGATCGACATGGCGACCATGGGCGCAGCAAAAGCGCTGCACATGGAAGATAAGATCGGCTCTCTTGAAGCAGGCAAACTGGCTGACATCATAGTGATCGATACTAAGGCGCCAAACATGGTTCCAGTCTACAACCCATACTCAGCACTGGTGTACTCAGCTAACTCAGGCAATGTTCGTCATTCCATCGTTGATGGCAAGATCATCATGCAAGATCGCGACATGCTAACGGTAGACGAAGATAAGATTCGTCAAGAAGCACTCGATTTCACTAAGGTTGTTCGTGAAACGGTAATTGAGTCTGGTGAGGTAGTTCAATAAACTCACAATCGAATAGCATGACCATCTAAACTTAAAAAGCCCCGCACTAACTAAATTAGACGGGGCTTTTTAAGTCTTGTTTCCTGTAACAATGAGTGCAGGGATCATTACAGGCTTCTTGCTCGGTATTACCAGAACACGTCTCGACGTTTTGCTCGAGCAATAATATTGTCTGGCATTCTCTGTTCCAGACCGCTACGAAGCACAGTGATACGTCTGTGTTGTCTTTGATCTGCGGTTACCGAGTTATACAACCAACGGTAAGCATCTTCATAATCCAATGGGCTACCGTAGTCACGTAACAAGAGTTCCGCTAAGTGAATGCTCGCACTTAAGTTACCCATAGAGGCCGCTTCACGTAGATACGGAATCGCACGCTCTTGATCTTGTTGTACCAAAGTACCACGAGAGTAATAACGACCTAACTGCTCTAATGCAGCGGGTAAACCTTGATGTGCCGCGTTCTCCATATAGTAAAGGCCAAGCTCTACATCTTGTGGAACACACACACCCCAAGCCAACATATCACCGTATAAAAACTCATAAGAAGGCAAGCTAATACGCGTTGCACGAGCAACGATATCTTCAACTAACTGGCACTTATCAGCTTTCACTCGCTCTAGATGTTGATTATTTTCGATTAAATTAATCAGTTCAGCTTCTGTATATATTGGAACGGGCTCTCCCACATCAGCCAAATTAGCATGACTCAAGGGTGAGCTCAGCGCCATTATTAATGAAGCTGCCACAATTCGTAGCTTCATACCTGCACTCTATTATCTGTCGCTAAAGTTATCTATTGAGGAATGCAGAGGATTTCTACACGCACAAAACAGGGTGAACTTCACTTTCCATGATATCTGTATCGGCAATAACCCCGACGGCTTTAGACAAAACTTGCCGCTAATGGGCAATATTTTGCCTGATGACGCTTAAAAGATCACCATCAAAGAGTGAACGGCTAAATTGCAGGTATTAAAAAGCCGACTTAATAAAGTCGGCTTTTAGAAAACTATTTTATTATCAAAGCACTGTTCGTGCCTGGTAATCACTCAGCAGGCATTATGCGCCGTATGGGTGAACCTTGATGATAGTTTCGTTACGATCAGGGCCAGTTGATACGATATCAATTGGAACGCCAGTTAGGTCTTCGATACGCTTGATGTAATCTAGAGCAGCTTGTGGAAGCGCGTCGATAGATTTAGCACCAAATGTGTTTTCAGACCAACCAGGCATTGTTTCGTAGATTGGCGTCGCTTCTTCGAATGACTCAGCAGCCATTGGAGAAACTTCTAGGATAGAACCATCTTTCATCTTGTAACCAGTACAGATTTTTAGTTCTTCTAGGCCATCTAGAACGTCTAGTTTAGTTAGACACATACCAGATAGAGAGTTGATTTGGATTGCACGACGCATAGCAACAGCATCGAACCAACCAGTACGACGTAGACGACCAGTTGTTGCGCCAAACTCGTGACCAACATCGCCGAGGTGTTTACCAACTGGGTCTTGCTTCTCAAGGCCATCGTATAGCTCAGTAGGGAATGGACCTGAACCAACACGAGTACAGTAAGCCTTAGTAATACCAAGGATGTAACCGATGTGACGAGGACCGAAACCAGAACCTGCAGCAACACCACCAGCAGTCGTGTTAGAAGACGTTACGTATGGGTAAGTACCGTGGTCGATATCTAGTAGCGTACCTTGAGCACCTTCGAACATGATCTTGTCGCCGCGCTTACGTGCTGCGTCGAGTTCGTCAGTTACGTCGATAACCATCGCAGTTAACATATCTGCGTAGCTCATCGCTTGCTCAAGAACTTCTTCGTAGCTTACTGTTTCAGCTTTGTAGAAGTGCTCTAGTTGGAAGTTGTGGAATTCCATCACTTCTTTTAGCTTCTCAGCAAATGCTTCTTTATCGAAAAGGTCGCCAACGCGTAGACCGCGACGAGCAACTTTATCTTCGTAAGCAGGACCGATACCACGACCCGTTGTACCGATAGCTTTAGCGCCACGAGCGATTTCACGCGCGTTGTCGATTGCAATGTGGTACGGAAGAATTAGAGGACAAGCTTCAGAGATGAAAAGACGTTCACGTACTGGAATACCGCGATCTTCAAGAGGCTTCATTTCTTTTAGAAGTGCGTCAGGCGATAATACTACACCGTTACCAATAACACATTTAACGTTATTACGTAGGATGCCTGATGGAATTAAGTGAAGAACGGTTTTTTCACCGTCAATTACAAGTGTGTGACCTGCATTGTGACCGCCTTGGTAGCGAACCACGTATTTTGCATCTTCAGTTAAAAGGTCAACGATTTTACCTTTACCTTCATCACCCCATTGGGTGCCTAGAACGACTACGTTATTTCCCATCTTTCCAATTTCTGTTGCTAATTAAAAATGGATTCTAGCACTGAATCACACTTCTTGCAGTCACTTTTTGTTCATAAACGTTAACGCTGTACAAAAATAAACTAGCCATAACTGGGGGCAGATGTGTAAAGATACTGATATCATTGCTTTTTTACAGACAAAAGGCAGAACCATGTCTCAATCAATTTGGCTCGCTATTGGGCTCGTACTCATTGTGGAAGGGCTCGGCCCCTTGATTGCACCCAATGGCTGGAGAAACATGGTCGCGCAACTGAGCGAGCAACCAGACACGCAACTGCGCCGCATTGGAGGCTGTCTTGTGGTGGCTGGAGCGGTTATCGCTTTCATGACCTACCGCTAGGTTTCTATAAGTAGAACGCTGTTAAGCGCCTTCCCTCGCGCCCCAATAGTGAATCCACAAACATGTCTCCTCCTGAAAGAAGTCATAGAAAACAAAAAGGCTCCCACAATGGGAGCCTTTTAAGTTTTAACGTATTTTGCTTATTAAGCTAAGCATTCGCTAACGCATCAGCTTATTTTGCTGGAGCGCCGCTTGCTTGATTCATGTATTGGAAGAAGTCAGTCTTCGGATCCAGTACTAGAATGTCGCTCTTATCGCTAAATGATGTCTCATAAGCTTGCAATGAACGCATGAAGCCGTAGAACTCAGGATCTTTGCTGAACGCATCAGAGTAGATCTTCGCTGCTTCTGCATCCGCATCACCACGAGTGATTCGAGCTGTACGGTCAGCTTCAGCAAGAACTGTTGCCACTTCTAGCTCAGCTTGAGCACGGATAACTTCCGCTTTCTCACGACCTTGAGAACGGTGTCTACGAGCAACCGATTCACGTTCTGCACGCATACGGCGGTAGATAGATTCACTGATTTCGTCAGGAAGGTTAATCTTCTTCATACGAAAATCAACAACTTCAACACCTAAATCAGCCATCGCACTTTCTGCCGTTCCAGACAAAACGTTTTCCATGATCTTATCGCGTTCGCCATCAACTTCTAGTGCTTCTGCAGCCGCTACCGTTGTGACGACTTCGCTATCAGCAGAGTCTGGCAGGATGTCCTTGTTGCGAGGGCCTGACACGATCTGCTTAATTTCACGAGAACCAATTTCAGAACGAAGAACATCTGTCACTTTACGCTCAAGAAGTGCTTCTGCCGTCATGATATTACCGCCACCGGTACTCAGATAGAAACGTCCAAAATCAGCAATACGCCATTTTGCGTAAGTATCAATTAGAACGTCTTTTTTCTCTGATGTTACGAAACGGTCAGAACGGCCATCCATCGTTTGAATACGAGCATCAAGTACTTTTACGCGATCAAACATCGGTAGTTTAAAGTGCAGACCTGGTTCATAGATTCGTGATACGCCGTTGTCATCGAGAACTCGACCAAAACGAATTACCATGCCACGCTCACCTTCTTGAATCACAAACACTGACATCAATAGAAGGGCAATCGTCACAACTAATACAGGGATCATTAATTTACGCATTATTAGTATCTCCCTTGGCGTGAACTGTCTGAACGAGTTTGAGTGCTAGGCTTTGGATCCGCTTGAGTTTCTAACTCAATTTGATCGTAAGTTGATGATGCTTTTGCAGGGCGAGAGCCCGACTGAGAACCACCTTGTGCGCCTAGCTTATCAATTGGTAGGTATAGCAAGTTACCGCTTGATTCAGAATCAATCAGGACTTTCGATGTGCTTGAGTACACTTTTTCCATTGTATCTAGGTACATACGGTTACGTGTTACTTCAGGAGCAGCTTGGTATTCAGGTAGCAGTTTCTCGAATTGAGCAACTTGACCTAGAGCACCATTAACTGTGCGCTCTGAGTAACCCACCGCTTCTTTCTTCAAACGCTCAGCACGACCTGTTGCTTTTGGAAGAATGTCATTTCGGTAAGCTTCAGCTTCACGTTCAAAACGCTCTTCATCCTCACGAGCCGCGATAGCATCATCAAATGCATCTTTCACTTGCTCAGGTGGACGTGCTGACTGGAAGTTCACGTCAACAATCAGAATACCCATGTCGTAGCTATCAATAATACGGTTCAACGTTTCTTGAGTGCTTTGACGAATCTGCTGACGACCACTTGTCAGGATACTATCCATTAGTGAGTCACCAATTACCGCACGAAGCGCAGAATCGGTTGCTTGGCGTAAACTGTCGTCTGCATTCGTTACACGATACAAGTACTTGTATGGGTCAGAAACACGGTATTGAACACCCATTTCAACGGTCACAACGTTTTCATCTTTCGTTAGCATCGTGCCAGCAGCACGTAGAGAACGAATCGCTTGAACGTTTACTAGTTGCTCATCACTGATTTCATCGATGAAGCGTGGGTGCCAGTTAAGACCAGGTTCTTCGATACGGTCGAACTGACCCAGTCGAAGTACTACTGCTCTTTCTGCTTCGCCAACAGTGTAGAAACCAGCGAAGAACCAGATAGCAATAGCAATAACGGCAATGACACCAAAGCCAATTGCACCGCCACCACCAATAGATGGTCCGTTGCCGTTGCCACCTTTTTTACCAAACTTGCCACCTAACTTTTGACTTAGTTTACTAAACACTTCGTCTAGATCTGGCGGTCCTTGATCTCGGCCGCCGCGATTATTTTTATTACCCCAAGGGTCATTATCGCGGCCGTTATTATCGCCGTTGTTGTTATTTCCAGGCTCATTCCACGCCATTAGAAAGCTCCATCATTTGATATGACGTTATACTGTAGCAGTCTCTTTGGTAACGATAAAGTCACCTAAGAGCGCCCCTTCTCTTTTTTCAAGTTTAGACCAATCTATTTGTTGCATTCGGATATCTATCAACAAGTTACCATTTTCATCATACTCTTCCTGTTGAATACATTTCATCTCGAAGAATAAGCTGCGAATGCGACCCTGATGTTGATGTGGAATACACAACCGGAATTGAACCATCTGGCTAGCTAAACGCTCAGTTAAAGCTTCAAACAGTAGCTCAATACCTTCTCCTTCCATTGCAGAAACCCAAACAGCGCGAGGTGCGCCCTCTTCGTCTCTTTCAATTCGAGGTTTTTGGTCTTCCATGCAGTCAATTTTGTTCATGACTACAAGGGTTGGCACTTCATGAGCATCGATTTCTTCTAATACTTCATGAACAGCCTGAATGTTCTCACGAAAACGGTCATCACTGGCATCAACAACATGTAACAAAATGTCAGCTTCCTGCGTCTCTTGTAATGTTGCCTTGAACGCAGCGACCAAGTCGTGTGGTAGATGACGGATAAAACCTACGGTATCTGCGAGAATTGCAGGCCCGACATCTGCCAAATCAATCTTACGTAGTGTTGGGTCTAGGGTTGCAAACAGTTGGTCTGCCGCATAAACACCAGCACTTGTGATGCGATTGAAAAGTGTTGATTTCCCTGCGTTGGTATAACCAACCAAAGAAATTGTTGGGATTTCAGCTCGATTACGAGCACGTCGTCCTTGTTCACGCTGTTTAGCAACTTTCGCTAAACGACGTAGTATTGCCTTTATACGGTCACGCAACAAACGTCGATCGGTTTCCAGTTGAGTTTCACCTGGACCACGAAGACCAATACCACCTTTCTGCCTTTCAAGGTGAGTCCAACCACGAATCAATCGGGTAGAGATATGACGAAGCTGAGCGAGCTCAACTTGTAGCTTACCTTCATGAGTTCGCGCACGTTGTGCAAAAATATCTAAGATCAAACCCGTGCGATCAATCACACGACATTTACACAATTGCTCGAGGTTGCGCTCTTGGGCAGGAGAGAGGGAGTGGTTAAAAATCACAATTTCAGCACCGGTTAGCTGAACAGCTTGTGCGATTTCTAGGGCTTTACCTTCTCCAACGTAGTATTTAGGGAGTGGGGATTGTCGGCTACCAGTAATCACTTGTAGCGTTTCTACCCCCGCTGAGGAGACCAGCATTTCACATTCGCTTAGATCTTCCCATTCTCCCTCTTGCGTGAAGTTGATATGAACAAGTACGGCTCGCTCGCCGGATTCATAACGGTCAAACAAGCAACCAACTCCTTATTACAGCGCAAGCTGTACAAATTGAACGATTAATCTTCAGTCTTCTCTGGACGATCAGATGGCGTGCGTTGCTCGCCGCTGTGGTGACTAACTGCGCGAGCAGGTACCACAGTAGAAATCGCATGCTTGTAAACCATTTGGTTTACTGTGTTCTTCAATAAGATCACGAATTGATCGAAAGACTCGATCTGACCTTGCAGCTTAATGCCGTTAACAAGATAGATAGAGACTGGAATGCGCTCACGACGGAGTGCATTTAGGAATGGGTCTTGTAGCGATTGCCCCTTAGCCATTTTATTTTCCTTATTTGTATTTTGTTGTAATTATTTAGCTAGTGGTGCACAAAAAGGTGCGGCCTTTGCATCTGAGCTAAATGAATAAAAAAACTCCGTTGTTATTGAAAGGCTGTGATTTTTTAAAAGCCTCAATAACGGATCCTTTCCAGAGTATATTCACGCAAAAGCGATCACATTATACACAGCAATACTAATCAGATGCTATTGCATCTGAAAGAGTTTCTAACGCTTGATCAATGTTTTCGCTATCTAACCAAGTTAAATCATCCCAACTGCGCAACCAGGTGATTTGTCGCTTGGCCAACTGACGGGTTGCACAGACACCACGGAAAACCGCTTCGTCTAAATCACAATTACCGTCTAAATAATCCCACATCTGCCTATAACCAACGCATCGGATCGATGGCAGTTCAGGGTGAAGATCTTCTCTGGCGTACAACGCCTTCATTTCATCTTCAAACCCAGCTTCTATCATCTTCTCGAAACGCAGCTCAATGCGGCGATGGAGTTCAGTCCTTTCCTTGGGAGCTATTGCAAATTGTTTTACACGAAATGGCAGGCTATCGCCTTTCGTTTGAGTTAGCTCTGTTAATGTTTTACCCGAAATTCGGTAAACTTCCAATGCCCTTGAAAGCCTTTGTGGATCATTTGGGTGTATTCTTTCAGCGGATACGGGATCTATCTCTCTTAATTGATCGTGCAATGCCTGCCAACCTTGTTCGATAGATTCCGCTTCAATCTGCTTACGAATCTCTTGATCCGCGGCTGGTAATGGCGATAAACCTTCCAACAATGCTTTGTAGTACAGCATTGTGCCACCAACAAGTAACGGGATTTTGCCTTCCGCTACAATCTTATTCATTTCATTGATCGCATCACGACGAAAATCTGCCGCAGAATACGCTTCGCTTGGATCCAAAATATCAATCAAGCGATGAGGCGCGAGCTCAAGCTCTTCCGCATCCGGTTTAGCGGTACCAATATCCATGTCTTTGTAGATCAATGCCGAATCGACGCTGATGATCTCTACAGGGTATTTCTGACGTAAGCGGATAGCTAAATCTGTTTTTCCTGACGCCGTTGGGCCCATTAAAAACAACGCTAAAGGTAATTTTTCAGTCATGATATTTTGTATTTGCTTCTCTGTTTTAGCGCTTTTTAGCAAAGGGCTTTGTGTCGCGACGTATTCAGCTAAAAAGACAAAGGTCGTCGCGAAAAAATTAAACCGTAAACGCGGCTATAGTCGCTGAAAAGTCGATAGGATTAACAAACTCTGGATCATCTAATGGAAGTAGACCATGCCAAAGTTGTTCTAGTTCCCCAACTAGTTGAACCGCTTCAGATAAAGTGTAGTCGCTTTTTACTTGTGCGGTTTGAATCCCGATCCAGTTAACCAAAGCTGACAACATGTCATTAGGTTGCTTCACTGCACCCTGGGCATTTATTGAAGCCGCGTAAGATAACAGATCTGGGATCAAAATTTGTAAGTTTTGCTGCCTTAAAGGAGAAGGCACGCCCATCACCATTACCGCCTCGCTGTTTCGCGCCTTAAGCTCAATCCCCAGTAATGCCAGAGTTTGACTCAGCGCCTTAGCAACTTCGACAAGTTCACTACCCAGCTTAATCGATAAAGGCACCAATAGTGGTTGGCTTTTTAACGCGCCACCTCGAGTATCAAGCTGACCAACAACACGCAATAACTCAGCCTTAGCCAAGGAAACCAGCACACTGCCGTTCTTATTGCCCATTACCAGATACTGACGTTCCACAATCGAGACCGCTTTGCCCAAGTCCGTTACAGGTGCTCTTGGCTTTAAATGAACAGGATTCTGTTGAGCAGGCTTAGCTTCTTTATTTTCTTTATTTTCTAAGTTGTCTCTGGTTTCTACTGGTGCCACATGCTCTTGAGAAAGTGAAGGCTGTACAACTTGCTCATCAAAATCTGGCGTTTTCAGAAGCTCTTTATAGGCTTTCACTTCTCGCTTAGATGGCGCGGGTTCACCATGATGTTGGTGTGGCTCTTTCTCTTTTCTCGGAACAGGTCGAGACTCTATCCACTCTTGGCGAGAGGAACCGGTAAAACTGCTGTCACTAGTAGCCGAGCTTCGGCCAGCTAATGAACTTGGACTGGTTGATGAGCTTGGGCTAATTGATGAAACATAATGTCGCCCACCATCATTAACGCTGTGTTGAGGCTTATCAAAAGCGTGCTCTGATTCTGCTTTTCTCGGGTAGGCAGGCGTTTGCTCAATAGCGTGTCGCACCCTATCCGAAACTTGGGTTTGATCCGAACTGCTAGGCATTACGCTTTCTGGCTCAGCGAAACTTGCAACACCATCAACTGCAGAGCTCGTACTATCTTGCTGATGATGAATCACTTCTGACTGATGAAAAGCCGACTGATTGATAGGTGCAGCATCGATCTGCTTGCTCTGTGCTAAACCATCACTCAATGCTTGGTAAATAAAGTCATGCACAAGGCGCGCTTGATGAAAACGCACTTCATGTTTTGCAGGGTGGACATTCACGTCCACCTGATGTGGGTCGAGTTCAATGAACAACACATACGTCGCGAATTGGTCTGGACGCAGGCTGGTTTCGTAGCTTTGACGAATCGCATGATTGATCAGCTTGTCACGCATCATACGACCATTCACATAGCAGTATTGCAGGTCGCTTTGTTGTCTTGCTCCTTCTGGCGTGGTGATCCAGCCATGAAGTTTTAGGCCTTGATGCTCAAGTTCGATCTTAAGCATATGACGAACAAAAGGATTGCCACATACCGCAGCGATTCGCTTTTCTGCTTGAACTTGTGTTTTTGCAGCGCGGTACTGACGAATCATCTTGCCGTTATGACGAAGGTTGATCGTCACATCAAAACGACTCAATGCGATGCGTTTAAGCAACTCATCAATATGGGTGAATTCAGTTTTCTCGGTGCGTAAGAATTTGCGGCGTGCTGGCGTATTAAAGAACAGGTCCAACACCTCAACCGAAGTGCCAATAGGATGCGCCGCAGGCTGCAGTTTCACCTGCATATCACGGCCTTCACTGTGTGCTGCCCAAGCTTGATCTTGAGTGGCAGGGCGTGAAGTCATGGTCAAGCGCGCAACCGAGCTAATACTCGCCAGCGCTTCACCACGGAAACCGAGGCTGACGATCGCCTCTAGGTCATCAAGAGTGTGGATTTTGGAGGTAGCATGACGACTCAGTGCCAAGGCAAGCTCATCTTTTACGATGCCTTTACCATTGTCACGAACGCGGATCATCTTGGCGCCACCTTTCTCGATATCAATATCGATACGTGTCGCACCAGAATCCAAACTGTTCTCAACCAACTCTTTTACAACAGAAGCGGGTCTTTCTACCACCTCACCCGCTGCGATTTGGTTAGCTAACCGAGCTGGCAGTATTTTGATCGTCATATTTATAGCTACCTTACTGCCATTGATGGAAACGCTGCTACGTTTGCACTAGTTCTTATTTTTTATCATTGATATACCTGAAGCTGTTTAGCATTCCCAAGACTACTTGTGAGGAATAATCAACACTTGGCCGATAGCTAGACTGTCAGATCTTAGCTTATTCGCTTGGCGAATGCTGTTGACGCTCACGCCGTATTTCGAAGCTATCTTGCCAAGGTAATCACCTCTTGCAACTTTGTGTTTGCGCAGAGGAACATCTTTAACTTCAACCGTAATACGTAACTTTTGGCCTACTCTCACCGTCTCTGATTTCAAACGGTTCTCACGTTTAATATCAGCCACCGACACTTTATAGCGGCTGGCGATCTTACCTAGGTACTCTCCAGACTTAACCGTGTGAGTGATGGTCTTCGTTTTAACCGCACTGCTTGATGATGAAGTTGAAGCACTGCCTGGAATCTTAAGTACTTGGCCAATTGCTAGGCTGCTCGATTTCAGATTGTTGAACTTCATCAACGTCTGTGTCGACGTACCATACTTGCTCGCAATCACAGACAAAGACTCACCACGAGAGACTTTATGTTGGCTCACGCTGCCCGTTGATGACGTTGCGTTAGACAAGATAATCCCTTCAGGCGGGTTAGCCTTCAAATACTTAACCACCGCTTTAGTCACTGCTCGTGCCAATTTATCTTGGTGCGAACGTTGGAAAAGAAGCTTCTCTTCCGTCGGATTCGAAATAAAACCTGTCTCTACCAGTACTGATGGGATCTGTGGTGAACGTAATACTGCTAAGCTGGTGTTAATCGGCTTGCTATTGTGCAGTTTCGCAACCTTACCCATTTCAGACAGAATTGCCGTTGCCAGTTTGTAGCCCTCTTTTTGAGAGTGGCTAAACTGCAAATCAAGCAGGGTTTGGTTTACGTTCTTATCATCAATATTGCTTGTGAACGCTGCACCGCTACCACCAAGCAATTCAGACTGTTTCTCTTTATTCTCAATCCAACGAGAGATCTCTGTATTTGCGCGTCGAGTGTTCAATACAAACACTGAACCACCTCTTGGTTGAGGCGTCGTAAAGGCGTCGGCGTGAATAGAGATCAACAGGTGAGCTTCATTCTCTCGAGCAATCGCAACACGTCGATTCAGGTTCACAAAGTAATCAGCATTACGAGTCATACGAGTTTTGATCCCCGGGACCGCATTCAGTTGAGCTGCTAACTTCTTAGAAATACTCAGAGTCGCGTCTTTTTCGTATTTACGCGTAGGACCAATCGAACCTGGGTCTTCACCACCGTGGCCAGGATCAATCACAATTAGAATATCTTTCTGGCGCTTAACCTGATTAATGTTCTTACTTACCGTTGGCTTACTCGGTGTCGATGTCGCTTTACTTGCCGCACCATGAGGTAAGTCGATCACCAAACGGTGTCCATACTGACCACCTGGGGTCGGGCTCAGTTTGAATAATTCTGCTTTAGACGACTTCTTTAACTCAAAAACCAAGCGATAGGTGTTTTTGTCTGGCGGTGAGCTCTTACGAATCTTAGATAGAACAGGGCTGTCTTTCACCTCGACCGGTAACTTAGTCGCAAGACTGGTATTTTTTAAATCAACCACTAAGCGACTCGGGCTACTCAGGGTGAAATAGCTAAAGTCCGCTTCTGATTTTAAGTCGATAACCACACGAGTTTCTTCTGGAGAAGGCCAAACCCTTAAACTTTTCAGTGAGTTTGCAGAAACAAGTGAAGAAAACAGTATAGAAAAAACAGCAGCCATCATGGCCACTGTTGAAATAAGGCGTTTAGAAATCAACATAACTCCAACTGACTAAGTAAGCGCTGTCCGTATTCACTATTAGCGGTTAAAGAAACAATACGGTGATCGTCTTGGTAACGAATATCAATATCCAAATCGGCTTCTGGTAGCATCCCATAACCTTTCTCAGGCCATTCAACCAAACAGATAGCATCCGGAGTAAAGTAGTCACGAATTCCCATAAACTCTAACTCTTCAGGATCGGCTAGGCGATAAAGGTCAAAGTGGTACACCTGCCAATCTGCAAGTTGATAAGGTTCAACTAGAGTATACGTTGGGCTCTTTACATTTCCTTGATGGCCAAGCGCTTTTACAAAGCCACGACTAAAGGTCGTTTTGCCTGCGCCAAGATCACCATGCAGATAAATAGTCGTCTGCTGTGAGCAAAGATTAGAAAGCTCCGTTCCTAATTGAATCGTTGCTTGTTCATCTTTCAAAGTAAATTGTTTCGTGCTCATGAATACGTTCTCTAAAAATCGATCGTTGACTATATAAAAATCAAAAGAACAAGAATAGTAAACCGTGATGCTTTTGGGAGACAAGCACTCAAGTGTAAGTTCTATGAAAAATACTGATCAAAACGCGTCTGTTCTGGTCAACACCACTAAGATCCGTTAAGATCCGCCCCCATTTTTGCCGAACCTAATTTTAATTAGCCTTATCTCTAATTGTAAAACAGAGAAAATAAGAAATAAGCCATGAATCTAGACCATCTTGCTGAAAAAATTAAAATCTGGGGAAAAGAGCTGGGCTTTCAAAAAGTTGGCATCTGCGATGTTGATTTAAGTGAACACGAAGCCCCTCTTCAAGCATGGCTAGATGCAGGCAACCACGGCGAAATGGATTGGATGGCTCGACATGGGATGATGCGTGCACGTCCTGATGAACTTCACCCAGGCACAATTCGAGTGATCAGCGCTCGAATGAACTACCTACCACCAGAAGCTCAGTTCGCCTCTAACCTAAGCGATACCACTCAAGGCTACATCAGCCGCTATTCTTTAGGCCGCGACTATCACAAATTGTTCCGTAACCAGTTGAAAAAGCTAGGACAAAGAATTGAAAAAGAGGTCGAGGGTTTAGACTCACGCCCTTTCGTCGATTCAGCGCCCATTTTGGAAAGACCACTCGCTCAAAAAGCAGGGTTGGGCTGGACAGGTAAACACTCATTAATTCTTGATAAAGACGCTGGCTCTTGGTTCTTTCTAGGGGAGCTGTTAGTTAACATCCCTCTTCCCACGGATGAACCCAGTGTTGATGAGTGCGGCAAATGCACCGCATGTATCACTTCTTGCCCAACGGGTGCCATTATTGCTGATGGCGTGGTTGATGCGCGCAAATGTATTTCGTACTTAACCATTGAATATGATGGTGTGATCCCTGAAGAGTATAGAGATGCCATTGGTAACCGTATCTACGGTTGCGATGATTGTCAGTTAGTTTGCCCGTGGAATCGTCATGCCGAACTCACAGAGCAAACAGACTTTCACCGCAGAGAAGATTTCCAAGAAGCCGATCTGGTTTCACTTTCAAGTTGGGACGAAGCAACCTTCCTAAAGAAAATGGAAGGCTCAGCAATCAGACGTATCGGCCACACCCAGTGGTTACGCAATATCTTTGTTGCGATGGGCAATGCACCATTTCAACAACGCATTATTGAAACCCTGGAGTCTCATCAAGGCAAAAACGAAATGCTTGATGTGCATATTGAGTGGGCTTTGAATAAACAACTACAGCAGTTACCCAACGCTAGCAGTGTGCAAGAAGATAGCTCTACGCAGAAAAATAGCTGTGTGCAAAAAAGTAACAGCAAAATCTCCACCAAAAAGCACAGACTGATACGTATAGTAGAGAAAGGACTACCAAGAGACGCCTAGCCCTTTTGGTATCAACGATTGACAGCGACACCCACATCGATAGTCCAATATTTAAGACAACTCGTTGCACATAATTTTAGAACAATGTTTGACCTTGTTCTCAATTCTAACAATGTGGAAAAAATTCAGAACTCTCGTAAACTTCCGACACCCGAGCAAAGTTAAACACAGTACCGATAAATGATTAAGATCAAAAAACAACAAGTTAACGATCTTTTATTAAATCCAAGATAGGCATCCAACTTGATAAAAAACAACAAGTTATGATCGCTGCAATTCATCTAATATATTGAAAACAAGAAAGATCTTTTAGGGATATGTAAAGAATTAAGCCTGAAACAACTTTATCAACCAAGTTATCCACACCTAACATTTTGTGGATAAGTCTGTTTATAGATGTGAAAAACCTCAAGTATCTGCTTCAGAGACCTGATGTTTACTAGCATTCCAGTTGCTAAGAAAAATTTAAGACAAAAAAATATCCACCATGATGGAGGATTATTTGCTTTTTGGGGGGATTATGCTTCGCAGCATTAAAGAAAGAGCGTGACCTTTGTGGTCGCCTTTAAACACAGAAGTTTAAAGTACTTATTAGCTTTTTTAGAAGAAAGTGGAGCGATACATCGGGTTCGAACCGATGACCTCAACCTTGGCAAGGTTGCGCTCTACCAACTGAGCTAGTATCGCATTAGTTATTCGCTGCTCATACTGCCTTGGGCAAC
>NZ_JBFRJF010000047.1:0-1055 GCF_041468745.1 Vibrio sp. 10N.286.52.F8
AAGATTTTAGCTACAACACCAGCACCAACTGTACGGCCACCTTCGCGGATTGCGAAACGTAGACCTTCGTCCATTGCGATTGGAGCGATTAGCTCAACAGTCATTTGAACGTTGTCACCTGGCATTACCATTTCTACGCCTTCTGGTAGAGTGATGTCGCCTGTTACGTCAGTTGTACGGAAGTAGAACTGTGGACGGTAACCTTTGAAGAAAGGAGTGTGACGGCCGCCTTCGTCTTTAGAAAGTACGTATACTTCAGACTCAAACTTAGTGTGTGGGTTGATAGAACCTTTCGCAGAAAGTACTTGACCACGTTCAACGTCATCACGCTTAGTACCACGTAGAAGTGCACCAACGTTCTCACCTGCACGACCTTCGTCAAGCAGTTTACGGAACATTTCAACACCAGTACAAGTAGTAAGAGTAGTCTCTTTGATACCAACGATTTCTACTTCGTCACCTACACGTAGGATACCGCGCTCGATACGACCAGTTACAACAGTACCACGACCTTGGATTGAGAATACATCTTCAATTGGTAGTAGGAACGGTTGGTCAACTGCACGCTCTGGCTCAGGAATGTAAGAATCTAGTGCTTCTGCAAGCTCAACGATCTTGTCTTCCCACTGCTTCTCGCCGTTTAGTGCGCCAAGTGCAGAACCTTGGATAACTGGTAGGTCATCACCTGGGAAGTCGTATTCAGAAAGAAGTTCACGAACTTCCATCTCAACTAGCTCAAGTAGCTCTTCGTCATCTACCATGTCACATTTGTTCATGAATACGATGATGTAAGGGATACCAACTTGACGACCAAGTAGGATGTGCTCACGAGTTTGAGGCATAGGGCCGTCAGTCGCAGCAACAACTAGGATACCGCCGTCCATTTGTGCAGCACCAGTGATCATGTTTTTAACATAATCCGCGTGTCCTGGACAGTCTACGTGTGCGTAGTGACGTGCTGGAGTGTCGTACTCAACGTGAGAAGTTGCGATTGTGATACCGCGCTCACGCTCTTCTGGAGCGTTATCGATAGATGCGAAATCTTTAGCAACACC
>NZ_JBFRJF010000048.1:0-89606 GCF_041468745.1 Vibrio sp. 10N.286.52.F8
GCGATGAACCTTTTTTATGTCTGTTAGTTAACGATCAGTGTTAGAGCTAGCTGTAGCGTCATTAAGCGCTCAGTGCTTGCTCTAGGTCAGCCAAGATATCGTCAATGTGCTCGATACCTACTGATAGGCGAATCATCTCCGGTGATACACCGGCTTGTTTCTGTTCAGCTTCGCTTAGTTGACGGTGTGTCGTCGAAGCTGGGTGACAAGCGAGAGATTTCGCATCGCCAATGTTAACTAAGCGCTTGAAGATTTGCAGTGCATCATAGAAGCGAACACCGGCTTCATAACCGTCTTTTAAACCAAAAGATAGAATGGCCGATGGCTTACCTTGCATGTACTTTTCAGCGAGTGGATAGAATTCTGAATCAGGCAGGCCAGCGTAACTTACCCAACTGACTTTCTCGTGTTGCTTGAGGTATTCCGCTACTTTCAAGGCATTCTCTGTGTGTCGCTCCATGCGTAGCGACAACGTCTCCAAACCTTGCATCAACATGAAAGCATTCATTGGTGACAGTGCTGCACCTGTATTACGTAGGGGAACCGTTCTAGCACGACCAATAAACGCAGCCTCACCAAAGGCCTCGGTATAAACCACGCCATGATAAGAAGGCTCTGGCTGATTAAACACAGGGAAGCGGTCCTTGTGCTGTGCCCATGGGAATTTACCTGAGTCGACAATCACGCCACCTAACGTTGTACCGTGACCACCCACGTATTTAGTTAGTGAGTGCACCACGATGTCAGCACCAAAATCGATAGGTTTACACAGTACAGGCGTCGCCACCGTGTTATCAACAATCACAGGTACACCTTGTGCGTGAGCAAGTTCAGCAACACGCTCTAAGTCGATAATATTACCTGCTGGGTTACCGATACTTTCACAGTAAACCGCCTTGGTTTTTTCATCGATCAGTGCCGCTAAGCTTTCTGGTTTGTCGTCTTTAGCAAAACGAACTTCAATTCCTTGGTTTGGCAACATGTGAGCAAATAGGGTGTAAGTACCACCGTAAAGCTGAGGCGTTGAGACAATGTTGTCACCGATTTGCGCCAACGTCTGAATCGCGTAGTTGATCGCAGCACTGCCCGCACTTACCACTAAGCCTGCAATCCCCCCTTCTAAGGCTGCCATGCGTTTTTCTAACACATCATTGGTTGGATTCATTATCCGTGTGTAGATATTACCTGGCACCGCAAGGTTAAACAGGTCGGCGCCATGTTGTGCGTCATCGAATTCGTAAGCGACGGTTTGGTAAATAGGTGTGGCAACCGATTTGGTTGTTGGATCAGTTTCGTAGCCGAAGTGAATCGAGAGTGTTTCGTCTTTCATGTTTCTTCCCTGAACTATTGAATGATTTGTGTACACTCATATTGCCGATTTTTTTATAAAAGAAAAGTATGTTTAGTCACAGAGAGGCAATTGGAATTGTGTGCGGGACAATTCGTTATTGGTTAGGAAGTGCAGGGCGTGATTTGTACTGAATCAGAAAAGCAAAAAGCCAGAGCAGCGTGAACTGTTCTGGCTTTTCTAATTTGGTGGCCCCTCCCAGATTTGAACTGGGGACCGAACGATTATGAGTCGTGCGCTCTAACCACTGAGCTAAGGGGCCGTAGGGCATAGATTATAGGGGAAGCATTCAGTGGTGTCTAGACACTATAAGGGGCAATTCCGCTTACATCTTAGCCACTTAAATCACACGGATAAAAAAAAGGTGAGCCAACGCTCACCTTTTCTTATTTTATGCTTAAAAGCTAACCACACTAAAGCGTGTAATTACTCGTCTAGGAAGCTACGCAGAGTTTCTGAGCGGCTTGGGTGACGAAGTTTACGCAGTGCTTTTGCTTCGATCTGACGGATACGTTCACGAGTTACGTCGAACTGCTTACCAACCTCTTCAAGAGTGTGGTCAGTGTTCATGTCGATACCGAAACGCATACGCAGTACTTTCGCTTCACGAGGCGTTAGGCCTGCAAGAACGTCTTTAGTTGCGCCGCGTAGGCTTGTTGCCGTAGCAGAGTCTAAAGGTAGTTCTAGCGTTGTATCCTCGATGAAATCACCTAGGTGCGAATCTTCGTCGTCACCGATTGGTGTCTCCATTGAGATTGGCTCTTTAGCGATTTTCAGTACTTTACGGATCTTGTCTTCAGGCATTTGCATGCGTTCAGCTAGCTCTTCCGGAAGTGGTTCACGCCCCATCTCTTGTAGCATTTGACGAGAGATACGGTTTAGTTTGTTGATCGTTTCGATCATGTGAACCGGAATACGGATAGTACGAGCTTGGTCGGCAATCGAACGAGTGATTGCTTGACGGATCCACCAAGTAGCGTAAGTAGAGAACTTATAACCACGACGGTATTCAAACTTATCTACCGCTTTCATCAGACCGATGTTACCTTCTTGGATTAGATCCAGGAATTGTAGACCACGGTTTGTGTACTTCTTAGCAATCGAGATTACTAGACGTAAGTTCGCTTCAACCATCTCTTTCTTCGCACGACGAGCTTTCGCTTCACCGATAGACATACGACGGCTGATATCTTTGATGCTTTGAACAGTAAGAGACGTTTCACGTTCGATCATATCCAGTTTTTGGATAGAGCGACGGATGTCGTGCTCGTTACGTTTGATCTTTTCTGCGTATGGCTTGTCTGAAGCAAGAACTTCATCCAACCATGCTTCGCTAGATTCGTTACCAGTAAATAGAGCAATGAAAGATTTCTTCGGCATTTTGCCGTACTCAACCGTTTGACGCATGATTAGGCGTTCTTGAGTACGTACGCGATCCATAGAGTTACGCAGTTCGTTTACTAGGTAATCAAACTGTTTTGGTGTTAGACGGAACTCTTTGAATACGTCTTGCATCATTGTCGTTGCAAGCGTTGCTTTCGGGCTTTCATGGCCGTACTCGTTGATCGCTAGCTGACGGTTCTGGTAGCTAGTACGAAGCGCTGTGAACTTCTCAAGAGCAAGCTCAGGATCGATACCTGTATCTTCTTCTTCCTCTTCCTCGTCGTCTTCAGCGTCTTCTTTGTCTTCGTCTTCCAGATCAGTTTCAGCAAGTTCTGAACCGATGTGAGTCGCCGTTGGCGCAGCTGTGCCATCGTCGTCTGGGTCAACAAAGCCATTGATTAGGTCTGTTAAGCGAATCTCTTCTGCTTGTACGCGGTCAAACTGTTCCAAGATGTATGGAATAGTGCCTGGGTACTCAGCAACCGATAGTTGAACTGTATTGATACCATCTTCAATACGTTTCGCAATGTCGATTTCGCCTTCACGAGTCAGTAGTTCAACCGTACCCATTTCACGCATGTACATACGAACTGGGTCAGTAGTACGGCCAATCTCGCTTTCTACGCTTGAAAGCGCAGCAGCTGCAGCTTCGGCTGCATCTTCATCTATATTGGCATCGTCATCATTAAGTGCTAGATCATCAGCATCAGGTGCAGTTTCAACTACCTTGATACCCATGTCGTTGATCATTTGAATGATGTCTTCTACCTGTTCAGAATCCACGATTTCTGCAGGTAGGTGGTCGTTTACTTCGGCGTAGGTCAGATAGCCTTGTTCCTTGCCTTTAATAACAAGTAATTTAAGCTGTGACTGCGGATTTTGATCCATAGATGATATCCAACTTCAGGTCTGGTGAAGGACGTTGCATTCTCAAATGCAAACCAATTATGTTAACAAATTTATTAAATGCTGACTAATCAAACAGGGTTACGCTTTTAGATCTAGCATTAAAGCTAGTAGCTCCCTTTTTTCTTCGGCTGATAAACCGACGCTTCTTGCTTTGGCCTGCAGGTTTTCAATTTGTTTTTCAACGCACTGGGCAAGTATGTTGTCCAATGAGTCTAAAAATATGTCTTCTTGATTGTCTTCGTCGAGGGGGATTTCCCAGCTCGCGAGACGAGACAGAAGAGCCTCATGTTTATTGTGTCGCCAATGCTCTAATAATTGGCCTGTGTTGATATGGGGATGCTCGTGGCATTTATCAAGTACTTCGACGAATAAACTTAGTCCGGGCAACTGTAAGCCTTTGACACTTGATAAATCCGGTACCATATCAGCATAGCTCGGATTTTGGATAAGCAAAGCGATAACTTCACGCATTGGAGTGCGCTTCAGCTCTTTATGTGGTTGAGGTGTCGGGTTCTGTGTATGAACACGCGCACGTCTCAATTGGTTATCAAATCCAGTTCGCTCATCGAGCAGTTTTTCGAGCAATTCTTGGAAGTAACTGTCAGGGATTTTATTAATCAAGGCGCTGGCGTGTGCACGCAGTGCTGATTTCCCTTCGGTTGTTCCCAAGTTTAACTTGTGTATTTCAATCAGGTTATCGAACAAATAGGTCGAAAGCGGCGTCGCATTGTGGACCAGCTGTTCAAAAGCGGCTTTGCCATGCTCTCTAATATAGCTGTCTGGATCTTCACCGTCGGGCAAGAATAGAAACTTAAGCGTGTTACCGGTTTTCAGGTATTCAAGCGCGTTTTCTAGTGCGCGCCATGCGGCCTCTTTACCTGCTCGGTCACCATCGTAACAACAAACCACAGTGCTGGTTTGACGGAACAACATTTGAACATGGTCGCCGGTTGTCGAGGTGCCCAGTGATGCTACTGAGTAATCGACACCATATTGCGCGAGTGCCACGACATCCATGTAACCTTCAACCACAAGTATTTGCGGCGGTTCACGGTAGGCTTGCAGCACTTCATAAAGGCCGTAAAGCTCTTTACCTTTATGGAAGATAGGCGTTTCTGGTGAGTTGAGGTATTTTGGTGTGCCGTCTTCTAATACACGACCACCAAAACCAATCACACGGCCACGACGATCACGAATTGGGAACATTACGCGTCCACGGAATCGGTCGTATCGGTTACCTTTATCGTTCTCAATTAGCATGCCGCCAGTCACGAGCATGTCTTGGGCTTCTTTCTGTTGGCCAAAGTTCTTACGAACTAAGTCCCACTCATCGGCCACATAACCAATACCAAACTTCTGGACGATCTCGCCCGAAAGGCCACGATTCTTTAGGTAATCAATCGCAGGTTTGTTGGCTGATATTTTCAGTTGAGAGCGGTAAAAATTACTGATGCCGCCCATCAAATCGTAGAGGTTACGTTTTTGTTCGCTGTTGGCTCTTGGTGCTGTTGATATCTCGCCGCTGCGCTGTTCTCTAGGAACGTCGAGGCCTAAGAAAGAGGCTAGCTCTTCAATAGCTTCAACAAAATCGAGGCGTTCGAACTCCATAATGAAGTCGATAGCATTACCGTGTACGCCACAACCAAAGCAGTGATAAAACTGTTTTTCTTGGCTTACGCTAAAAGAAGGGGTCTTTTCGTTGTGGAATGGGCAACAAGCACCATAGTTTTTGCCTTTTTTCTTAAGTTTCACGCGTGCGTCCACAATGTCGACAATGTCGAGACGCGCTAGGAGATCATCGATGAAACTACGCGGGATGTGTCCTGCCATAAAACCTTAGAAAAATGCACTAACTGAGAGTGTGGATAATAATAGTTTGAATAGGTTACAGATACAAACAAGCCGTGCGTTCCGAAGGATTGCACGGCTTGTTGCAATTTGATTTGGGATTAAGCGAGTTTAGAACGAACTAAACCACTAACTTTCCCCATATCTGCACGCCCTTGAATTTGTGGTTTCAAGATAGCCATTACTTTACCCATGTCTTGCATGCCCGCTGGTTGAGCTTCGGCGATTGCGCTATCAAGTAGTGCAATAACTTCTTCATCAGTTAGCGGTTGAGGCATAAAGCCTTCAAGTACCGTAATTTCTGCTTTTTCCACGTCAGCAAGATCTTGACGATTTGCTGATTCATATTGAGCAACAGAATCGCGACGTTGCTTAACCATTTTAACTAATACAGCAAGAATGTCGTCGTCGTTCAGAGTGATCCGTTCGTCAACTTCACGTTGCTTAATTGCTGAAAGAGCTAAGCGGATAGTGCCAAGGCGCGGTTTGTCCTTGGCTTTCATCGCTAATTTTTGCTCTTCTTTGAGTTGTTCAATAAGAGCCATAACTCAGTCCTTATGGATTAAGTTATTAGTACAGGCGAACGCGACGTGCGTTTTCGCGAGCTAGCTTCTTAGCGTGACGCTTTTGAGCTGCTGCTTTAGCGCGTTTGCGAACTGTAGTTGGCTTTTCGTAGTGCTCGCGACGGCGAACTTCAGAAAGGATACCTGCTTTTTCACAAGAGCGCTTGAAACGACGTAGTGCAACGTCGAACGGTTCGTTTTCACGTACTTTAACTATTGGCATATGCCTTTCACCTCAGGGGTTATTCATTATCGCTGGCTACTCAGTACCAAATCAGAGAAGTTACCCATCGAGCTAACTCTCTATTCGCGTTTGGCCATTAACCAGCTTGATCAAAAATGGTGCGGAATTTTAATCCGATCACAGTGGCTTTGTAAAGCACTTTGTCGATTATAGTCTGTACAATATTTGTTTGAAGAGCTTAGGCAGGGTAATATTGCGCTAATTTCCCATTTTAGACGAAAGCGTGCCGAGAAAATTATGCGCATTATTGGTATTGAAACCTCTTGTGATGAAACAGGAATCGCGATTTATGATGATGAGCAAGGGCTGCTTTCTCATCAATTATATAGCCAAGTAAAGCTGCACGCCGATTACGGTGGTGTGGTACCTGAGCTAGCTTCACGTGACCACGTGAAAAAAACAATTCCTCTTATTAAAGCGGCATTAGCTGAAGCGAACCTAACGTCGAAAGACATTGATGGTGTGGCTTACACGGCTGGTCCAGGTTTAGTGGGCGCTTTGCTTGTAGGTGCAACGATTGGTCGCAGTATTGCTTATGCGTGGGGCGTGCCTGCTGTGCCTGTCCATCATATGGAAGGCCACCTTCTTGCGCCAATGTTAGAAGACAATCCACCTCCATTCCCATTTGTGGCTCTGCTGGTTTCTGGCGGCCATACTATGATGGTAGAAGTGAAAGGCATTGGTGAATACCGAATTCTTGGTGAATCGATTGATGATGCAGCGGGTGAAGCGTTTGATAAAACCGCGAAGCTGATGGGCTTAGATTACCCTGGTGGTCCACTGCTATCTCGCTTGGCAGAAAAAGGCACTCCGGGTCGTTTTAAGTTCCCGCGTCCAATGACCGATCGTCCAGGTCTAGATATGAGCTTTTCTGGTCTGAAGACGTTCGCAGCGAATACCATTCGTGATAACGATAATGATAACCAGACTCGTGCTGATATTGCTTATGCATTCCAAGAAGCTGTTTGTGCAACCTTAGTAATCAAGTGTAAGCGCGCCTTGGTAGAAACAGGCATGAAACGTATAGTGATTGCTGGCGGTGTAAGTGCTAACAAGCAACTGCGTGTTGAGCTTGAAGCTCTTGCTAAGAAAATCGGTGGTGAGGTGTACTACCCACGCACTGAGTTCTGTACAGATAACGGTGCGATGATCGCTTATGCGGGCATGCAGCGCTTGAAGAATGGCGAAACGGCTGATTTGTCTGTTCATGCCACACCGCGTTGGCCAATTGACCAGCTAGAGCCAATTGCGTAATAAACCATAGTGTTTCGATAAACGGTCGCCTTGTGCGGCCGTTTTTATATCCTAGCTTACCGACTGTATGTCGATAAATAATTGCTGATAGAGATTAGGGAAGAAAATGAACAAGTTCACAGTAGACAATCAATCGATGGCGTACCTAGATGAAGGTCAAGGCCCTGTTGTTGTACTCGGCCACAGTTATCTTTGGGATAGTGCAATGTGGAAGCCGCAGATCGAAGCGTTAAAAACTCAGTATCGCTGTATTGTTCCAGAGCTTTGGTCTCATGGTGAATCTCAAGCAGCACCCACTTCGATGCGTAACTTGAAAGATTACGCTCAGCACGTTTTGGCTCTGCTTGATCATTTAGAGATCGAAGAATTCTCAGTGGTTGGCTTATCGGTTGGCGGTATGTGGGGAACGGAGCTTGCCGAATTAGCACCTGCGCGAATTCAGTCATTGGTATTAATGGATACTTTTGTGGGTTTAGAGCCAGAAGTTGCGCACGCTAAATACTTCCACATGTTAGACACCATCACTCAAACTAAGATGGTTCCTCAACCAATTGTTGAAGCGGTTGTTCCACTGTTCTTTGCTAATGATGCTCAAACCAACACGCCAGCTTTAGTTGAAGGTTTTACTCAGCAGTTATCAGCTCTTGAGGGCGACAACGCTGAAGAAGTGGCACGAATTGGTCGAATGGTGTTTGGACGTCGCGATATGATTGAATCGGTAGAGAACTTTGCTTTGCCTGTTTTGATTGCTGTAGGACAAGAAGATAAACCACGTCCGGTTCTTGAGTCATACCTAATGCACGATTGCATTACGGGCAGTGAATTAGTGGTGATTCCTGGCGCAGGTCATATTAGCTCGTTAGAGCAACCAGAGTTTGTGAACACAATGCTGAAGACGTTTTTAGATAAACATCTGCTGTAAGTTCTTAAATACTGAATAGTGTTGTTCGACTTATACTTACGTCGGTTTAAACGCATCTCGGTTTAAAAATAGTTCGGCTTAGACGTGACAGTTTAAGCCGATTTTTTTTGTCCGAGTTTTGGTTCGCTGCCATCGAGTAGGCGGCGGATATTCTGGTGGTGACGTAACACGATCAAACAGCACAGCATGGCTACTGGCAATGTGTATTGAGGTTTGACTAACCAAGCGTAGAAAGGGGCAAGTAGCACAGTAACCAGTGCCGCTAAAGAAGAGTAACGAAACAAAAACGCCACCACTAACCAAGTCGCCATGATCATTCCGGTTAGATCGAACCCTATTGGGGCGATAGCGCCGAGTGCGGTTGCCACGCCTTTACCACCTTTGAAGTGGAAGAAGATTGGATACATATGGCCAAGACACGCCGCAATTGCGACAACCCCTAAAATAATTGGGTCGATCTTGAGGTAGTAGCCAAGCCAGACAGGGATAGTGCCTTTCAGCATGTCACATAGGAGGACGGCAGCAGCTGCGCCTTTACCGCCAACACGCAGTACATTGGTGGCGCCCGGGTTATTGGAGCCTACCGTTCTTGGATCGGGAAGTCTTAAGACTCGGCATATCAAGACCGCACTAGAGATTGAACCTAGCAAATAGGCTGCAATGATCATGATTAGTGCCAATGGGGTCATGTCTGTCCTTTAACGGTTATACGCCTAACGATGGGAAAATAATGCTCAATCCAAGAGTAATTGATATCATATCTCGAATTACGCAAATAATACGTTTTTTTCCCCTATATGGGTATCCGACCTCTAAAAGGACAAGTCATGGCACTGGATAAAGTTTTCATTGAACAGCTAGAAGTAATTACAACGATCGGTGTTTACGATTGGGAACAAGAGATTAAACAAAAACTTGTGCTTGATATTGAAATGGCTCATGACAACCGCCCAGCGGGTAAGAGTGATGATGTGGTTGATGCTTTGGATTACTCGACAGTGAGTACAGCCGTGCTTGACCACATTGCGAATGGCCGATTCCTATTGGTTGAACGTGTGGCTGAAGAAGTTGCTGAATTGATCATGACTCAATTCTCTGTGCCGTGGATTAAAATCCGATTGGCTAAACCTGGCGCAGTGCCACAAGCAAAAGCCGTTGGTGTGATCATCGAACGAGGTCAAGCATGACAGTAGCCTATGTTGGTGTTGGCACGAACATAGACCGCGACAAGCATGCAAGGGTGGCATGGACAGAGCTTCAATCGTTAGGGACTAACCTTAAATGCTCTAAAATCTATCACTGTGAGCCCGTGGGTTTTAATAGCCATCCGTTTTATAACTTTGTGATAGAGCTCGACACGTCACTCTCATTGACTGAATTTTCACAGCAGCTGCGTAAAATTGAGTTTAAATGGGGTCGCTCTCAAGATGCGCACAAACTACAAGATCGAAAACTCGATCTTGATATTGTGCTGTTTGGAGAGGAGGTTTCTGAGCGTGAGCCAGAATTACCACGCAGTGATATCTACAAATATCCTTTTGTAACACAACCGCTTTATGATCTTTGTCCTGCGCGAGTGATCCCGCAAGACGGAAGAACCGTCAGTGAAATATGGCAGAAGATGCAGCAATTAGACTCGCTCTCTGTCGTAGATATAAAACTATAATTTTTAAGGTAAGTAATGAGTTATTTTGAAGCGTTTATATTGGCGTTGGTGCAAGGCTTTACAGAGTTTTTACCTATTTCCAGTTCTGCACACCTAATCCTTCCTTCTGCTGTTTTAGGCTGGGAAGATCAAGGTTTGGCCTTTGATGTCGCTGTCCACGTTGGTACTTTGGCAGCTGTTGTTATCTATTTCCGTAAAGAAGTGGTCTCTCTGTTGAGCGCATTCTTTGGTTCAGTGTTTAAAGGCGATCGCAGTAAAGAAGCGAAGTTAGCGTGGATGATCATTCTCGCGACGATTCCTGCGTGTATCTTTGGCTTGTTGATGAAAGATATTGTTGAGCTTTACTTACGCAGTGCGTGGGTGATCGCGACGACAACGATTATCTTTGGTCTATTGCTATGGTGGGTGGACAAGAACTCAAGCCTGCGCGATGACGAATACCAAGCGGGTTGGAAAAAGGCGCTGTTTATTGGTCTTGCTCAAGCAATGGCGATCATTCCGGGCACGTCTCGTTCTGGCGCAACCATTACCGCGGCGCTTTACCTTGGTTTCACACGTGAAGCAGCGGCTCGATTCTCTTTCTTGATGTCTATCCCAATCATCACTCTGGCTGGTGGTTATTTAGGTCTTAAGTTGGTGACAAGCGGTGACCCAATCCATGTTGGCACTTTGCTAACGGGTGTTGCGGTGTCTTTCATCAGTGCTTACATCTGTATTCACTTCTTCTTGAAGCTTATCTCTCGTATGGGCATGACACCGTTCGTTATCTACCGACTGATTCTAGGTTGTGGTCTGTTTGCTTTCTTAATGATGCAGTAACAGACACAGGCAACGGTCTCGCTGTAAGAATTGAAACAAAAGGCCCGCTTAACTGCGGGCTTTTTAATACGTTTTAGTTAGTGCGGTGACGATTAACTGCTAGCAAGTTCTGATAACGCGCTTTCAATAGCCACCGCTCTGCGCTTCTCTTGCTCTTCTCGAATATCTTTACCTTTAAAGCCATCTGCAATGATCGCTTTTACTTCAACTTGAAGCGCCGCTTGATAGGCAGCTTCAAAACGAGCCTTTTGAGGGTAAGGCTGATCTTGTAACCCTTTTCGGCCTGCGTGGTCGGCCTGGCAGCAAAGTAGTATATCGTCGAGCCTATCTGGCTTACGCCAAACATCGAACTTGTTGAGAACCTTGAGAAAGGTGGTTGGTTTGAGCTCGCCTGCGCGGTGGATATTAGAATGTTGCTCGCACACTAACAACGCAAGGTCTCTGAACTCATTGGGCACTCTCACTCGCTCACACAGTTTCTTGATTATCTTAACACCTGTGTGGCAGTGCATTTTATGGCTTGGCCATTCAGCTTGTGGTGTGACGCCTTTACCTAAGTCATGCACTTGAGCTGCAAAGCGTACCGGTAGCGATGGGCTTAATAGTGCGGCTTGCTGAGCAACCATCAGAGTGTGAATACCCGTGTCGATTTCAGGGTGCCATTTTTCAGGTTGAGGGACGCCAAATAGAGCGTCAATCTCAGGTAATACGACTGCCAATGCACCACACTCTTTCAATACAGAGAGGAACACTTCAGGGTGCGGTGTACTAAGAGACTTATGCCACTCTTGCCAAACTCGCTCTGCAGTAAGGTGTGCCAGCTCACCAGATTGGACGATCTCACTCATCATATCCATGGTTTCCGGTGCAACCGTGAAGTTAAGATGGTGAAGCTTGGCGGCGAAGCGAGCCACACGCAGTACACGAAGAGGGTCTTCAACAAAAGCGTCTGAAACGTGTCTTAAGATACGATCCGAGAGATCTTTCTGGCCATGATAAGGATCGTGAAGTTGGCCTTTATCATCTTGAGCTATAGAGTTGATGGTCAGATCTCGACGCATCAGGTCTTCTTCCAAACTCACGTCTGGCGCGAAGTAACATTCGAAGCCTGTGTAACCAGAGCCTGATTTTCTCTCAGTGCGAGCCAGTGCGTGCTCTTCTTTGGTTTTTGGGTGCAAGAATACCGGGAAATCTTTTCCCACAGCAGTAAAGCCAAGGTTTTCCATCTCTTGAGGGGTACTCCCTACCACGACCCAATCTCTATCATAACTATCAATATTGAGCAGCTTATCGCGCACTGCTCCACCGACTAGATAGCGTTGTAGCCCGTTGTCTTTTGGTAGGCTATCGTAAATTTGCAACTTATCACCTCGAAATGTTTTATCACTGCTGGACTTTACTGCAAGCAATGGTACTTTCCATTAATCGTAATTATAGGGCAGCACATGTATAAGGAATATTTTGGCTTCGTTGAGATGCCATTTTCGATTGTACCAAATTCTCGCTACTTGTTTTTGAGTCAGCGCCATCAAGAAGCGATGCAGAACCTACAAGCCGGTTTAGGCGAGGGTGGGGGCTTTGCGATGCTTACTGGTGAGGTTGGTACAGGGAAAACAACGGTCGCTAAGGCGATGTTGTCTTCATTGGATAGCCATACTCAGGCTGGCCTTATACTTAACCCTACGTTTTCAAATACGGATTTACTAGAAGCTATCTGCGATGAGTTTGAGGTCGAGTACCCAGAACAAGCATCGTTGAAACAGCTCAGTCAGGCTATTCATTATTTTCTACTTGATAGCCATGCCGAAGGCATTCAAACCCTATTGGTGATCGATGAAGCCCAACACCTCGCTGCCGATGTGTTGGAGCAGTTACGCCTTCTAACAAACTTGGAAACCGACAATCGTAAGCTGTTAAAAGTACTGTTGGTCGGCCAGCCGGAATTACAACAGCACTTACAAACCACGCAGCTACGTCAGCTAGCACAGCGCATTACTGGTCGTTATCACTTACTGCCTCTTAATACCGAAGAAACGGGCAAGTACATCGCGTTTCGTTTGGAGACGGCGGGTGGCGAGCAGATGTTGTTTTCGAACCGTTCTATCAAGCTGATTGCTCAATATACGCATGGTATTCCAAGGCTCATTAACTTGGTGTGTGATAAAGCACTGCAGTTGGCTTTTCATGACGGTGAGCAGCTACCGAGCAATGAAACGGTTAACCGAGCGTGTCAGCAGGTTATGTCCTTTCAGGCCGATGTGTATCACGTCGAGAAAGCTCTAACTTCTCGTGTCGCGCCTAAGTTATTCCAATACGCAGGGATTGCGACGTTAAGCGTTGGTCTTGCAATAGCGACCTTTAACTTCGCTCCAAGCTATATCAATGCTTGGTTGCCTACGGATGCATCAAATGAAGCAAAGACGGAAGTGTTAGCACGTACTCAGCGTTCTTTGGTATCAGATGTTCCTAAGTTGGTTGCTGAGCCAAAACCTGCCAAGTTTGAATTGCCACAACACATTCAACAACATTTGATGCAGGGGACCAATCGTTCTCTCGCTATCAAAGACTTGTATACGCTGTGGGGATATCAATCTTCACTGCGTGATGGATTGTGCTTAAGTGAGCCACAAAGTGTTTTTGTGTGTGAGCAGCAGCAGGCCAGTTTGGATACCTTGTTAGAACTTGGTGTTCCTGTGGTACTTAATCTCGACATAGACCAAAAACCAGTGTTTGCTGTGCTGTATGGCGTGTCTAAGGATTCTGTCGAGTTGCTGGTTAATGAAAAGCTGTTGGTGATGCCGAAGCAATCCTTAGAGCAAATCTGGCAAGGCGATTACGTCGCTATTTGGAAGCAGCCGCTGCGAGAGACCCTTAAAGAGGGCTATCAAGGTGAAGCGGTTGCTTTGCTTGATCTACTGCTTTCTGAAGTATTAGGAGAGGTTGTTTCCGGTAGTGATGTATTTGATTATGAGTTAAAAATGAAAATCGAAGCATTTCAAACGTGGCAAGGTATGTCTGTTGATGGCATTGCAGGTAAGCGCACCTTAGCAAGATTGCAGAGATTAGCTCAACTCGATTCGCCTAAGCTGATGTCACTAGAAGGGGGCGAAAGCTAATGTCACGTATTATGCACGAACTTAAACAGCCGTCTCACAAGCCATCTTCTATTAATCAGCACTCTCTTAGCAAACCAAGCTTCAAAGGCTACCAGAATCATCATGTTCCTAATTCTGCAAAAGGGATGAGCAACAAGCGAGGTTCATCGTTAGCGATGGGGCTACTCTTAATCTTGGTTCCTTCTTTGTTGGTGGGTGGCGTCTTGGCTTATCAATCGTATATCCAACAACAAGAAGCCGTGAACCAAGCTGCCAATGTCGCTCTGCCAGAATTTAAAACTGAATCAGACATTGAGCCTGAAATTGCGGATGCTGATATAGCAAGCATGGATGCCGTGTCTGAGGAAGAAGATGCCTTGTTCACCGTTCGCCCTGCACCGGCGAGCCAACCGTTGAAAGCATTGCCACGCCAAGAGATGTATGCACAGATTGATTCTGGCGCTAATCGTGCAAACACCGCTGGTGGCTCAGCAGTGATCTTCGCTAATGCTGATAACAACACTCAAATGACAGCCAGTTCTGAATCGTCATCCGTTCAGCCAGGCGCGAGTGATGAAACGACTGCTCTGCAATCAAGCACTGATCAGCAATCAAATAGTGACTTACAATCGGACAGTGATCTGCTGCAAGGGCTAGACCTCAGTGAGTTGCCACCTGATTTGGCATTGAAGCTTGAATCCATTATGGGGGAGCAACAAAGCACTCCTGAGCCGATGGACTCTAGACCCGCAGGGCAAAGAGGCTCTCAGGTTATTGAGTTGGAAACGCACACCAATAGCTTATCAGGCGTCCTTCCTAAGTTAGACCTACAAACTCATATGTACTCGAGCAGCGAGACCAAACGTTGGGTAAAAGTGAACGGCCAAGAAGTGGCGCAAGGAGATTGGATTGGACAAGACATTCAATTACTAGAGATTAAGCCACAATCAGTGATCATAGAGTTCAATCAGCAGAAGATAGAAATCCCAGCTCTGTACGAGTGGAAAGGCTAGCGAGCTCTAAAGGTATCTAGATAACAGACAAATAAAAAGGAGCACCTCGGTGCTCCTTTTTGATATTCGATACTGAATTTACTGTACCTGATACAAGCGTTAAGTCTACGCCCAACCGTTTGGTGATTTTCTGCGACGAGGCATGATGTGTGGCAGAACAAGGCCTAGAAGTAGACCAATACCCGCAACACCACCACCGTACATGAAGTACTTCAATAGTAGGTCGTCTTTTTGAGTGTCTAGCTTAGCGCGCAGTTCACGGTTCTCTGTTTGAGAACTCGTTAGCTGTTGGCTAATTTCACTGTAGTTCTGTTCTAGTTCAGCAATCTGCTTGTTACGAGAATCTAGAGAGCTTGCTAGGCCAGCTTTTTCGCTGTCAGCACTCTGACGAGCATTCGCTAGCTTGCCTTTAACTTCCGTCAGCTCTTTCTCTAGCTTAGGCATACGCAGTGCCATGCTTTCTTGAGTGCTTACAAGCTTGCTTTCAACCCAACCTTTACGGCCACGGTTGTCTTGAATTTGGGTGTAACCCGTACTCTTGTTAGTTTGTAGGAATGTAATCTTTTCACCAGCATCAACACTACCGATGATACGGAATGTGTTGTTTGGGCCAGAATGCATATAAGTAAATAGTTTGTCAGCAATATAACGGTCTTGTGCAAAGGCAGCTGGAGCCGCAAGCATTGCGAACAAAACTAAGCTAATCAGTTTTTTCACAGTAAATCCCTTAACGATTCAAATTGGGTAGGCGTATGAGTCAGCCTCAATCAGCAAATAATATTTAGTTTCTTTATGCGGTGCAACAAAGAAGGGAGGCAAAGCCTCCCTTTCTGTGCGTTTGAGTCAATAATGACATGGCATTTACATATCGTTACTGAAGCTCACACTGTTCTGACGCTAGTATTCACTAACGCAGTCGCGATTACATAGTAAACGCAGCTTGAATTGCGTAGAAGAACACAACAGCAAGTAGAGCACCTGCAGGTAGTGTCACAATCCAAGAAGCCACGATATTACGTACAACGCCTAAGTTTAGTGCTGCGATACCACGAGCAAAACCAACACCTAAAACAGCACCAACGAGTGTTTGTGTAGTAGAGATTGGAAGGCCAGTACCTGAAGCTAGTACAACCGTACATGCAGTTGCAAGTTGTGCAGCAAAGCCACGGCTTGGTGTTAGCTCTGTAATACCAGTACCAACGGTTGCCATTACTTTATGACCCATTGTTGCAAGACCAACAACGATACCGAATCCACCTAGAGGAAGAATCCACCATGCGATAGTACTCTTACCTGTGATTTCACCCATGTGCTCAACGGTTGATACAACAGCAGACAGTGGACCAATCGCGTTCGCAACGTCGTTTGAACCGTGTGCAAATGCCATCGCACAAGCTGTGATAACCATGAGTACAGAGAAGATGCCTTCAACACCTGCAAAGCCGTGGTCTTCTTCGCGGTTAGCGAATTTCTTCTGGATGTATAGGTAACCGCCGATCATTACAAGCGCAGAAACGCCAGCAGCCCAAACCCATGCTTCAGTGTTGCTTAGGTGAAGACCAACGTGCTTAAGGCCTTTTTTGATGGTTACAAGTGCAATTACCATTGTTGTAATGAACATGTATACCGGTACAAAGCGTTTCGCGTTAAATAGCGGGTTCTCTGTATCAAAAATCAGTCGTTGAGCACTTACAAATATGACGTAAGCGAAGAAGCCGGAAATAACGGGTGTGATAATCCAACTACCCACAATACCTTGAACACTGTTCCAGTCTACAGCTTCAGTACCTACAGAAATACACGCAAAACCGATGATTGCACCGATGATTGAGTGAGTCGTAGAAACCGGCCAGCCCATGTAAGAAGCGAGAAGTAGCCATGTACCAGCAGCAAGAAGTGCTGACATCATGCCGTACACAAGTACATCTGGTTGATGAGCGAATAGAGACGTTTCGATAACACCTTTACGAATCGTGTCTGTTACTTCGCCGCCCGCAAGGTAAGCACCTGCGAATTCAAAGATCATTGCGATAATGATCGCTTGTTTAACGGTTAAAGCTTTAGAGCCTACTGAGGTGCCCATTGCGTTCGCAACGTCATTTGCACCAATACCAATAGCCATCAAGAAACCGAAAGCTGCTGCAACAATAATCAGGACAGTGCCGTAGTTAGCAAGGATATCCATCGTAATACCTAGTTGTTTGATAACAAGCGGAACAAATTTAGACGCAAAAAACCGCTCAGCGAGAGGAATACTCAGCGCATAAGTGGTTTGTTCAAAAAATGCTCTTCGTTATATGGTTAACGTATGATTTAAGATCGAGAAAGCATTACTTCAAGACGAGCGCCTACACGCTGTGCTTGATCTGCAATACCACCAACCCATTCAAGAATTTTGTATAAGAACATGATATCAACTGGATTCAGATCGCCTTCAATTGCCATTAGTTGTTGGCGTAGTTCGATCTGCATCGCATCCGTGTCATCTTCAATTACATCTAATTGATGAATCATTTCGGCAACGAGTGTTACTTCACGGCCTTTAAAGCCAGTCTCAAGTAATTCGTCTAATTCATTGATTACGTTTTGTGCTTGGTTCGCTGCATCTAGACAACGTTTAACGTAAGCGATGAAGTTTTCTTGCATAGGAGCAGGAATGACAAGTTGACGACCATATACACGGCCAGCAATGTCTTTCGCTAGGTTTGCGAGTTTGTCTTGTTGAGTTAATAGCTCCAACATATCGGTGCGATCAACTGGCATAAACAAACCACGAGGAAGTTTAAGGCGAATTTCACGTTTTAGTACGTCAGCTTCTTTCTCAAGGTGAGAAATTTGAGCTCGAATTTCTGATGCTTTTTCCCAGTCACCTTTTGAAGAAACTTCAAAGAAATTAACTAGGTGAGAACAACATTCGTTCACGCATACTACGTGACGCTGCAAAGGTTTAATTGGGGACTTTGCAAATAACCCCATAATTGTATTTACTGGCATGGTCATCCAACCTAATAAATAATAACCTTAAAACAACATACACCATATTCATGGTGAAATGTTAAGCGATGGCTACAAAGTCGCGCATGTTAACCTAATCAATCTCTCATTAAAACTGTTTTAGATCATCATAAGGGCGATATTTCTGACTTGCCGACTTTTCAAATTGGCAATATCCTGTCCCTATCTTCACAGAAAGGTATAACTATGGAAACCGAGATAGAACTGAAGTTTTTTGTTTCTCCTGAATTTTCAGAGACTTTACGCAATAAAATTGCTGAAACTAAAGTACTTCAGCACAGTTGTCGTGAGCTAGGTAACATCTACTTTGACACCGCTGACAACTGGCTACGTAAGCACGATACAGGCTTACGCATTCGACGCTTTGATGACGTATTTGTACAAACCGTAAAGACTGCTGGTCGTGTGGTTGCTGGCCTGCATCAAAGGCCTGAATACAATGCAGAACACGACAGCAACGAACCTAAGCTAGCCCTGCACCCAGAGGATATCTGGCCAACAGGTAAAGACATCGAAACGTTGCAAGCTGAGCTGACTCCTCTGTTCTCTACCAACTTCACGCGTGAGCAGTGGTTGATTGGTATGCCTGATGGTAGCCAAGTCGAGGTCGCATTCGATCAAGGCTTTGTTGAATCAGGCGACCTGCAAGAACCGATTTGCGAAGTCGAATTGGAACTTAAATCCGGTCAAACGGATGCGCTATTTACATTGTCTCGCCAATTCTGCGAACAAGGTGGCATGCGCTTGGGTAACCTAAGTAAAGCAGCTAAGGGTTACCGCCTTGCTCAAGGTTATCAAGGAGATGAAGTCACTCCTTTGACCTTAGTTGATACTGACAAAAGTGATACCGTTGAATCGTGTTTCATTCAATCTTTAGAGCATGCTCTCGCTCATTGGCACTATCACGAGCAGATTTTCACTGAGCGTCAATCGATTGAAGCGCTACATGAGATCAGTCATTCACTGAGCTTTATCCGCCAGACTTTCACCATTTATGGTGGCATTGTCCCTAGACGAGCAAGTGCTATTTTACGTCAAGAGTTGAAGTGGCTTGAGCAAGAGCTCGACTGGCTGAAAAGCTATGATCACTTCGAAGACTTGCTGGAAGATAAAGGCCATGTACTACGTAAACTCGATGCGCGTAAGTTCTTAGTCGCTGAGCTTAAAGAGATGCAAGAGCAACTGCCAGATCGTGAAGATCTGCTTACCTTGCTGAGCTCTGCTCGTTACACCGGTTTATTGTTAGATTTGAGCCGTTGGATCTTGTCTCGTGGCTGGCAGCCTTTCTTAGATGAGAAAGCGCGTGAGCAAATGGGTCGTGGTATCGAATGGTTTTCCGTGCAGCAACTCGATCGCACATGGGTCGATTTGATGGAAGCTTTCCCGCCAGAGCGAGTGATGACCAGCCAAGCGTATATTGAGCAGCAATACCGTTTGATGCGAAACCTATATTCTGGTGTTGGTTTCGCGAGTTTGTATGATGACGCTGAGCGAAACAGTTTCCGTTTACCTTGGGCCGATATGGTGCAAGGCATTGATGACTTGCTGGCACTTAAAACATTAGAGCCTTTGACTGAGAAGCTGGAAGGCGATGAGAAGCTTCAGCTAGAGCGTTGGTTAGCTCGTCAAGAAGTGTCCATTCTGCATGCGATGGAACAGACACGCCAAATCAGTGTTGAGGTTGAGCCATACTGGCAAGACTAAACTCGATACCTGTATCAATAGAAGTATGAATTTGAAAATAGGGCTCCGGCCCTATTTTTTTGTTTGTTGCTCAAGTTTTTCGAGTCGCTCTAAGATTTTCTGTTGCTGCTCGATGATCTTCTCAAGGTGTTTCTCTTTGTTTTCCGCTCGTTGATTCTCATGATGAGTTGGGGAGGTGATCAAAGAAGTAATCAAGCCTGAAATCATACCAAACACACCGACACCACAGATGATCACCATTGAAGCCACTAACTGACCGGAAGTTGTCACTGGGTAATGGTCGCCATAACCCACAGTACTGATGGTCACAAACGCCCACCATAAAGCATCATGACCTGTAGTGATGTTGGCGTTCGGATCTTTGTGTTCCAATAGCAGGATCGTGCCAGCACCGATAGTCAGTAAGATCACCAAAAGCAGAATGATGGAAGCGAAAGTGGTCTCTTTCCTATTACGAAATAACTCTCTGAAAATACGTTTACTTGAACGCAGAACTAAGATGACTCGCAGAATTTGAAAAATACGGGCGAAACGAAGAGGCTCGATCATTGGGATACTTGCTAAGAAATCGATCCAGTGTACTTTTAGAAATTCTTTTTTGTTTTGTGATCTAAATAGATCAATTGTGAGCTGAAAAAGAAAAACACTACAGATTATAAAATCGAGGCCGATAAGGACTTGTTTCGATTCTTTATCGATCGGTACGAACAATAAGCCTGAGATCACAAATAACGCTAAGAAAGAGAGAATCAGTGACAATAAGCTCATCGGCTTGGTGGCGTCTTTGGTATTATTCAACATTCATACGAGGCTCAAAATAAATCGCGAACTTTGACTGACATAGCCACCTCGCGGATATAGAAGCCATCAATATATAAGAATTAATGGAGAACTGACAATGACTAAACTGTCATTCAAGCCGTGGGAAAGGGTAATCTCTGACGTTCGTCTCGTTCCAAAAATGGTCATGTTGATGATATTCAGCACTATCTTGATCATTTCGAAGCAGCTATGGGACGCAAGTACGTTTTACGATTCATTGCTTGCTGTAACGAACAATGCGCAAGTCGCACAACAGCATTACGAGACTTACCTAGTTCAAGTGGCTTGGCAAACAGCCTTGATGATCATTGTGTTTGTGGTTCTTCTGTTAGCAGCGGCGCGCGTTATGCTGCGCCAGACTCAATACCTTAATGACGCCATTAAAACCATGGCAGATAAGAACTTATCAGTGCCGATTCAAATGGACTGTAAAGATGAATACGGCGATGTGGCACGCGAACTTGAAAAAACTCGCGTCCAACTGAACGACATGATCAAAACTCAGGTGGCCTCTTCTGATGAGCTGTTTGCTCTGACGGAAGTGATGACCATCAGCATGTCTGAAACCAAAGAGTCAGCTCAAGAAGAGTTCAACGAGATCGATCAACTGGCAACAGCAATGAGTGAGATGACGTCGACGGTGCAAACTGTCGCTGAGCATGCACAAAGCGCTTCGTCATTGACTGAACAGGCATCAGGCCAAGCTCTTACTGGTCAGAAGTTCGTTCAAGGATCAGTGTCTAAGATGAGTGAGCTATCTTCAGATATCGCAGCATCTGCAGCAGCGGTAAACCAAGTAGAAGAACGCGTTGACTCAATTGGCAGTGTGGTTGGTACTATCCAAGGCATTTCAGAACAGACAAACCTACTAGCATTGAACGCTGCAATTGAAGCGGCACGTGCCGGTGAAGCGGGTCGTGGTTTTGCGGTTGTTGCTGATGAGGTTCGTAACCTTGCACAGCGCACTCAGCAAGCGACGGTAGAGATTCAAGACATGATCAGTCATCTACAAAGCAGCGCTAACTCTGCGGTAGAACTGATGGAGAAGAGTGTTGTTGAAGCGGCTGAAGGTGTTGATCTGGTGACTAACGCGGGAAGTGAGCTTGACGGCATTGTAAGCCAAGTCAATCAAATCAATGATATGAACTTCCAGATCGCGACCGCTGCAGGCCAACAGAGCAGTGTTGCTGAAGAGATGAGCGTCAACCTGACCAATGTACGCGAGCTTGTTGAAGCTTCAGTTGTGGTGGTTGGTGAACTGCTCGAGACCTCTCAGCTTATGGAAAGTAACGCGCAAGAACTCGACGGTAAGATTAAGCAATTTAAGGTTTAGTCCTCAGCACCCAATCTTCATCCGTCAAAGGCTAATTCCCAGAGACTGTTTCTCGGTTGTAAGCTCAACCAGATAAGTTAATCGATAAAACGGCCACATTGCTAATGTGGGCGTTTTTTATTGGCGTAACTTTGGTATAACTTATCTTTAGTTATGAAAACTCGTTATTGAAGAACTGAATCGATAAACCGATTGTTCGGCGCGCAGCTTATACAAGGAAGAAACATGCCATTGCCTTCTCAACTCATCACTCACTCCCAGCCTGCTTTTGAGCAATTATTAGAGCATCAAAGTGAAGCCATCAATACTTGGTCTGAGCCACTGACTGAAGATCTTAAACGTGTACTCGGTTTAAGCTGTTTTATTGGTGATTGCCTGCAGCGTGATACGGTTTTATGTGGTGACTTACCTAATATGTTGGCATGCGAAGAACGCGCTGAAGGATACCGAGAACGCTTGGCTGAATTACTTTCTAGTTGCACCGATGAAATGAGCGGTCAGCGCGTGCTGCGTCAATTCCGAAATCGAGAAATGACCTACATTGCTTGGCGTGATTTTATGGGTTCGTGGGAGCTAGAGCAGAGCCTAAATCATCTATCGATGTTGGCTGAGGCGATGATCTTCGAAACCTACCAATGGCAGTACGATATTTGTTGTAAAGAGTGGGGCACACCTTGTAATGAACAAGGCGAAGCACAGCCGATGTTGATCATTGGTATGGGCAAGCTAGGGGGCGGTGAGCTTAACTTCTCTTCCGATATCGATCTGATCTTCACCTACCCAGAGAATGGTGAAACCCAAGGTGCAAGACGCAGCATTGCCAATGCGCAGTTCTTTACACGTCTCGGGCAACGTATTATTAAGGCGCTTGATCAGCAAACCTTCGATGGATTCTGTTATCGAGTAGACATGCGCCTGCGTCCATTCGGTGAGAGTGGTCCACTGGTCATGAGTTACGCTGCGCTAGAAGATTACTATCAAGAACAAGGTCGCGATTGGGAACGCTACGCTATGGTCAAAGCGCGTGTGATGGGCAGTGAGATGTACCCTGAGTATCAAGAGCTTCGCCAAATGCTACGCCCGTTTGTGTTCCGCCGTTATATTGATTTTAGTGCGATTCAATCTCTGCGCCGAATGAAGTCTATGATCAGCAGCGAAGTGCGTCGTCGTGGTCTCTCGAACAACATCAAGCTTGGCTCTGGTGGTATTCGTGAAGTTGAGTTTATCGCACAAGTCTTCCAATTGATTCGTGGTGGACGCGAGCCTAGCTTACGCGGTCGAGGGTTACTCGAAACCTTAAGTGCGATTGAATCCCTTCATCTGCTAGAGTCTGAAGAGGTGGGGCACCTACGTGAAGCTTATCTGTTTTTGCGTCGCCTTGAGAACCTGTTACAAGCCATGGCTGATAAGCAAACTCAAACCTTACCTGACGGTGAATTCGAACAACTGCAGCTTGCGGTTGCCATGCAATTTTCCGATTGGGATAGCTTGATTGTGGCAACTCGCGCCCATATGGCGAATGTACATACCGTGTTCGAAGACCTAATTGGCGTTGATGAAGATGACGCTAATCCGATCGCGAGCCACTTTAGCGAGTTGTGGGATATGGCCCATAAACCCGATGTAATTGAGCACGTGTTGGAACACGACATTGCGGTCGCGAGCCCGCCTGATGCGGCGAAAACGATCATTCAGTTTAAAGCCGATTTGGCTAAAAAGACTCTTGGCCCTCGTGGGCGGGAAGTCCTCAATCGACTGATGCCGAAAGTGTTTCAAGCGCTGTACACCGCTAAGGATGCCGAGTTTGGTTTGTCGCGAGTACTGCATCTGCTGCATAAAATCGTTACGCGTACCACTTACCTTGAACTACTAGATGAACACCCTGCCGCGTTGACTCAGCTAGTTCGCCTGTGTACGGCAAGCCCGATGATTTCGGAGCAGTTGGGTCGTTATCCAATTCTGTTAGATGAACTTATCGACCCTCAGCAACTCTACAATCCCGTGCCTTTAGAGTCTTACAAGACCGAGTTGCGTGATTATCTAGCCCGTATCCCTGAAGATGATATGGAGCAACAGATGGAAGGTCTGCGTCAGTTTAAGCAGACCTGTATATTGAGAATTGCAGCCGCGGATATTGCGGGTGCTCTACCTGTCATGAAGGTCAGTGATCACCTGACCTACTTAGCAGAAGCCATTGTGGAGGCGGGGGTCAATCAAGCTTGGTTACAAGTATCCGCCAAGTTTGGTGAACCGACCCATGTTAAAGATCGCGAAGGTCGCGGTTTTGCTGTCGTTGGTTATGGCAAAGTCGGTGGTTGGGAGCTTGGTTATAACTCCGATCTTGATATCGTGTTCATGCACGACTGCCCGGTACACATCTATACTGATGGAAAGAAAGAGATCGATGGACGCCAATTCTACTTAAGATTAGCGCAGCGTATTATTCATATTTTCTCGACCAGAACTGCTTCTGGTATTTTGTACGAAGTCGATACTCGCCTACGCCCTTCTGGTGCATCTGGTCTATTGGTGAGTCCAACCGATGCCTTTGACGAGTATCAGCACAATGACGCGTGGACATGGGAGCACCAGGCCCTCACTCGTGCTCGTATGATTTACGGTGATGACTTATTGGTATCTGCGTTTAACAAAACTAGGCATGAGGTTTTGTGCTTGCCACGAGATGAGGCAACACTCAAAAAGTCAGTTGTGGATATGCGTGAAAAAATGCGTGGCCATTTAGGCGGTAAAAAAGCCGATCGATTCATGCTTAAACAAGATGCGGGCGGTATTACTGATATTGAGTTCTTGGCGCAATACTTAGTGCTGAGATACAGCAACGAGAAACCTAAGCTTACTCGTTGGTGTGACAATGTGAGAATCTTTGAAAGCTTGTTGTCGCAAGGGATAATGGACGAGCAACAAGGTATGGCATTGACCAATGCGTACACCACATTAAGGGATGAAATCCACCACCGTAATCTACTTAACCTTGATGCGGATGTGGCGATTGAAAAGTTCGAAATGGAAAGAGAACATGTTGTTCAGGCATGGAAGCAGTGGATGGAAGCATAATTCAGTCATAGCGTAGCGAGTGCTATGTTTATCTTGATAGGCTTTTACTCATTTATCTGTAGTTTAGCCACTGTAATCAGTGTGCTAGACTCTAGCCAGATTCGATTTTTGGAGCTCAACAATGAAACCAATTCTACCTGACTACAGCCAATCAGGTGTTCTTATTGTCGGTGACGTAATGCTTGACCGTTACTGGTATGGCCCAACTGGCCGTATTTCACCAGAAGCACCAGTCCCCGTTGTGAAAGTAGAAAATAACGAAGAGCGTCCTGGTGGTGCTGCCAACGTAGCAATGAACATTGCCTCTCTTGGTGGGCATGCTCATGTTGTTGGTTTGACTGGTAAAGATGAGCCTGCTGAGGTGTTGAAAAGCACTTTAGGTGCTCTGAAGGTTAAGTGTGATTTCGTTGAGTTAGAAGACTATCCAACCATCACCAAACTACGAGTGATGAGCCGTGGTCAGCAGTTGATTCGCTTGGATTTTGAAGACAAATTCGAAAACACCAACCCAGAGCTTATGCTGTCTCGCATGGAGCAAGCCCTACCAAATGTACGTTCGGTTATCTTGTCAGATTACGCGAAAGGTGCATTAGAGCATGTACAGAGCTTCATTCAAAAAGCACGCGCAGCCAATGTTCCTGTATTCATCGATCCCAAAGGCGCGGATTTAGAGCGCTACCGTGGTGCGACATTACTTACACCAAACATGGCAGAGTTTGAGCTGGTTGCAGGTAAAGTGAAATCAGAAGAAGATCTTATCGAGAAGGGTATTGCCTTGATCGAGAAGTATGACTTTGAAGCTCTATTGGTGACTCGCAGTGAAAATGGTATGACTTTATTACGTAAAGGTCAGGCACCATTCCACTTGCCAACCCAAGCGAAAGAAGTGTACGACGTAACTGGTGCTGGTGATACGGTTATCTCAGTACTGGCTGCGTCTGTTGCAGCTGGTAAGCCATTGGATGAGGCGTGTGCATTAGCGAACGCTGCAGCTGGTGTCGTTGTTGGTAAGCTAGGTACGTCAACGTTATCCACGATAGAGCTAGCTGAAGCGATTCACGGCAGTCAAGACACAGACTACGGTGTGATCTCAGAAGCGGCACTGGTTGAAGCGGTGAAGCGTGCTCGTGCGAAAGGCGAGAAGGTAGTTATGACCAATGGCTGCTTTGATATTCTACATGCTGGTCATGTTTCTTACATGAATCACGCGGCTGAGCTGGGCGATCGTTTGATCGTTGCGGTAAATACCGATGAATCAGTGAAACGCTTGAAAGGCCCTGGTCGCCCTGTGAACCCAACTGATCGTCGTATGGCGGTATTGGCTGGCTTAGGTGCAGTTGATTGGGTTGTGCCATTCTCTGAAGATACCCCTCAACGTTTAATCTCTGAGGTACTGCCAAGCATTCTTGTGAAAGGTGGTGATTACAAGCCTGAAGAGATTGCTGGTGGTGCGGAAGTGATTGCTGCTGGTGGTGAAGTGAAAGTACTTAACTTTGAAGATGGTTGCTCTACCACTGAAATCATTAAAGCGATTAAAGGTGGTCGAGGCTAGTTTTTAGTTTTTAGTTTTTGGCGTTAAGCTTTTAGTTAGGCAGTAAATCTCGCTTTAATCGATAATAAAAATGCCGCTCAATGAGCGGCATTTTTGTAACGGTAACTTGAGTAATTAAGAGTTACTTACTTGCTACTTTTAGACCTGCGTTTACATCAACAATGTCTTGTTCGCTTAGCGTACCAACTGCTTGACGAAGCTGAAGTACACTTAGGATGTAGTTGTAACGAGCATCTGAAAGGTTTTTGTTCGCATCATATAGACGACGAGTCGAATCTAGTACGTCAACGATAGTACGAGTACCTACATCAAAACCAGCTTCTGTTGCTTCTAGAGCAGACTGAGCAGAAACTACAGACTGTTCGTAAGCGCGTAGAGCACCGATCGAAGCGCTGATGTTGTTGTTGAATGCACGTACGTCTTTTACAACGCTACGGTAAGTTGCTTCTAGATCTTCACTTGCTGCAACGTAGTTGTATTCAGCCTGTTTAGTCAATGAAGTTGTGTTACCACCCGTGTATAGAGGTACAACTAAGTTCAAACCAATGTTTAGGTTGTCTTGGTCGTAATCTTGGGTGCTGTTTGATTGATCTGAAACAGCGTAGCTACCATCTAGGGTTAAGCTTGGTAGGTGACCAGAGCTTGCTAGAGAGATGTTGTCTTTTGCTACGTCTTGAGAGATACGTGCAGCCAATAAGCTAAGGTTCTTTTGTTCTGCTTGTTCAACAAGTGCAACTGCAGACTCAGAAGATTTGCTTGCTGAGAAACGATCAGTATCTAGGATGCTTAGGTTAGAGTGTTCCTGACCTGTAATCTCACGAAGACCTTCGTAGCTATTCGTTAGGTCGTTCTCTGCAAGAACTTCATCAGCCAAAACACCATCGTACTGAGCTTGCGCATCATGTACATCGGTGATTGCTGAAAGACCTACTTCAAAACGTTGCTTAGTTTGTTCTAGTTGACGAGCAACCGCTGCTTTCTCTGCACGAACAAATTCTAGGTTATCTTGAGCGCGAAGCACTTCGAAGTATGCTGTCGCAACACGAAGGATCAAGGCTTGTTGTTCTGCCGCGTAAGCTGAATCAGATTGACGAGCGGTTTTCTCTGCCGTATCTAGTGTGATCCATGAAGAACGCTGGTAAAGCTCTTGGCTGAAGCCGATAGCAGCTCCCCAAGTGTTGTTATCAATGCTTGAATTACCAACACCTGATGTATCTCGATCACCACGATTAATGTCGTAGTTTGCTGTTAGGTTGATTTGCGGTAACAAAGAGCTACGACTTGACGTTACTGCTTCAAAAGCGGCATCGCGCTGCGCTGCTGAACGAAGAAGTTGTGGATCGTTCTGTTTTGCTTGGTCGTAAACTTCAGCTAGCGTATCAGCAAAAGCTGACGAACTCAGGCTGCCAATTGCTGCACTGATAAATAGTGGAAGCAGTTTTTTCATTTTCCTATTCCTGCCTTTTATGGAATTTTCTTTAGAAGAGTTTAACCCAGTTTGGTGGTAATTTACTCGAAACTTTGCACTTTTTTACAGTTAACTGTCCACTTGTGCAATATTTATTTTTTAAAGCTTAACTTTAATTATAAATTTTATATAAAAAGTTGAACCTTATCCTTGGTAGTTAACTCGGACAATGAGTAAACTATAAAGATCACTTAGTGAGGTACCAAATGCAACAGTATGACAATCAACGACATGAGTTTACTCCGCAAGATGTGGAAATAGTCTCAAAAGAGACGCTGTTTCGTGGTTTTTTCAAAATGGTCAAGTACACATTTAAACATAGACTATTTGAGGGAGGCTGGAGCCAACCAATAGAGCGTGAGATGTTTGAGCGTGGACATGCTGCCGCTTTGCTACCTTATGATCCTGTGCGTGATGAAGTGGTGATCGTCGAACAGATCCGTGTCGGAGCCCTAGAGCATGAGAACCCATGGCAATACGAAATTGTTGCTGGGATCATTGATACGGACGAATCGCCACAAGACGTCGCTCGTCGTGAAGCAATGGAAGAAGCCGGAGTCGAAGTCGGATCTGTATTGCCTATTACTTCGTATTATCCTTCATCTGGTGGTTGCTCTGAAAAGCTCGACGTCTTTGTTGGCTGTGTTGATGCAACGACAGCCAAAGGGGTACACGGATTGGACTACGAAGGTGAAGACATTCGTGTACAAGTGATGAGTCGCGAAGCTGCTTATCAGTTGGTAAAAGATGGTGTATTTGAAAATGGAGCCACGATCATTGCGCTACAGTGGCTACAATTGAACTACCAAGAATTACAGTCAGAGTGGATAGATTAACGTCATGCCAAATATCGCGGTCAAAAAACCGTATCATGTTGATCTTGCTGAATTGATGCGAGTTTACGAGACTAACTATGCCAAACTGAACGCTTTGTTACCGGTTGGGCATGAGGTTGGTGACGTTCGCTGTTACCAAGCCGTTAATATGGTGTATCAATTGACAGTGAATGAGGTCACAAAATACACCACATTAATAGATATATGTCAGAGTGATGCGATGCCAGTGTTTCCTTTGCCAAAAATGTCTGTCAGGCTATATCACGACGCTCGAGTTGCAGAAGTGTGCGCTAGCGGGGATTTTTCGCGAGTCAAAGCGAAATATGACTACCCCAACACTAAGCTTCTGCAAAAGGACGAGAAATTTCAATTGAATAAATTTCTTGGGGAATGGTTAACGTTTTGTTTAAAAACGGGTATCAGCCGAACCCCAATTGCCTTTTAATTGAGCCTATTTATCAACACTTTTAAAGTCTAAACAGTAACGTATCTGGATTTGTTATTTTGGAATTATCACACACTTCAAAATTTGATGAGAGCACTATTAAGCTTGTGCAGCTAACGGACACGCATTTATTTGCGCCGAGCAATGGCAGCTTATTAAGCATCAACACTCAAGATAGCTTTCGTGCTGTAGTCGATGGCATTGTTAGTCAGGGCTTTGACTATCAAGCGATTTTAGCAACCGGTGATATATCTCAAGATCACAGTGCTGAGTCGTACCAGAAATTTGAGTCAGGGATTCAGCCTTTGGAAAAGCCATGCTATTGGCTGCCAGGGAACCATGACTTTAAGCCTAATATGGGCAGTGTTTTACCATCACCACAAATACAGTGTGTTGAGCATGTCTTGCTAGGCGATAACTGGCAGATGGTGATGCTAGACTCGCAGGTGGTTGGTGTGCCTCATGGTCGCCTCAGCGATCAACAGCTTGACCTATTAGAACAGAAGCTGACGGAGTTCCCTGAACGTAATACCTTGGTTCTATTGCACCACCATCCATTGTTGGTTGGCAGCGCATGGTTAGATCAACATAACCTAAAAGACGCCGATCAATTTTGGGATGTGGTTCAACAGCACACCAATGTTAAAGCCGTACTGTGTGGTCACGTTCATCAAGACATGAACCGAGATCATCATGGTGTACAAGTCATGGCAACACCGTCGACTTGTGTGCAATTCAAACCTAACTCAGATGACTTCGCGGTTGATACTTTGTCTCCGGGCTGGAGAGAGATTGAATTACATCAAGACGGTACCGTTAGCACGCAAGTTCGTCGTCTGCCTCATGGGCAGTTCTTGCCTGATTTTAAGGCTGCTGGTTACTAATGAAGGCGGTTATTGATGCCAGGCTCTAATCAACAAGCTAATAAGCCATCGCTGCTTCTCTATATTCACGGATTTAACAGCTCATCACGTTCTCATAAAGCGAATGTGATGGCAGATTACTGTGCGGAGCATCGCGCTGATATTAAAGTCGTAACCCCTCAACTGCCGAGTTTCCCTCAACAAGCGGCACTTCATTTACAGCAGCTGGTGGAGCAATACAAAGAGCAATATCAAATAGCGTTGGTCGGTAGCTCGCTGGGTGGCTATCTTTCAACATGGCTGAATAGCCACTATGGTTTTAAAGCGGTGGTTGTAAACCCAGCAGTGAAGCCGTATGAGCTTCTTGCTGACTATTTAGGTGAACAAGTAAACCCATACACAGATGAACGATATGTACTGGAAACAAAACATATTGATGAACTGAAGGCGTTAGAGGTTTCGGCTATCGCTAAGCCGAGCGACTTCTGGTTACTTCAGCAAACGGAAGACGAAGTTCTGGATTACCGACAAGCGGTAGAGAAGTACCAAGGTGCAACACAGACAGTAGAAGAGGGCGGGGATCATAGCTTTGTTGATTTTGAACGCTACCCACAACAAATCATCACCTTTCTAAATCTTTAATCTGTTCCACCAACCAAGTGATTTTCTCTTGTTTGCCTGTTATTTCATCTATCAATGGTGAAATATCATAGTTTGATGTCTTAGTTTTTGAACTAGCTTGACATCATTACTCAGCTTCCAGACTATATTCCCCAATACTTCGCTCGTTCGCTCTACTATGACGGTTCATAGTAATGATTCTGCTTTAGTGAAACTGGAGCCAGCGAACTGACGCAAACTTTTTGAGTAAACTCCGTATTATGACTGAACAATATAATGCAAAAGACCTCGAGGTACTTGAAGGTCTCGACCCTGTGCGACACCGCCCGGGAATGTATACCGAGACAGAAAGACCTAACCACCTTGCCCAAGAAGTCATTGATAACTCGGTCGATGAAGCACTAGCGGGACACGCTAAGAAGATCAAAGTGGTACTTCATGCAGACCAATCGTTAGAAGTTACCGATGACGGCCGTGGTATGCCTGTCGATATCCACCCTGAAAAAGGGATCTCAGGTGTTGAGCTGATTTTAACTAAGCTCCACTCTGGCGGTAAATTCTCGAATAACAACTATAAGTTCTCTGGTGGTCTGCACGGTGTAGGTATCTCGGTTGTAAACGCGCTGTCAAAACGTGTTGAAGTGACCGTACGCCGAGAAGGTCAGGTTCACGAGATCGCACTTGAAGGCGGTCATGCAGTAACAGAGCTTACTGTGACGGGCACTTGTGGTCATCGTAACAGTGGTACATCAGTACATTTCTGGCCTGATCCTAAGTACTTCGATAGCCCTAAATTCTCGACACTTCGTCTGATTAACAACCTACGTGCAAAAGCAGTGCTTTGCCCAGGTTTAGAAATTACCTTTATCGACAAAGTCGGTGGTGAAGAGCATAAATGGTTCTATGAAGATGGTCTAAAAGACTACCTTGCCGAAGGCGTGAAAGGTTACACCTTGCTGCCTGAAGAACCGTATGTTGGCGAATTCGTTGCTGAAACAGAAATGGCAAACTGGGCGATCATCTGGCAGCCAGAAGGCGGCGACATGATCACCGAAAGTTACGTGAACTTAGTACCGACTAAACAAGGTGGTACACACGTAAACGGTCTTCGCCAAGGTCTTCTTGATGCAATGCGTGAGTTCTGTGAATTCCGTAATTTGCTGCCGCGTGGCGTTAAGCTAACGGGCGACGATATCTTCGATCGCTGTTCGTACGTACTGTCGGTGAAGATGCAAGATCCGCAGTTTGCTGGTCAAACAAAAGAGCGCTTGTCTTCACGTCAAACTGCTGCGTTTGTGTCTGGTGTGGTAAAAGATGCGTTTAGCCTGTGGTTGAACGAAAAGCCACAACTGGCAGAACAGCTAGCAGAAGCTTGTATTGCGAATGCCCACCGCCGTATGCGCGCAAGCAAAAAGGTTGTGCGTAAGAAAATCGCTTCAGGCCCAGCACTGCCGGGTAAGCTAACTGACTGTTCAGTTCAAGACTTAAGCCGTACCGAAATCTTCTTCGTGGAAGGGGACTCGGCGGGTGGTTCTGCTAAACAAGCACGTGATCGTGAGTTCCAAGCAGTTATGCCACTTCGCGGTAAGATCCTAAATACATGGGAAGTGTCAGCAGACCAAGTATTGGCTTCGCAAGAAGTGCACGACATCTCGGTGGCTCTGGGTATTGACCCTGACAACGATGATTTATCAGGTTTACGTTACGGTAAGATCTGTATCCTTGCCGATGCGGACTCGGATGGTCTTCATATCGCGACACTGTTATGTGCACTATTTACTCGCCACTTCCATGCATTGGTTGAAGCGGGTCATATCTATGTGGCAATGCCTCCTCTGTATCGTATCGATTGCGGTAAAGAAGTGTTCTACGCACTCGATGACGCAGAGAAAGACGGTGTGCTTGAGCGACTATCGCAGAAGAAAGCCAAGATCAACGTGCAACGATTCAAAGGTCTGGGTGAAATGAACCCACTTCAGTTGCGTGAAACCACCATGGATCCAAACACTCGTCGCCTTGTGCAGTTAACGATTGATGACAGCGAAGCAACCAACGAGATGATGGACATGCTGCTTGGTAAGAAACGTGCAGATGATCGCCGTACATGGCTACAGACTAACGGTGATATGGCCGAGGTATAATGGATGTCTAACGAAATTACATATGATGGCGTTGAACAGCTGCCAATGCGCAAGTTCACCGAAGATGCCTACTTAAATTACTCAATGTACGTGATCATGGATCGTGCATTGCCGTATATCGGTGATGGCTTGAAGCCAGTACAGCGTCGTATTATCTACGCGATGTCTGAGCTAGGCTTATCGGCTGCATCGAAATACAAAAAATCAGCACGTACCGTTGGTGACGTATTAGGTAAGTATCACCCACATGGTGACTCTGCTTGTTACGAAGCGATGGTATTGATGGCGCAGCCTTTCTCTTACCGCTACCCATTGGTAGATGGTCAAGGTAACTGGGGTGCTCCTGATGATCCGAAATCGTTCGCTGCGATGCGTTATACCGAAGCCAAATTATCTAAGTTTGCTGAGGTTCTTCTAGGTGAACTAGGTCAAGGCACTGTTGACTGGCAACCAAACTTTGATGGCACCATGAAAGAGCCTCAAATGTTGCCTGCTCGCCTACCTCACATCCTACTTAACGGTATTACAGGTATCGCGGTAGGTATGGCGACCGATATTCCACCACACAACGTGCGTGAAGTCGCTAATGCAGCCATTCACCTAATTGATACGCCTAAGTCTGAGCTTTCAGACGTGATGGGTTTCATTCAAGGTCCAGATTACCCGACTGAAGCTGAGATTATCTCCCCGAAATCGGACATCGAAAAGATCTACCGTACTGGACGTGGCAGCATCAAGATGCGCGCGGTTTGGCACAAGGAAGGCTCTGATATTGTTATCACGGCTTTACCTCATCAAGTGTCAGGTGCGAAGTTACTTGAGCAAATCGCTAACCAGATGCGCGCTAAGAAGCTGCCAATGGTTGACGACTTGCGAGATGAATCGGATCACGAGAACCCAACGCGTATCGTTGTCGTTCCTCGTTCGAATCGTATCGACTGTGACCAATTGATGAGTCACCTGTTCGCGTCGACGGATCTAGAGAAAAACTTCCGCGTTAACTTGAACATGATTGGTTTAGATAATCGTCCTCAAGTTAAAGGCTTAGTTCAAATCCTGAAAGAGTGGATCGAGTTCCGTCGCACAACGGTTCGCCGTCGTTTGCAGTACCGTTTAGATAAAGTACTGGCACGCTTGCACATCTTAGAAGGTTTGCTTGCTGCTTATCTTAATATCGATGAAGTGATTGAGATCATTCGTACAGAAGACGAACCATGTCCTGTCCTAATGAGCCGTTTCAACATTTCTGAAATTCAAGCCAATGCGATTCTTGATATTAAACTTCGTAACTTAGCTAAGTTAGAAGAGTTTAAAATCCGAGCGGAACAAGAAGAGCTTGAAGCTGAACGTGAGAAGCTTGAAAAGCTACTCGGTTCAGAGCGTCGCTTGAATACGCTGATCAAGAAAGAAATCCAAGCAGATGCGGATAAATACGGCGATGATCGTCGTTCACCTCTGATTGAGCGCGCTGAAGCGAAAGCGCTAACAGAGCGCGACTTAGTACCAAGCGAACCAATCACGGTTGTGTTGTCTGAGAAAGGTTGGATTCGTCATGCCAAGGGGCATGAAGTTGACGCTGAAGGTTTGAACTACAAATCGGGTGATAAATTCTTAGCGAGTGCTAAGGGTAAGAGTAACCAACAAGCGGTGTTCCTCGGCAGTGATGGTCGAAGCTACTCCCTTGAGTCACATTCATTACCGTCGGCGCGAAGCCAAGGTGAGCCAATTACAGGCCGCTTGAACGTCAGCCCAGGTACTTCTATTCGCCAAGTGGTGATGGGAGAGAATGAACAATTATGGTTAGTCGGTTCTGATGCAGGTTATGGTTTTGTTTGTAAGGGTAGCGATCTGCTGTCCAAGAACAAGAGCGGTAAAGCCTTGGTTAACTTGCCACAAGCTTCTGAAGTGATGATGCCAAGCCCTATTGCTGACTTGGACAGTAATCAGATTCTGGCGATTACTAACCAAGGTCGTATGTTGTTGTTCCCGATTAAAGATCTCCCTCAGCTGAGCAAAGGTAAAGGCAACAAGATCATCAACATCCCTTCTGCGAAAGCAAAAGAGCGTGAAGAGTTTGTCTCACATCTTATGGCTATCCCAGAGAATGCGACGCTGACTATCTACGCCGGTAAACGTAAGCTTGGTTTGAAACCTGCGGATCTTGAAAACTTCCGTGGTGAACGTGGTCGTCGTGGTGGTCTACTGCCTAGAGGACTACAGCGAGTGACTCGCATCGATATCGAAGAGCAAAGTGAATCGTAGAGATACTTGAAACAATCTTTAGATAAAAGAAAACCCAGCCTATGAGCTGGGTTTTTTGTACTTGTGTATTAGCAGCTTGAATCATTGCTTACAGAGTTTGCTCTACAGGCGAGTATCTTCGGCGATGGTCACCTTTAAGGTTTTGCTTTCACCTTGGCGCAATATACCCACATCGATAACTGTACCAGGTCGCAGGTCGGTAACGATGTCCATTACACTCTGGCGACCATTTACTTGGTTATCGTTGATACTGACAATAATGTCTTGAGCTTCAAAACCCGCATCGGCAGCCGGACCATTAGGGTCTATCCCCAACACAACGATCCCGCCGATATTCTTAGTACCCAACATGCGTGAGGTGACTGAGTTGATGTCTTGTCCATCGATACCAATATAGCCACGAATCACACGACCATCGGCGATGATCTTTTCCATGATTTTATTAGCAAGCGGATAGGGGATAGCGAATGAGATCCCATAGGTTTCCATGTCGGTAGCTTGCTGGAAAGAGGCGGTATTGATACCGACTAGCTCACCTTGTGAGTTCACCAGTGCGCCACCTGAGTTACCTTCATTGATTGCCGCATCGGTCTGGATAAAGGCTTGATGGCCATCGGCACTGATCGAAGAACGGCCGGTTGCAGAGATGATACCAAAGGTTGTTGTTTGACCTAGGTTGTATGGGTTACCGATAGCCAGTACAACATCACCGACATTGGCTTTGTAATTAGGATTGAGTGGGATCACCGGTAGATTATCACCGCTGACTCTAAGTATCGCGATATCGGTGCGTTTGTCTGAACCGACAAGTTGCGCAGCTGCTACTCGGCCATCTTGAAGTGCCACAACTATTTGGTCTGCTTGAGCCACCACATGGAAGTTGGTAATGATGTAGCCTTTCTCGCTAACAATCACCCCAGAGCCCAAACCTTGTGTGAGCAGTTTGTTTCGATCGCTTTCAGCGTATTTACGGCTATAAATGTTAACCACTGCAGGCGCCGCGCGGCGAACTGCTTGGTTAAATGAAATCTGAAGAGAGCCAATATTATCGACTTTAGGGCTAGTGACGTCAGCGACAATCGCTGGTCTTAAGCTCGGGAAGGCGAGAAGAATAAGCGCCGCTGAAACGAGTCCAAGGGAAATAGAACGAAATAGAAAGGACAGCATGTTTCCCTCTTCAACAAGTAAGGTGTGAAGCCTCCATCAATGGATGACTGATTTGATTACAAGTGAAGCATAGCATTTTGATTGATCTAAAGAAAAGGGAGACTGAGTAAGTTTAAAGCAAACTTACTGAGCCTCCCTGTAATTGCGCTGACGTAAGACTATCGAATCACAAGATAGATAGTTCGGTCGCCTCGCTGGATATTAAGCGCCAGTACACCAGGTTGTTTTTCAAGAATCTCTCTAAACTCAGCAAGGTTCTTAACGGGCTGGCGGTTTACTCCGATGATGATGTCATCTTTCAGGAGTTGATAGGCTTCGGCTGGTGAACCTTGAGCAACATTCGATACCTTGACGCCCGCTGCAGAGTCACTCTCTGTTGTGTTGGTTAACTCAGCACCAGCTAGTCCTTCATGGAGCTTCTCAGCTTGTGTTTTATTATTGGTGGATTCACCAAGCGTCACATCAAAGGTTTTGCTCTTACCGTCACGAACCACACCCAGTTCAATCTGCTTACCAGCGCCGAGTGTTGCGACCTTAGCTCTTAACTCGCTGAAGGTATCAATGCGTTTGCCATTAATAGAGACAATAATATCGCCCGCTTTCAGTCCTGCTTTATCGGCTGCGCTGTCAGGGACGATTTGGCTAACAAAGGCGCCCTTGCTTGATTCATAACCGAGTGCTTCTGCCAATTCAGAGGTCACTTCTCCGCCTTGAACGCCAAGCATGCCGCGTTTTACTTCACCGAAGTCGAGAATTTGTTCTGTCAGGTTTGTCATCATATTAGAAGGGATTGCAAAGCCGATACCGACATTACCTCCGTTAGGGCCAAGAATGGCGGTGTTGATACCAATTAGCTCACCGTTAAGGTTCACTAGCGCACCACCAGAGTTGCCGCTGTTGATTGCTGCATCGGTTTGAATGAAGTTTTCAAAGTTTTCTAGATTCAGGCCGCTACGGCCGAGTGCAGAAACAATACCGGATGTCACGGTTTGCCCAAGTCCGAATGGGTTACCGATCGCGACACTAAAATCACCAACTCTTAGTTTGTCTGAGTCTGCGACTTTTATCTGGGTCAGGTTTTTGGCTTCTTCTAATTTTAGCAGTGCGATATCAGACATCTGGTCGCCGCCGATTAGCTCAGCATCGTACTCTCGACCATCATGCAGTTTTACTTTGATATCGTCCGCACCATTAATGACATGGTAATTGGTCACGATATGACCTTTCTCGGCGTCAATGATGACACCAGAGCCTAATCCGCGGAAGGGACGCTCTCGTGTTTGTTCTGGACCAAAAAAGAATTGAAATTGTTCAGGGATTTGCTGACGTTGTACCTGTTTGCCTTCTACGGCAATACTAACCACAGCGGGGGTCACTTGTTCAAGCATAGGAGCAAGGCTCGGTAATTGTTCATTACCCACACTTAATGGCAGTGCGGCTGTTGCTTTAATGGGGGTGATGATTGAACTTAAGCTTAAAGTTAGCACTGATAAAGCAAGCAAAGGTTTTTTCATCATAAACTCCTCTCTAGTTAAGGTCTTAACCCTCTTATACGTTTAATAAGTATGATAAGTTTCAAATGACCTGAGTGAAAGTTATGACTCAAAAACCTTTGTAAAGTTCACAGAAGTGTTAAATGTTTACGATGCTTTTGCTGTAACAACATCGGGAGCATTCATGATTTCTTTCTTCTGCTCTGTAAATAAACCGGTTGCGCCATTAGCGTAATCTTTCGGTTGTTCCTCAAGTGTCGCCTCTTTTACTGAAGGCTTCTCTTGTGGCTTGTCCGAATGGGCAGCGGCTGTTTTCACAAACGGGTTATCTTGCTCTGGCAGGTTAGGAATCAGCTCTGAGCTTGTTTTTTCCATGTGTTGGTACAGTTTTGTGTAGTCTTTACCTAATGTGTCCAACATTTCTGCTGATTTCGCAAAGTGATCAGCCAGCTCTTGTCGCTGCTGCTCAAGGGCAAACTTTGCGCTATCCAATTCTTTCTGTACGTTCTTTTGTTTTTTGTATTCAGGTGTCATGAGACGAGAAATAGCGACCCCTAAAATAACTCCGACTAGTAAACCGGCAACGGCATACATCCAAGGCATAACAGCTCCTTATTATTGTTTTTTAACATGTTTGTTACTGCTTAGTTACACGTGATACGGCTCCATGGTACTATGAGAAAGCCGCAGTATAAAGAGAAATGCGTGTGCGCTAGTTAGCAGTTTGATGCTGCATTATTCACCACATCACGTTATTCCTCGTACTGTTTGGGCTCATTTTTAGTTGTTGTCTGATATTGCTTTCATTGTGGAAATGTCGTCATGAATCCCATTAAAAAATACGAACAAGATATAAAAGAACATGGATTTCAAAGAGATCCAGCACAAGAGCAAGCCGTAAAATCTTTAGATGAACTCTTTCATCAATTTCAAGATTACATGAATACGCCCATTCCTCAACTGACTCGCTTCCAGAAATTACTAGGCAAAAAGCCAGAACTGCCACAACCACCGAAAGGTCTCTATTTTTGGGGTGGCGTAGGGCGAGGAAAAACGTACCTAATGGATACGTTCTATGATGCCTTACCGACCACTAAAAAAATGCGTGTTCACTTTCACCGCTTTATGTATCGAGTTCATGATGAGCTAAAGGCGCTAGGTAATGTGAGTGATCCATTGCCTTTAGTCGCAGACAAGTTGAAGGAAGAAGCGGACATTATCTGTTTCGACGAATTCTTTGTTTCAGACATCACCGATGCGATGATCCTAGGAACCTTGTTCCAAGAGTTATTCGCTCGAAACGCTATCTTGGTTGCGACCTCTAATATTCCACCTGCGGATCTGTATCGCAACGGGTTACAGCGAGCGCGTTTCTTACCTGCCATCAAGCTCATTCAAGACAACTGTCATATCCTTAATGTCGATAGTGGTATTGACTATCGTCTACGTACCTTAGAACAGGCTGAGATTTACCATTACCCGCTAGATAGCCAAGCGAATATTAATCTCGAAAAGTATTACGCTCAGCTCGTTGGTGAAGATAAAGAGAAGCTTAAGCAGATAGAGGTTAACCACCGTCAATTAGATGTAGTCGAAGCGAGTGATGGCGTACTGCATGGTACCTTTGCTCAGCTTTGTCAGTCGGCTCGTAGCCAGAACGACTATATTGAGTTGTCTCGGGTTTATCACACAGTTCTATTGGCGGATGTATTGCAAATGGGCGCGACTTCAGATGACGCTGCGAGGCGCTTCATTGCATTAGTTGATGAGTTCTACGAGCGCAATGTGAAGCTGATTATTTCAGCGGAAGTGGAGCTAGAAAAGCTATACACCCATGGTCAGCTAGAGTTTGAATTTAAACGTTGTCAGTCGCGTTTAATTGAAATGCAGAGCCATGAATATTTGGCAAAAGAACACTTAAGTTAGCTTTGATTATCTCGAATAAGAAATAGAATTAAAAAAATCGTGATTTTGTTCAAAAAGAGGTGATTTTTTCTTCGCTCTTCTCTATAATCCTGCGACCTACCGTTACTGCGGGCCTCTAGCGATGAGTAAAATCACGTTATGCCAAGAGTTTTCCAACACTCGAAGGGGTGATGAATGGTAACTCTTAGACAGTGGGAATACGCGAGTATTCCTTAAGTGTAAATTTTTTAAATAGGTAATTATTAGCATGAAAACTTTCGTTGCTAAACCAGAAACTGTAAAACGCGACTGGTATGTTGTAGACGCTGAAGGCAAAACTCTTGGCCGTCTAGCAAGTGAAATCGCTTCTCGCCTACGCGGCAAGCACAAAGCAGAATACACTCCTCACGTAGACACTGGTGATTACATCATCGTTGTTAACGCTGAGAAAGTTGCTGTAACTGGTAACAAAGCTAAGGGTAAGGTTTACTACCGTCACTCAGAGTTCCCAGGTGGTCTTAAAACTATCACTTTTGAAAAGCTAATTGCTAAGAAACCAGAAATGGTTCTAGAACTAGCAGTTAAAGGTATGCTTCCACGTGGTCCTCTAGGCCGCGCGATGTACCGTAAGCTTAAAGTGTACGCTGGTACTGAGCACAACCATGTTGCTCAACAGCCACAAGTACTAGACATCTAAGGGGATTATGAAAATGGCAGAGAATCAATACTACGGCACTGGTCGTCGCAAAAGCTCAGCAGCTCGTGTTTTCATCAAACCAGGCTCTGGTGAGATCGTAATCAACAAGCGTAGCCTTGATGTTTACTTCGGTCGTCCAACTTCTCGTATGGTTGTTAAGCAACCTCTTGAGCTAGTTGAACTAACTGAGAAACTTGACCTTTACATCACTGTTTCTGGTGGTGGTATTTCTGGTCAAGCTGGCGCAATCCGCCACGGTATCACTCGCGCTCTTATGGAGTACGATGAAACTCTACGTCCTGCTCTACGTGCAGCTGGCTACGTTACTCGTGACGCTCGTTGCGTTGAACGTAAGAAAGTTGGTCTACGTAAAGCACGTCGTAAACCTCAATTCTCTAAGCGTTAATTTTTCTTTACGAAAAAGTACACGCCCCCAGTTTTACGACTGGAATTGTGGTTCAAAGCTCGGCTATATGCCGGGCTTTTTGTTTTTATACCCCCTCTAAACGCTTTCCCTTCCTCGTTTTATTTCCAAATTCTTATATTTTGAAAGCTTTTGTAACCCAATGTGCGCTTTGCCTCATGATTGTTACAAAAAGGTAGCTTTATCTTGTCAAAAAGTAGGGTTTTATTTATCATTTGCCGTCAATAAATAGAACTAAATACATATTTTGTTAGCCATGCTCTTTAATCGGAATTATTTCAATCCACAAGGAGCAAATGGGAGAATGTTTGGATGAGCAACGCGCCTTTAAATAACGGTCGCAGGCGTTTCTTAACCGCAACAACAGCCGTTGTTGGTGGTTTAGGAGCAGCTGCTGTAGCCGTGCCTTTTATTAAATCATGGAATCCGAGTGCCAAGGCGAAAGCTGCGGGCGCGCCGGTGGAAGTGGAAGTCAGTAAGTTAGAACCGGGACAAATGGTTCGTGTCGAGTGGCAAGGTAAACCTGTATGGGTTGTACGCCGTGCTGAGTCGGTACTAGAAAACCTAAAATCGATCGGTGGTCAACTTCGTGACCCTCAATCTGAAGCTGAACAACAACCAGAATACGCACAGAACGAGTTCCGTTCAATTAAGCCGGAATTCTTCGTTGCTGTTGGTTTCTGTACGCACTTAGGTTGTTCTCCAACTTACCTGCCGGATTCTTTTGCAGAACAAGTTCAGGGTGTTAAGTCTGGTTTCTTCTGTCCTTGTCATGGTTCAAAGTTTGATATGGCAGGTCGAGTATTCCAAGGCGTACCAGCTCCATTGAATCTTGTTGTACCAAAGCATATGTATTTGAGTGACACTAAGATCATGATCGGTGTGGACGAGGGAGACGCGTAATGCAAGGATTGCTTGATTGGGTAGAGAAACGTCTACCCGCGATGAATGCGTATAAAAAGCATTTATCTGAATACCCAATGCCTAAGAACTTTAACTTTTGGTACCTTTTCGGTTCTTTGGCAATGTTGGTATTGGTTAACCAAATCCTTACGGGTATTTGGCTAACAATGAACTACGTACCGTCAGGTGAGGGTGCATTTGCTTCTGTTGAATACATCATGCGTGATGTGGAATACGGTTGGCTACTACGTTACATGCACTCAACAGGTGCTTCGGCATTCTTCGTTGTTATCTACCTGCACATGTTCCGTGGCCTAATCTATGGTTCTTACCAAAAGCCTCGTGAGCTACTTTGGATCTTCGGTATGTTGATCTTCTTAGTGCTTATGGCTGAGGCTTTCATGGGTTACCTACTACCATGGGGTCAAATGTCTTACTGGGGTGCTCAGGTAATCATTTCTCTGTTTGGTGCGATCCCTGTTATCGGTGATGACCTAACGCTTTGGATCCGTGGTGACTACATCATCTCTGGTGCAACGCTGAACCGTTTCTTCGCACTGCACGTTATCGCTCTACCAATTGTACTTCTGCTGCTTATCGTACTTCACGTACTAGCACTGCACGAAGTGGGTTCGAACAACCCAGACGGTATTGAGACGAAACTTCCTAAAGGCACAATGGGCGACGACTACAAAACGCAGTTCCCATTCCACAAGGATTACACTAAGAAATACGACATCATTGACTCTATTCCTTTCCACCCATACGGGACCGTGAAAGATATGGTTGGTGTGGCCGGTTTCCTATTCTTCTTCTGTTATGTGCTGTTCTTTAACCCAGAGATGGGTGGATTCTTCCTTGAGCCGCCAAACTTTGAAGCTGCTAACCCACTGAAAACACCAGAGCACATCGCTCCGGTATGGTACTTCACGCCGTTTTACGCAATTCTGCGTGCTGTTCCTGATAAGTTGCTAGGTGTTGTAGCAATGGGCGCATCTATTGTTGTGCTATTCCTACTACCATGGTTCGACCGTTGTAAAGTGCGTTCTTACCGTTACCGTAGCAAACTGCATTTGATTAACATCATCCAATTCACAATAAGCTTTATTGCGCTTGGTGTACTTGGTGCGCTTCCAGCAACGCCAACATACACGCTACTGGCTCAAATCTTTAGCTTAGGTTACTTCATGTTCTTCGTTCTACTGTGGTTCTACAGTAAAAATGAAGCGACGAAACCATTACCAGAAAGGGTGACATTCAAATGAAAAAGTGGATTGTAATTTTATTTGCTATGTTGCCGTCACTGGTGATGGCAGCGGGTGCAAACGTACCATTAGACAAAGCGAACAATGATTTAACAGACAAAGCTTCATTGCAAAATGGCGCTAAGATGTTCATGAACTACTGTTTCGCTTGTCACTCAACGCAGTACCAGCGCTATGAACGTGTTGCGAATGATTTAGAGATCCCCGTTGATCTTATGAAGGAAAATCTGATTTTCGACCCTGAAGCGAAAATCGGTGACTTGATGGTTAATGCTATGCCTTCTGATCAAGCGGCAAGTTGGTTTGGTGCTCCGCCACCAGACCTAACATTGGTTGCTCGTGTTCGTGGCGCAGACTGGCTGTACACTTACCTTCGTACTTTCTATGAAGATCCGTCTCGTCCATTTGGCGTGAACAACATTGTTTTCCCAAGCGTTGGTATGCCGCACGTTCTTGAAGAACTGCAAGGTATCCCAACACCAATCTACGATACTCATATGGTAGATGGCGAGGAAGTGACGGTTGTTGTTGGCACTGAGACTGACGGCTCTGGCGAATTAAGTGCTGGTGAATACGACGAAGCAGTTCGTGACCTTGTTAACTTTTTGGTTTACTCGGGCGACCCAGTTCAACTTGAGCGTCACGCTATGGGTTGGTGGGTAATGGCCTTCTTAGTAATCTTCACTATCATCGTGATTTTGCTGAAGAAAGAGTATTGGCGTGATGTGCACTAATTGTGCTATAATACCGTGCTAATTCCCAAATTATGTTAATGTTCAATGGAGGCTTTAGGCCTCCATTGTTTTTATTTAAAGTGTACTGGAGGGCTCCATGGCTGTAGCTGCCAATAAACGTTCTGTAATGACTCTTTTCTCAAGTGCTTCTGATATGTATAGCCATCAGGTGCGCATCGTTCTTGCTGAAAAAGGCGTAAGTGTTGAAGTTGAGTTGGTTGATGAAAAAAATCTACCAGCAGAGCTTGTTGAACTGAACCCGTACAAATCAGTACCTACTCTTGTTGATCGTGAGCTTGCTCTATATGACTCGAAGATCATCATGGAATACCTAGATGAGCGTTTCCCTCACCCACCGTTGATGCCTGTATACCCGGTTGCTCGTGGTAACAGCCGTCTAATGATGTACCGCATTGAGCGTAACTGGTATTCAGTTGCAGAGAAGATCGTTAAAGGCAACGCTGAAGAATCTGAAGCAGCTCGCGTTAAACTGCGCAACGACCTACTGACTCTTGCTCCTATCTTCGCTGAGTATGAATACTTCATGAGCGAAGAGTTTAGCCTAATTGATTGTTACCTAGCTCCGCTATTATGGCGTTTACCTGAGCTTGGTATCGAACTAATTGGTCCTGGTTCTAAAGAGCTTAAGATTTACATGAACCGCGTATTCGAACGTGATTCATTCCTAGCTTCTCTAACTGAAGCTGAGCGTGAGATGCGACTCGTTCGCTAAGCGTTTATGGATATTTCTAATATGACTCCACGCCGACCATACATGCTTCGTGCATTTTATGAATGGCTGGTTGATAACGAACTAACTCCGCACCTTGTTGTTGAAGCAACATTACCGGGTGTGCGAGTTCCAGAAGAGTTTGTTCAAGATGGTCAGATCATTCTGAACATCGCGCCTCGTGCGGTTGGACAACTTGAACTGGGTAACGAAGCTGTGACGTTTAGTGCTCGCTTTAGTGGTCGTCCACACTCTGTGATCGTTCCGCTTTACGCAGTACAAGCGATTTATGCTCGTGAAAATGGTGCTGGTACCATGTTTGAACCTGAAGAGGCTTACATGGAAGCGTTTGAAGAAGGGATTGAAGAAAGTCCTTTTGAAGAACCAGAAAAAGGCCCATCTTTGAGCGTAGCAACGGCAGACGTAGATGCTGAAGAGCCAGACTCAGATCCTGAGCCACCTCGTCCAGCTAAAGGTCGCCCAAGCCTTCGTGTTATCAAATAACGTTAGTTATACCAATCACAGTAAGTAAGTGATCAGAAATAGCGCAGGAAAAAAGCTTGAGAGCAAGGCGGAATTTTTTGATAAGTAGTTATTCTACAATCAAAAATTCTAACGCAGTTATCGAAATTTTTAACAAGCTAGAATGATAGATTATTTACTACGATTGGTATTAGATAACGAACCAAATAAAAAAGCAGCGACTCGTCGCTGCTTTTTCTTTTCTGCTATATCGCATTTAGTTGACTGGCTTACGGCTAGTTAACAGCCGTCTCTTCTTCACCGTATTCAAACGCTCGAATAACCTGTTTTACGCCAGATATGTTACGCGCAACTTCTGTCGCGATATCGGCATGCTCTCTAGTCACGAGTCCAAGTAGGAATACTTCTGAATCCTCAGTAATCACTTTTACTTTGATGCCGTTAAGCTCAGCATTCGCAAGCAGAGCTGATTTCACCTTAGTGGTAATCCAGCTGTCTTTACTGATAGCACTTACAGACAAAGGTTCTTTCACTCGAACTTGATTGTGGATGCTCTCAACGCCAGCCACTTCTTTGGCTTGGTTTTCAAAAGCGCGACGTTCTGAATCTGTGGTTGCTTGCCCCATCAACACCACTGAACCTCGGTATGAGCTTGCGGTGACACGTACATTGCCACGGAATGGTTGTTTATTGGTAATCGCTGCAACTTCAAATTCGATGTTGTTGTCGTTCCAAATCTCTTTGGTTGTTCGCGTATCTGTGACTAGGTTTGCAGTAGTTGCAGCACCAGCAATGAAAATGCCAGCACAACCAGACAGAGACAGTGTAAGTAGCGAAACATTAATCAGCTTAAACAGCCTCATAGAGGTTAATGATTTCATTGTGATGCTCCGTATATCACTCTTCGTGGGCAGGGAAGAGTACTTGATCGATTAGGTCACATAGGCAGTGCAGTGTCACCATGTGTACTTCATGAATGCGCGCTGTACGGTGTGACGGGATACGAATCTCTACATCGTGTTCACCAAGCAAACCTGCCATCTCACCACCATCTTTACCGGTAAAGGCGATAATTGTCATGTCGCGAGTTACCGCCGCTTCCATTGCCTTGATGATGTTCTTGCTGTTACCACTAGTCGAGATAGCCAACAGGATATCGCCAGTTTGACCAAACGCACGTACCTGCTTAGAGAAGATCTCTTCATAGTGGTAGTCGTTAGCCACAGCCGTTAGCGTGGTGTTATCTGCTGTGAGTGCCATCGCTGGAAGGCTAGGGCGCTCTGTTTCAAATCGGTTGAGTAGGCACGATACAAATTGCTGAGCATTCGACGCCGAACCACCATTACCACAACAAAGAATTTTGTTTCCGTTAAGCAAGGTCGCAACCATTGCTTGAGCGGCATGCGTGATTGCGTCTGGCAGTGCTTCTGCAGCCGCAATTTGGATCTGAATACTTTCTGTAAAACTTTCTTTAATGCTGTCTAGCATGTTTATCCTTGGGTAATCGCGTTTTGAATCCAGTCGATAGTGTCATTCGGCCCTTCAATGGCAACAATATCAAACCTGAAATCTGTAGAGTGCACCGACAAGCCTTGCTGCATAAGCCAAACATTGGCTGTTTTGAGCAGTTTCTGTGACTTCTTGGCAGTCACCATTTCAGCGGCATGTCCGTAGCGTGTTTGCTTGCGGTATTTTACCTCAGCAAACACAACCGTATTGTTATGGCGCATTATAAGATCAATCTCGCCACATTTTGCTATGAAGTTTTCTTCTATTAACGATAAACCGTGGTTAATCAGATAAGATTTTGCCACGGCCTCGTATTTATCACCCACTTGTTTGTGGGTGATGGTTGGTTTGGATAGGAACTTTCGGCTAAAAAGCCCCATGCTCTGCCCAGCTGATTTCACGTTGAACCACACAGTTGTTATCGATGGTTAGCACACCCGTCTCACCTGGAATGCTGTAACCCTGTACGGCTTTCATCTGTGGCAGTGCATCCATTAGGTAGTATGCATCCATTCCCAGTGCTTGCAGACGCTTTTGGCCGTTTGAGTGTGCAGGCCATAGGTCGTTGAGCTCTTTATTAAGCTCGTTTTTGTTCTCAACCAATAGTGGGATGTCGCTGTAGAACACGCCGGTTAGGTCTTCATACTGCTTATCACCGCTGTTGCTGCGTGAGTTTGAGAAAAGAGCGGGTTGGCTCGCATCTGGGTTAATTGCAACTTCAATGAAGGGTTTGATTAGCGTTAGCTCTGAGTTCTTAGCCACAATGTAGACAGAATCGATATCACGACGGCTGCGTGGCTCTGTTTCTAGGTCTAGGTTCAGTAACCCATCCATTTGAGCGATACGTTGTTGGCTCTCTTGCAAGCCGAATACCTGATTCACATTACGTTGCAGTTGGCGTTTGTCAGAGAACAAGCTGATAGCAACATCGTTGCTGCTGTATTTTTTCCACTCTTCTTTAAACGCTTGCTCAACTCGCTCACCTAAACGTCCTCTTGGCGCAAGGATAAGCGGGTACTTGTAGCCTTGAGCAAATAGGTGCTTCGCTGCCTGAGCGACTTCTTGCTCTGGCGATAGAGCGAGATAACAAATGTTAGTATCTGGTTCTAGTTGCGTTGGAATGTTCAGAGCTAAAGCTGGAATCGAGTTCTCGTGGTTTTTCTGCGCTTGCTGAAGTTTAGTTATGTTGCTCTTAATCAGCGGGCCAACGATGAAATCAACGTTGTTCTCTTCCAGTGTTGCTTTAATCTCAGCGGCACTTTGCACGTTGGTATCCATTACCGTCAGCGTTGCATCTTCTTCGCGCTCTTTGTCATTCATCATCGCAAAGATGAAACCGTCACGCACAAGTTGTGCTTGCTTGCCGTACTTACCGGTTAGAGGCAGTAATAGTGCAGTGCTGGTTGGCTTGCTGATCTCTAGTGCCAAGACGTCAGTGATCGCCTGAGGTGTGTATGTCGCTGCTGGGTGCTGAGGATTCTCTGCTAGCCAATCCGACAAGGTTTCCTGCAGGTTTGGAAGGTTTGAGTTCAGCGTCTTCATGTAAATCGCCAGCTGTAACCAACCTGCGAGAACGTCTTCTGTAGGCGACGTCTTAAGCTCCAGAATCTCATATTGAGAGTAGCTATTTAGGTTCTGCCAAATACGGTCAGCAGCTTGTTGTTGGAGCTCGTCGTCAGCGTCTAGATATTCTGAATAAAGAACTAACTCACGGCTTGCTTCAAAATACTCGCTTTGCATTTCAGAAATGTTCGCGCGTAGCTCGTGATAATCTTTCCACTGCTCGTTCGGAAGTTTCCACCAAGGCTGGAAGTTCAGTTGGCTATAAGCTTGTTCAGGCTGCGAGTTATTCACCAACAGTTGAGCGCGAGCTAATTGCCATTCCGCTTGTTGCGTTTCGCTCAGCTCTTGTTTTGCTAAGCGTTTAATAAGCAGAGTTGCTTGATCGGTTTTTCCAGCTTGCACAGAAGCCTTAAGCGCCATGATTAACCAGTCGTTTTGTAGACTTCCTTTGCTACTATCCGCTTGCATCATGTAACTTTCAGTTGATTGCGCTGGATCTAGTGTAATATCAACGCTCGTTGGTGCTTGAGGACCTGAAGAACAAGCCGCCAATGTAATTGCTAATGCAATTGGAGTTAGTAAGCGTGGTACACTGAGTCTCTTATGGTTCATCGTTGCCATGAGTTCTTTAAATTCCGTATAAATTTGTATCTATATTAATCGTTGAAGTGATGGTAAACAAATGACAGATAACAAAACCTTGCTCACAGAGAGCCCAACTCTCTACATTGTGCCAACCCCAATCGGAAATTTGGGAGATATCACTCAAAGAGCAATTGAAATTTTATCAAGTGTCGATGTTATTGCAGCCGAAGACACACGCCACACGGGTAAGCTGCTTGCTCACTTCAATATATCAACCAGAACGTTCGCTTTACATGATCATAATGAACAAACTAAAGCGCAAGTTCTAGTCGAAAGGTTATTAGAAGGTCAGTCTATCGCATTAGTCTCTGATGCGGGTACACCTTTAATCAGTGACCCAGGTTACCATCTTGTCTCACAATGTCGTCAAGCGGGTGTGAGAGTTGTGCCACTTCCTGGTGCTTGTGCAGTGATTACGGCATTGAGTGCGTCTGGTTTACCGTCTGATCGTTTCAGCTTTGAAGGCTTTTTGCCGCCAAAGAGCAAAGGTCGTAAAGATAAGTTCCTAGAGATCGCGAAAGCAGAGCGCACGTGTATCTTCTACGAATCACCACATCGAATCTCAGATTCTCTACAAGATATGCTTGAGATCTTAGGCCCAGACCGTGAAGTTGTCTTGGCACGTGAGCTGACTAAGACATTCGAAACAATTCAAGGATTGCCACTGGGTGAGTTGATTGAGTGGATTGAAGAAGATTCGAACCGTAAGCGCGGTGAGATGGTGTTACTGATTCATGGTCATCGTGAAGAAGCGAGCACAGAACTGCCAGACGAAGCGACTCGTACTCTGGGTATCCTAACTAAAGAGTTACCTCTTAAAAAAGCGGCGGCAATGACAGCTGAAATCTACAACCTGAAAAAGAACGCGCTGTACAAGTGGGGCCTTGAGCACCTAGATGGTTAACGCTGAATAGATAAATAGCTGCTCAGTGTATAAGTCGCTAGAGTGCTATTTTAAAGCTTGTGAGGAATGAAGGTCGTCCCTTCATTCCTCTTTTTTTGTCTGGATTGTGTGAAATTCATGCGTTTACTTAGCGGTTTGCAGCATATTTGTGATCTCGCTAGACACTGCACTCTAATCTCTATACAATCCGCCCTCGGAGTTGAACGGGTAATCGCTGCTTTGCTGATGTCCTTCGGGAGACTGACGTTGAGGTCCTTCGGGAAACTGACGTTGAAGTCCTTCGGGAGACTGGCAGAGGGGAGGAACGTCCGGGCTCCATAGAGCAGGGTGCCAGATAACGTCTGGGGGGCGCGAGCCCACGACAAGTGCAGCAGAGAGAAGACCGCCGATGGCCTCATTTCTTCGGAAGAGGCACAGGTAAGGCTGAAAGGGTGCGGTAAGAGCGCACCGTGCGACTGGCAACAGTTCGTAGCAAGGTAAACTCCACCCGGAGCAAGATCAAATAGGCCCTCGCATTGCGCTGCTCGCGTATGGGGGCGGGTAGATTGCTTGAGCCTGTGAGCGATTGCAGGCCTAGACGAATGGTTACCGCCGCGCAAGCGGAACAGAACCCGGCGTATGTGTCAACTCCACCTATATAAAGAACCCATCATTACTTAACCGTAGTGATGGGTTTTTTGCTTTATATTGACGTAAATTATTTAGATTTCCTTAAAATCTTTCACCCTGATATAAGCTTGGGTCAAAAATTCCAAATGCCTATACACAATATAGTGGAGATACAGCGTGAAATCAGTACACTAAAACGTTAATAGAACAAATTATTGCCGAACTAATGGCTCAATCCACTCACTGAGAAGACTATGACAGAAGCATTCAAACATATTTCAGTATTGCTTAACGAATCTATTGACGGACTTGCGATCAAACCTGACGGTACCTACATCGATGGTACTTTTGGCCGTGGTGGGCACAGCCGTACAATCCTGTCTAAACTGGGCGAGAATGGAAGACTCTTTAGTATCGACCGCGATCCACAAGCAATTGCTGAAGCTCAGAAGATTGATGACCCCCGTTTTACGATTATTCACGGCCCATTCTCAGGTATGGCTGAATATGCAGAGCGTTATGACTTAGTGGGTAAAGTGGATGGTGTTTTACTGGATTTAGGTGTTTCTTCACCACAACTTGATGACGCTGAACGTGGCTTCAGTTTCATGAAAGATGGCCCACTAGATATGCGTATGGACCCAACTTCGGGTATCCCTGTATCTCAGTGGCTACTAGAAGCGGATCTTGATGACATCACTTGGGTGATTCGTGAGTTTGGTGAAGACAAGCACGCCCGTCGTATCGCAAAAGGCATCATTGCTTATCAAGAAAACGAAGAGAATGAGCCATTAACTCGTACTGGTCAGTTGGCTAAGCTTATCTCTGATGTCGCACCAAAAAGTTTCAAAGAGAAAAAGCACCCAGCAACACGTGCTTTCCAAGCATTCCGTATCTACATTAACAGTGAACTGGAAGAGATCGATACGGCACTAAAAGGCGCAGCAAGCATTCTTGCTCCAGAAGGTCGCCTGTCTGTTATCAGCTTCCACTCACTTGAAGACCGCATGGTGAAGCGCTTTATTCGTAAAGAGAGCCAAGGCCCACAAGTGCCTCACGGTCTCCCTTTAACTGAAGAGCAGATCAAAGCACTAGGCAGTGCTGATCTTAAGCCGGTAGGCAAAGCGATAAAACCATCGAAAGGCGAAGTGGATGAGAACACTCGTTCACGTAGCTCAGTATTACGAATCGCAGAAAAGCTATAGTCAATGAAGACCTCCAAGCCTAACTTAGCCAAGATAATATTTTTTGATTTGATCTCCGTGGGTAAAGTCCCATTGGTGCTGCTTATCTGTATCTTCGCGAGCGCGATGGGGGTCGTTCTCACGACACACATGTCACGTCAGGCAATCACGCAAAAAGACATGGCATTGAGTGAGCGTGAACAGCTTGATAATGAATGGCGAAATTTAATGCTTGAAGAGACGGCTCTGGCTGAACATAGCCGCGTTCAAGCATCGGCAAAACGAGAGCTAGACATGAAACGTCCAGACTCCGACAAAGAAGTTGTGATCACACTGAAATGACCGGAAAAAAGGAAAAAGCCCCCGCGAAAGCCGTTAAGAAACCAACGAAAGAGCGAGTGAAGAGCGAAAAGGACTCGGATCCAATTCTGATTAAATGGCGTTTCAACGTCGTTATTGCTTTTGTGTTGGTTGCCTTTTCTGTACTAGTAGGTCGTGTGGCTTACATCCAAGTCATTGAACCAGATAACTTAATTCGTCAGGGCGACCTTCGTTCTGTACGTGTTAAGGCTATTCCTTCTGCCCGCGGTATTATTTCAGACCGCAATGGCGAACCACTTGCCGTCAGTGTGCCTGTTGAGGCGGTATGGGCTGACCCGAAAACCATCTTCGATAAAAATGGCATGGCCCAAATTGATCGTTGGTATGCGCTAGCTGATGTACTTGGCTTAGATCGACAATCGATGATCAACAAGATCTCCAGCGACAAATCTCGTCGTTTTATCTACCTACAAAGACAAGTTAGCCCAGCAATGGCGAAATACATCCGCGACTTAAAGCTGGTGGGTATTGGTCTTAAAGCAGAATCACGTCGTTATTACCCAGCCGGTGAAGTCAGCGCGCATCTTATTGGTGTGACCGGAATTGATGGACACGGCCTAGAAGGTGTCGAGCGCAGCTACGATAAGTGGCTCACGGGTGAAGCAGGTAAACGTACAATCCGTAAAGACCGTTACGGGCGAGTAGTTGAAAACATTGCACTAGAAGAGCGTGAAGAAGGTAAACCACTCGAATTGACCATCGATCAGCGCTTACAAGCCATCGCTTATCGAGCGATTAAACAGGCGGTAGCCGATCACAAGGCGACGTCTGGATCTGCCATCTTATTAGACGTAAAAACGGGTGCGGTTTTGGCCATGGTTAACGCACCGTCTTACAACCCAAACAATCGTGCTGATTTACAAAGCTTTAAGATGCGTAACCGCGTGATCACCGATGCTTTTGAGCCAGGTTCGACGGTTAAGCCGTTTGTTGTTCTTGCCGCTCTCGAAAATGGTACCGCGGATGCTGATACTGTAATTGATACGGGTAACGGCATCATGCAAATCGGTGGTAGCCGTGTACGTGATACTTCCAAAGTTGGTAAGGCAGACTTGGCGTTAATCCTTAAGAAGTCGAGTAACATCGGTGTGGCGAAGTTAGCACTGGATATGCCACTTGAAGCGCTACTGGGCATGTACAGTTCTGTTGGTCTTGGCGAGATGTCTGGGCTGAATCTAGTCGGTGAGACCGCGGGTATTTTCCCGAACCGTCGACGCTGGTCTAAGTTTGAAATCGCTACCTTATCCTTTGGTTATGGTCTAGCGATTACTCCGCTGCAATTGGCTCATGCCTATGCGACGTTAGCGAATCACGGTGTTTACGAACCTATCCATATCGTTAAAAGCAACGACCAAGATTTCTCAAAACAGATCATCAAGCGCGAAAATGCTGAGTTGGTTTTGAACATGCTAGAAGGCGTAACCCAAAAGGGCGGTACAGCGACAAGAGCTGCCGTGCCGGGTTACCGAGTAGCAGCAAAAACAGGTACATCTAGAAAAGCGATTTCCGGTGGTTATGGAGACGAGTACTTCGCCTATACCGCAGGTGTTGCTCCAGTGAGTGACCCAAGAGTCTCTTTGGTTGTGATGATCAATGAACCTCAAGGTGACCTCTACTATGGTGGCTCGGTCGCAGCCCCTGTTTTTTCTGAAATCATGAAGGGCGCACTGCAAATTCTGAATGTCCCTGCTGATGAAAACAAGTTTCAAGAATAGAGCCAATCAGGATTCAATATGAGTAATAGCCTCACGCTGTCATCTTTACTTTCTCCTTGGGGTGACTTTAGTTCACCTGAGCTGGATGCGATTGCCGTTGAACAGTTGGAGTTGGATAGTCGTGCCATCAAAGACGGCGATATTTTTGTTGCTGTAGTTGGGCATGCTGTTGATGGCCGTCGTTTCATTGACAAAGCGGTCTCACAGGGAGCCAATGCCGTTATCGCACAAGCTGATGCTGAAAAGGCCCATGGTCTGATTGAGTGGTTGGATGCTGTTCCGGTTGTTTACATTAAAGACCTTAACTTGGTGTTATCTGAGTTGGCCGGTCGTGTTTACTCGTCTCAGGCGACTAAGCTGATTGGTGTTACCGGCACCAATGGCAAAACCACTATCACCCAATTGATTGCTCAGTGGCTAGATTTAGTCGGCCAACGCTCTGCGGTAATGGGCACCACGGGTAACGGTTTTCTAGACAACCTTAAAACGGCGGCGAATACGACCGGTAGTGCGATTGAAATACAACGTACGCTGAGTGAGTTAGCGGAAGAAAACGCTGTTTATACCGCGATGGAAATCTCGTCTCATGGTTTGGTTCAAGGCCGAGTTAAGGCATTGGATTTTGAGGCTGGTGTATTTACTAACTTGAGCCGTGACCACTTGGATTACCACGGCACGATGCAAGAGTACGCTCTGGCTAAGAAGAGCTTGTTTACTCAGCATAAGTGTAAGCACGCTGTGATTAATGTTGATGATGAAGTCGGTAAAGCTTGGATGGCTGATCTGTCCAATGCAGTAGCTGTGTCATTGCTTCCGTTATCGGGCTACCAGCAGTCAGTATGGGCATCGGATGTTGCTTATGCAGAGACGGGTATCAAACTCGCTTTTGATGGTAGCTGGGGGCAGGGACAACTGTCTGTTCCTTTAATTGGCCAGTTCAACGCATCAAATGTATTGGTTGCTTTCGCGACCCTACTTGTACTAGGCATCGACAAGCAAACCTTGATCGACACAGCACCTCAATTGCAACCTGTTATTGGTCGCATGGAATTGTTCCAAGTACCAAACAAAGCGAAAGTGGTTGTCGACTACGCGCATACACCTGACGCATTAGAGAAAGCATTGGCAGCACTACGTGTACATTGCTCTGGAAAGCTATGGGCAATCTTTGGCTGCGGTGGTGATCGAGATACAGGCAAGCGCCCTATGATGGCGGTTACCGCAGAGCAGTTCGCCGATAACATTATTATTTCAGATGACAACCCTCGCAGTGAAGACCCGGCATTGATTGTTAAAGACATGCTGGCAGGTTTAAGTGAGCCTGAAGTCGCCTTTGTTGAACACGATCGCTTTCAGGCGGTTAAGTTTGCTCTAGAGCAGGCGGGTAATAACGACATTATTCTTCTGGCAGGTAAAGGCCATGAGGATTACCAAGTATTGAAAGACAAAACGATCCACTATTCGGATCGAGAGTCAGCACTACAACTTTTAGGTATTTCATAATGATTGATGTATCACTCGAGCAGATCTGCTCAGCGGTGTACGGTCAGCTGATAGAGGCTGGCAAATCGAGCAATAGTTTGATCAATGCGGTTTCTACCGATACTCGCACCGTTGAAGAAGGTGCACTGTTTGTTGCTCTTGTAGGTGAACGTTTTGATGCGCATGATTTTTGTGGTCAGGCTGTTGAGGCCAATGCGAGTGCGTTATTAGTTCAACGAAAACTTGACCTAAATATTACTCAAGTTGTTGTTGAAGACACTAAACTTGCTTTAGGTCAGCTAAGTGCTTGGATCCACAAACAATGTAACGTGCCAACCATGGCGATAACAGGAAGCTGTGGCAAAACGACCGTCAAAGAGATGGTCGCGAGTATTCTACAACAACGTGGCAAAGTGCTGTTTACAGCGGGTAACTTCAATAATGATATTGGAGTACCACTAACCTTGCTGCGCAGTGAACCCAATGACGACTATGCCGTGATAGAACTGGGCGCGAACCACATTGGTGAAATTGCCTATACCACGCAGCTTGTGAAACCACAGGTGGCCTTAGTGAATAACGTTGCTGCCGCGCATCTAGAGGGCTTTGGCTCAATTGATGGTGTTAAACAAGCGAAAGGCGAAATTTTTCAGGGGCTTGCTGCTGGTGATACTGCTATTGTTAACCTAGAGAGCAATGGTGGTGACTTTTGGAATGAAGTACTCGCAGATAAAACGGTACTGACATTTTCAGAAAGCGACAGCACGGCAGATTATTTTGCTAAGCATATTCGCATTAATGAGCAGGGCGAAGCGTGCTTTGAGATGCAAACACCGCAAGGCGCTCTGCCGGTTGAGCTTGGCATTATCGGTCAGCATAACGTAGCGAATGCGTTGGCCTCAGCAGCGTTGAGCATTCAGTTTGGTGCCACGCTTGAAGAAGTAAAAAATGGTTTAGCGAATCTTATCTCTGTCAAAGGGCGAGTTGAGGTTCAACAATTAAGTCAGAATATCAAGCTGATAGATGACAGTTATAACGCCAGCGTACCCGCGATGAAGGCGGCAGCCAAACTGCTGTCGAGCTTCAAAGGTCAACGTTGGTTGATTTTAGGCAATATGGCTGAATTAGGCGACGAAAGCCTTGCACTTCACCGTCAAGTCGGTGAATATGCTGCCCCATTCGCTTTTGAGCATGTACTCACTTACGGTGATGATACCAAGGTGATTAGTGAGGTCTGTAATGGTACCCACTTCGCAACGCATCAAACGATGATCGCGCACATAGAGCAACACTTATGCTTGCCAGAAAACGCGTCACATACCTTGTTGGTAAAAGGCGCGAATAGTGCAGGAATGAGTAAAATAGCCGCTGCTTTAAAGGAGAACTTTTCATGATAATTTGGCTTGCAGAGCTACTACAGCCACACCTTTCTTTTTTCCGTTTGTTCGAATACTTATCGTTTCGTGCAATCGCGAGCATTTTGACGGCTTTATGTCTGTCGCTGTGGATGGGACCTCGTTTAATTGAGCGTCTGCAAATGCTGCAAATTGGCCAAGTTGTTCGTAATGACGGCCCAGAGTCTCACTTCAGTAAGCGTGGTACACCAACCATGGGTGGTGTGATGATCCTTGCTGCGATCATCATTACGGTCTTACTTTGGGCTGACTTATCAAACCCTTACGTTTGGGCCGTACTTGTCGTGCTAGGCGGTTACGGTGCAGTTGGTTTTGTTGATGATTATCGTAAAGTCGTTCGTAAGAACACTGATGGCTTGATTGCGCGTTGGAAGTACTTCTGGCAATCGGCTATTGCATTGGTTGTGGCGTTTGCTCTGTATGCTCATGGGCAAGACACTGCTGCGACACAATTAGTGGTGCCTTTCTTTAAAGATGTGATGCCACAACTTGGTTTACTGTACATTGTTCTAACTTACTTTGTTATTGTGGGTACCAGTAACGCGGTAAACCTAACTGATGGCCTAGATGGCTTGGCGATTATGCCAACGGTTATGGTTGCTGCGGGTTTTGCTGTTATCGCTTGGGCGACAGGTAACGTTAACTTTGCAGCATACCTACACATTCCATACATCCCATACACCTCTGAACTGGTGGTGGTATGTACTGCTATCGTTGGTGCAGGCCTTGGCTTCCTATGGTTTAACACTTACCCAGCACAAGTATTCATGGGCGATGTTGGCTCTCTAGCACTGGGTGGTGCGTTAGGTGTGATTGCGGTACTCGTTCGTCAAGAGTTGGTACTAGTGATCATGGGTGGTGTGTTTGTAATGGAGACTCTGTCAGTGATTCTGCAGGTGGGCTCTTACAAATTGCGTGGCCAGCGTATTTTCCGTATGGCACCGATTCACCACCACTATGAGCTGAAAGGCTGGCCAGAACCGCGTGTTATCGTGCGCTTTTGGATCATCTCAATGGTATTGGTACTGATTGGCCTAGCGACACTGAAAGTTCGTTAATCCTATGCGAGCCTCTGTATTAGAGGTTCTTTAAAACTATTAAGAGCATCTTGTTTAAATGGAACGTTGGCAAAATATTCAAAATGTAGTGGTTGTGGGGCTCGGTATTACCGGGCTCTCTGTCGTTAAACATCTCGTAAAATATCAACCTCATACGCATGTGAAGGTCATTGATACGCGAGAGCTACCGCCAGGAAAGGAATCTTTGCCTGAGTCGGTAGAGCTGCATTCTGAAAGCTGGAATGGCCAATGGCTAGCTGAGGCTGATCTGGTGGTTGCTAACCCAGGTATTGCTTTAGCGACGCCAGAAATTCAAGATGTGCTTGAAGCGGGTACGCCTGTCGTTGGCGACATCGAGCTGTTTGGTTGGGCTGTAGATAAGCCTGTTGTGGCGATTACTGGTTCAAACGGTAAGAGTACCGTGACGGATTTGACTGGTGTGCTTGCTAAGGCTGCTGGGCTTAATGTTGGCGTTGGCGGCAATATTGGCATTCCTGCCCTAGACCTTCTAGAACTTGATGCGGATTTATATGTCCTTGAACTTTCAAGTTTTCAGCTAGAAACTACATCGAATTTAAAACTTGCCGCTGCGGCATTCTTAAATCTGTCTGAAGATCATATGGATCGCTATCAAGGCATGGCTGATTACCGTGAGGCCAAGTTAAGAATCTTTAATAACGCGCAGTGTGCGATTGTTAATCGTGAAGACAAAGAGACTTACCCTGACCAGACAATGCCATTGTTGACTTTTGGCCTAGATAACCAAGAGTTTGGTGTATCAACGATTGATAGTACTGAGTGGTTGGTCGATCACGGTAAACCTGTCCTTGCTACCCAAGATTTAACATTGGTTGGACGTCACAATGTGGCGAATGCGTTAGTCTCACTTGCACTATTGAAGCAAGTTGGTATCGACTACAGCAAAAGTCTTGATGCTTTGAAGGCCTATAACGGTTTGACGCATCGTTGCCAAGTCGTGGCTGACAAGCGCGAAATCAAATGGGTTAATGACTCCAAAGCAACGAATGTAGCCAGCACATTGGCAGCCCTGTCTGGGTTGGAGTATCAAGGTACGTTATATCTTTTGGTTGGCGGCGTTGGTAAAGGTGCTGACTTTAGTGAGCTTGAACCAGTATTGGCGCAACTTGAGCGTGTTCAGCTGTGTTGTTTCGGTGAAGATGCAGATCAATTCATGCCTCTGCACCCATCGGCACAAAAGTTCGATACCATGCAGCAGATAATCGAATCTATCTCGCCACAGCTGGTGGCTGGAGATATGGTGATGCTGTCTCCGGCGTGCGCAAGCTTCGATCAATTTAATAATTTCATGGCAAGAGGTGATGCGTTCACTGAGCTTGCTCATGAGTATGCTTAACGTGTTGAAGGACTAACATTCAGTGCAAAGAGTCAAAGAGATTAATCAATCCATCTGGCAGTGGCTAAACCGTGCTACTCCCGAGGCGCTTTACGATCGTCAATTGGTGTGGATTGCTCTTGGGCTAATGCTGACAGGTTTGGTGATGGTGACGTCTGCTTCGTTCCCCATCAGTGCTCGTTTAACCGATCAGCCGTTTCACTTTATGTTCCGTCATGCCATCTTCCTTGTATTGGCGTTAGGTGTCTCTAGCGTCATATTGCAAATCCCGATGCAACGCTGGTTTCAATACAGTATGTATCTACTGGGCTTGTCCTTCTTCTTGCTGATTGTGGTATTAGCCGTCGGTAAGTCGGTTAACGGCGCATCGCGTTGGATCCCATTAGGGCTATTTAACTTACAACCCGCTGAAGTCGCCAAGTTATCGCTGTTTATCTTTATGGCGGGCTACTTGGTTCGGAAGCAAGATGAAGTGAGAAAAACCTTCTTCGGTGGTTTTGGTAAACCGATCATGGTATTCGGCGCTTTTGCCGTGCTGCTGCTAGGCCAGCCCGATTTAGGTACTGTGGTCGTAATGCTAGTGACCCTGTTCGGCATGCTATTCATTGCTGGTGCCAAGCTTTCACAGTTTATCGCCTTGATGGTGGCAGGTATTGCCGCGGTCGTCGGTTTGATTGTTATAGAACCTTATCGTGTTCGACGTGTTACCTCATTCTGGGAACCTTGGAACGACCCGTTCGGCAGTGGTTACCAGTTAACTCAGTCATTGATGGCGTTTGGCCGTGGTGATTGGATGGGGCAAGGGCTTGGTAACTCGATTCAAAAACTCGAATACTTACCAGAAGCGCATACCGATTTTGTATTTGCTGTGTTGGCTGAAGAGCTTGGCTTTGTCGGTGTTACCTTAGTATTAATGTTGATCTTCAGCTTGGTGTTAAAAGCCATTCTGATAGGTAAAAAAGCCTTTGAACACGATCAAGTGTTCAGCGGCTATCTGGCTTTTGGTATTGGTATTTGGTTTGCGTTTCAGACGCTTGTTAACGTAGGTGCTGCATCTGGCATCGTTCCGACCAAAGGTCTAACCCTACCGCTAATCAGTTATGGTGGTTCGAGTTTAATTGTTATGTCTGTGGCGGTATCAATGCTGCTGCGCATTGACCACGAATGCCGAATGCAACAAAAAGAACAAGCTGATAGTCAAAACGAATTAGTAGAATAAGAATCTAACGTGATGAAACAAAACAAAAAACTTTTAGTGATGGCTGGTGGTACTGGCGGTCACGTTTTCCCAGGGTTAGCAGTAGCGAAAAAGCTTCAGCAACAAGGTTGGGAAATTCGCTGGTTAGGCACAGCAGACAGAATGGAAGCGGATTTAGTGCCAAAGCATGGCATTGAAATCGACTTCATCAAAGTGAAAGGCCTGCGTGGTCAAGGCATTAGCAAGTTAATTAAAGCGCCGTTCCAGATTATTAATGCCATACTTCAAGCAAGGCAATACATCAAAGCATGGCAGCCTGATGTGGTACTTGGTATGGGTGGCTACGTGAGTGGCCCGGGTGGTATCGCGGCATGGTTGTCTGGCATTCCAGTGGTTCTCCATGAACAAAATGCAGTGGCAGGTTTAACCAACCAATGGCTGTCTAAGATTGCTAAAAAGGTTTTCCAAGCTTTCCCTGGTGCGTTTCCTACTGCAGAAGTGGTGGGTAACCCAGTACGCGAAGATGTGGTTGCCTTAGCTGAACCCGAGCAACGCATGGCTGAGCGTGATGGTGACATCCGCATCTTGGTTATGGGCGGCAGTCAGGGCGCAAAAATCCTAAACGATACCTTGCCAGTAACGATGGCGCAGCTTGGTGAAGGCTTCACTGTGATGCACCAAGCGGGTAAGAACAATCAACAACAAGTTATTGAGCAATACAAATCACATTCTGTTGGTAATGTTCAAGTGACTGAATTTATTGATGATGTGGCGCAAGCTTATGAGTGGGCAGATCTATTAGTGTGTCGCTCAGGTGCATTAACCGTATCAGAAGTGTCTGCGGCAGGTGTCGGTTCTATCTTCGTTCCGTTTATGCACAAAGACAGACAACAAGCGTTGAATGCCGACCATTTAGTTGAATGTGGCGCAGCGTTAATGATTGAACAGCCTCAACTAACGGCTGATAAGCTAGCGAACACTATCGCGCAGCTTGATAGAAATGAATTAAAAATGATGGCAACAAAAGCTCGTCAAGCCGCCAAGCTTGATGCTGATGTGACCGTCGCTGAAGCGATTAAAGCTTTAGCAAAATAATGAGATTGAATTGATGACGATTGAACATACCCAAGACTTAGCGCAAATCCGTGCAATGGTGCCAGAGATGCGCCGTGTTAAATCTATCCACTTCATTGGTATTGGTGGTGCCGGAATGAGCGGGATTGCTGAAGTCTTGCTAAATGAAGGCTACCAGATCACGGGTTCTGATATTGCTCAAAACCCAGTGACTGATCGTTTAGTTAGCAAGGGTGCGACCGTTTATATCGGTCACCAAGCGAGTAACGTTGCCGACGCAAGTGTGGTGGTTGTTTCAACCGCTATCAACGAAGAAAACCCAGAAATTATTGCAGCTCGTGAAGCGCGCACACCGATCGTTCGTCGTGCAGAAATGCTGGCTGAGCTGATGCGTTTTCGTCACGGTATTGCTGTGGCAGGTACGCACGGTAAAACAACCACGACTGCGCTAGTGACACAGATTTACTCGGAAGCCGGCCTAGATCCAACCTTCGTAAACGGTGGTTTGGTTAAAAGTGCTGGCACTAACGCACGTTTAGGTTCAAGCCGTATTCTTATCGCTGAAGCCGATGAGAGTGATGCTTCATTTTTACATCTGCAACCTATGGTTAGTATCGTAACTAACATTGAAGCGGATCATATGGATACCTACGGCGGCGATTTTGAAACGCTAAAGCAGACGTTTATTGATTTTTTACACAACCTACCATTCTACGGTCAGGCTGTGATGTGTGTTGATGATCCAGTAGTGCGTGAGCTTATTCCTCAGGTAAGTCGCCAGGTGATTACTTACGGTTTCTCTGAAGATGCGGATATTCGTATTGAGAACTACGTACAAGAAGGCCAGCAAGGCAAATTCACAGTGGTACGTGAAGGTAAAGCTAACCTTGATATCACGTTAAACATTCCAGGTCGTCACAATGCATTGAATGCATCGGCGGCGATTGCTGTTGCAACAGAAGATGACATCAGCGATGAAGCGATTCTCAAAGCGATGGCGGGAACGGAAGGCACGGGTCGCCGTTTCGATCACCTAGGTGAGTATGAAACAGGTAAAGGCGTTGCAATGCTGGTCGATGATTACGGTCATCACCCAACCGAAGTTGATGTGACGATTCAAGCTGCTCGTAGTGGCTGGACTGATAAACGTCTTGTTATGATCTTCCAACCGCACCGTTATAGCCGTACTCGCGATCTGTATGATGATTTCGCGAACGTTCTTGAGCAGGTTGATGTCCTAATTCTGTTAGATGTTTATTCTGCAGGTGAGAAACCGATTGCAGGGGCTGACGGACGTTCATTAAGTCGAACTATTCGTGGGCGTGGTAAGATAGACCCAATCTTTGTTGCCGATATCAACGCACTGCCATCGGCTTTAGCCAACGTAATTCAAGGCGGTGACCTTGTTTTAACGCAGGGTGCAGGCGATGTTGGTCGAGTAGCGAAGCAGTTGGAATCGTTACAGTTAGACATTAATAAAATGCAGAACGCGTAACAGAATACTGTCTACAGACTGTGGTCAATCGCTCACTTCTTGCGATTGACCTAAAATTGACCAAAAATCTTATTATCAACGTTTGATAGTTTGATTTTGCTCAGTATAATTCATAGGTTAAAGTAAGTGCTTTTACCTCTATTACGAAGATAGGGAATAGAATTGCGAACCAACGACAGGGAATGCGGGCTTTGGTAGAAAGTACTTTTAGCGAAAACCGCCACCTATTCAGTTTACCGTCGCTCAAGAAACACGCCTTAGGCGGGTCTTTTTTTGTCATGGTATTGCTATTCATTGGGTTTCTTTTCTATACCACACTAACTTGGATGTGGGACGATCAGCGATTGCCTCTCTCCAAAATAGTACTTCAAGGCGACTTAACTTACGTAACCGCTGGTGATGTTCAACATGCCTTTAGCGAGCTAGAGCACATTGGAACCTTCATGTCGCAAGACATCGGTGTGTTGCAAGACAGTTTAGAAGCGTTACCTTGGGTTTCAGTGGTCTCCATTCGTAAGCAGTGGCCAGACACAATAAAAGTATTTTTGACTGAGTACCATGCGGCAGCAATCTGGAACGGTAACATGCTGCTGAATGACGATGGTCAGGTGTTTAATGGTGATATCGGCCTGTTGAAGGGCGATAGAGTTAAGCTTTACGGCCCAGACGGCACCAGCCAAGAAGTGATAGAAAAGTGGCGACAGATAACCCCTTTGATTAACAGTCTAGGGTTAACCGTTACCTCCCTCGTTCTCAATGAGCGTCGCGCTTGGCAAATAATCCTAGATAACGGTATCCGTTTAGAACTAGGTAAAGATTCTTTAGATGAGCGTGTTGAACGCTTCATTTCGCTTTACAACGAACTTGGTAGTAAAGCGAATCAAGTGAGCTACATCGACCTCAGGTATGATACGGGAGCCGCTGTAGGCTGGTTTCCAGAGCAAGAGTTAGAAGAGAGCACAGATGACTAAGACCGCAGATGACAACATAATCGTTGGTCTTGATATAGGCACTGCGACCATATCAGCTCTGGTTGGTGAAATATTGCCTGATGGTCAAATCAATATCATTGGCTCTGGGCAAAGCCCATCCAGAGGTATGGATAAAGGTGGTGTGAACGACCTAGAGTCGGTAGTTAAGTCAGTTCAGCGAGCAATTGATCAAGCAGAGTTGATGGCGGAATGCCAAATCAGCAATGTGTTTATCTCGCTATCAGGCAAACATATCGCAAGCCGAATTGAAAAAGGCATGGGCACTATCTCTGATGAAGAGGTGTCTCAAGACGATATGGATCGAGCGATCCATACCGCGAAATCAATTAAAATAGGTGATGAGCAGAGAATTCTGCACGTGATCCCACAAGAATTTACCATTGATTATCAAGAAGGGATTAAGAACCCACTTGGCTTATCTGGTGTTCGAATGGAAGTCAGTGTTCACCTAATTTCTTGCCATAGCGACATGGCGAGAAACATTATTAAAGCTGTTGAACGATGTGGTCTCACAGTAGAACAAATCGTGTTTTCAGGACTTGCCTCAAGCAATGCGGTAATTACTGAAGACGAGAGAGAGCTTGGAGTATGTGTTGTCGATATCGGTGCGGGTACAATGGATATTTCCATTTGGACTGGCGGCGCACTTCGACACACAGAAGTCTTTTCCTACGCAGGAAATGCAGTAACCAGTGATATTGCCTTCGCTTTCGGCACGCCAGTGAGCGATGCTGAAGAGATAAAAGTAAACCATGGTTGCGCTCTGAGTGAACTCGTAAGCAAGGATGACTCTGTTAACGTCCCAAGTGTTGGTGGTCGCCCATCGAGAAGTTTGCAACGACAAACTTTGTCGGAAGTGATTGAACCACGTTACACTGAACTTATGGGTCTCGTTAACCAAACTATTGATACGGTTCAATTACAGCTACGAGATGAAGGTATTAAACACCACCTTGCAGCTGGCGTCGTTCTTACTGGTGGAGCGGCACAAATTGACGGATTGGTAGAGTGTGCGGAACGTGTTTTCCGCAATCAAGTTCGAGTTGGTAAGCCGTTAGAAGTTAGTGGCTTAACTGACTATGTTAAAGAGCCGTATCATTCTACGGCGGTTGGTTTACTTCATTACGCAAGAGATTGTCAGATCAGTGATGAAGGTGATTACAGCGAACCTAAGCGTTCAGCACCTTCTATGTCTGGTTTATTTGGCAAATTGCGTAATTGGATACAAAAAGAGTTTTAACCTGAGTTGCAGGAAAAAACGGAGATAACACATGTTTGAACCGATGATGGAAATGTCTGACGATGCAGTAATTAAAGTCGTTGGAGTTGGTGGCGGTGGCGGTAACGCTGTTGAGCACATGGTACGTGAATCAATCGAAGGCGTAGAATTCATCAGTGTTAACACTGATGCACAAGCACTTCGTAAAACAAGCGTGAGCAGCGTGATCCAAATTGGTGGTGATATCACTAAAGGTTTGGGCGCTGGTGCAAACCCACAAGTAGGCCGTGATGCAGCTCTCGAAGATCGAGAAAGAATTAAAGAAGTTCTAACTGGCGCCGATATGGTATTTATCGCAGCTGGTATGGGCGGTGGTACTGGTACAGGTGCTGCTCCAGTTATTGCTGAAGTTGCGAAAGAGTTGGGTGTGCTAACGGTTGCTGTTGTAACTAAGCCATTTAGCTTTGAAGGCAAAAAACGTTTAGCGTTTGCTGAGCAAGGTATTGAAGAGCTTTCTAAACATGTGGATTCTTTAATTACGATTCCAAATGAGAAGCTACTTAAAGTACTTGGCCGCGGCGTAACTCTGCTAGAAGCTTTCGCAAGTGCCAATGATGTACTTAAAAACGCTGTACAAGGTATCGCTGAGCTAATTACTCGCCCTGGTATGATTAACGTCGATTTCGCGGATGTTCGCACCGTAATGTCTGAGATGGGTCATGCAATGATGGGTAGCGGTATCGCAAAAGGTGAAGACCGTGCTGAAGAAGCTGCTGAAACGGCAATTTCTAGCCCACTACTAGAAGACATCGACCTAGCTGGCGCACGTGGCGTTCTTGTGAACATCACAGCAGGCCTAGATATGCGTCTAGATGAATTCGAAACAGTAGGTAATACAGTTAAGGCATTCGCATCTGATAACGCAACAGTTGTGATTGGTACTTCTCTAGACCCTGATATGACGGATGAAATCCGTGTAACTGTTGTAGCAACAGGTATCGGCACAGAGAAAAAACCAGACATTACATTAGTTGCTGGTGGTAAAGCTAAGGTTGCACCAACTCCTCAACCACAGGTAGCGGCTCAAACTGCACCAAAAGTGGAAGAGAAAGTGGCACAACCATTGCAAGAAAAAACTGAGGTTAAACCTCAAGTTAAGCCGCAGCCAACAACGTCACCTGTTTCTTCAGGTACAGGCGCTAGCCAAAGTGCAGCACCTAAGGCTGAGAAAGAGAGTGGATACTTAGATATTCCAGCATTCTTACGACGTCAGGCTGATTAACAAATACCCAAAATTTGACTATCGTCGAATTAATGGTAAAATTCGCGGTCGGTAAATACTGACCGTGATTTGTAGCACTGATAACGAGGCAAGCAGATGATCAGACAACGTACTCTGAAAGAAATTGTGAAAACAACTGGTGTGGGTCTCCACTCTGGTCGTAAAGTCACACTTACTCTTCGCCCGGCAGCTGCAAATACAGGTATTGTTTATCGTCGTACAGATGTAAATCCACCTGTAGATTTCCCAGCTGATCCAGCGTCAGTTCGTGACACTATGCTATGTACAGCTCTTGTTAATGACGAAGGCGTACGTATCTCTACAGTGGAACACCTTAACGCAGCTTTAGCGGGTATGGGCATCGACAACATTATTGTTGAAGTAGATGCACCTGAGATCCCAATTATGGATGGTAGCGCAAGCCCATTCGTATACTTGCTACAGCAAGCGGGTGTAGAAACACTGAATGCAGCGAAGCGTTTTATTCGTATCAAAAAGCCTATCCGTTTTGAAGATGGCGATAAGTGGGCAGAATTTGTTCCATTTAACGGCTTCCGTATGGACTTTGAGATCGACTTTAACCACCCAGCTATTGAATCTGATGAGCAACGTTTGTTGTTTGATTTCTCTTCACAAGGTTTTGTGAAAGAAATTTCTCGCGCTCGTACTTTCGGCTTCATGCGCGACATTGAGTATCTACAATCTCAAAACCTAGTACTTGGCGGTAGCTTTGATAATGCTATCGTACTGGACGAATACCGAATTCTTAATGAAGAAGGTCTACGTTTTGACAATGAGTTCGTAACTCATAAAGTACTAGACGCGATTGGTGACTTGTACATGTGTGGACACGCTATTATTGGTGAGTTCCGTGCATACAAATCAGGTCACGGCCTAAACAACCAACTACTACGTGCAGTACTTGCTGACGCAGAAGCTTGGGAATGGGCAACATTCGAAGAAGAAGTAGGCTCTCCTGTTGCATTTGCTGAGCCAGGAATGGTTCTAGCGTAATTGTTGTTTACAGCAATATAAGATTTCGAAAACCAGGTCATTGACCTGGTTTTTTTGTATCTATTTTCCAGATACAGTGTCGTCAACATCCGAAAGTTGTCTCCCAATGAGCTGCAGTCTGGCTAATCCATCAGCAATTAGAAAGAAAAGTTCCAAGCACATCAAACAAATGGGGTTATAAATGGTTGTTGGTGTGAAAATTACTTACACTAAAGGGCATTAATTTTAACTCAAGCCTTGAAAACTCTACTCTCAAGTACAATATCAAAGATACTAGATTTATCTCAGTATCCTTGGTTAGTAACTGAAGACTAGTTCATAGCTAGTAGAGACACTGACGGCATTTAAAATAGATCGCGGACGATCTGAGAACGAAGAGATTCCAAGCACATGATTACTAAGCTGCTGACAAAGGTAATTGGCAGTCGCAATGACAGAACACTGCGCCGCCTTAGAAAAATTGTAAAAGAAATTAATAACTTCGAACCAACGTTTGAAGCACTTTCAGACGAAGAACTAAAAGCAAAAACGGTTGAATTTCGTGAGCGCTTAGATAAAGGTGAATCGCTAGACCAACTTCTACCTGAAGCATTTGCTACGGTACGTGAAGCGTCTAAGCGTGTTTACGGCATGCGTCACTTTGACGTGCAAATGATTGGTGGCATGGTTCTAAATGCTGGCCAAATTGCAGAAATGCGTACTGGTGAAGGTAAGACTCTTACAGCAACCCTACCAGCTTATCTTAACGCCCTACCTAGCAAAGGTGTTCACGTAGTAACGGTGAACGACTACCTAGCGAAGCGTGATGCGGAAACAAACCGCCCATTATTTGAATTCCTTGGTATGACTGTTGGCGTAAACGTGCCAAACATGGCTCCACCAGAGAAGAAAGAAGCGTACCAAGCGGATATCCTATACGGAACAAACAACGAGTTTGGCTTCGATTACCTACGTGACAACATGGCTTTCCGTGCTGAAGATCGTGTTCAACGTGAGCGCTTCTTTGCTGTTGTCGATGAGGTTGACTCAATCTTAATCGATGAAGCTCGTACTCCACTTATTATCTCTGGCCCAGCTGAAGATAGTTCAGATCTTTACACGCGTATTAACACGTTGATCCCTAACCTTGAGCGCCAAGATAAAGAAGATTCTGAAGAGTACCGTGGTGAAGGTCACTACACCATGGACGAGAAATCGAAACAGGTTCACCTGACTGAAAACGGTCAAGAATTTGTAGAAGAGCTAATGGTCAAAAACGGCCTGATGGAAGAGGGTGACACGCTTTACTCTCCAACTAATATCAGCCTATTGCACCATGTTAATGCAGCGCTGCGTGCACACGTACTGTTTGAGAAAGACGTCGACTACATCGTTACTGAAGAAGGCGAAGTGGTTATCGTTGATGAACATACTGGTCGTACTATGCCAGGTCGTCGTTGGTCTGAAGGTTTACACCAAGCTGTTGAAGCTAAAGAAGGTGTGAAGATTCAGAATGAAAACCAGACGCTAGCATCGATTACATTCCAGAACTTCTTCCGTCTATACGAAAAACTGTCAGGTATGACAGGTACAGCCGATACAGAAGCTTTCGAATTTCAGTCTATCTACGGCCTAGAAACAGTGGTTATCCCAACCAACAAGCCTATGGTTCGTAACGATATGCCAGATGTGGTTTATCGTACCGAAGAAGACAAGTTCAATGCGATCATTGAAGACATCAAAGACCGTGTAGCTGCTGGTCAGCCATCATTGGTTGGTACGGTTTCTATCGAGAAGTCTGAACTACTGTCTAACGCACTGAAAAAAGCAAAAATTAAGCACAGCGTTCTAAATGCTAAATTCCACGAAATGGAAGCAGAGATCGTTGCACAAGCTGGTATGCCGAGTGCGGTAACTATCGCAACTAACATGGCTGGTCGTGGTACCGATATCGTATTAGGTGGTAGCTGGCAGGCACAAGTTGAGAAGCTAGAGAATCCAACCAAAGAGCAGATCGAGAAGATCAAAGCTGACTGGAGAGTAATCCACGATAAAGTGCTTGAGTCAGGTGGTCTGCACATCATTGGTACTGAGCGTCATGAATCTCGCCGTATCGACAACCAGCTACGTGGTCGTTCTGGTCGTCAAGGTGATGCGGGTTCTTCTCGTTTCTACCTATCAATGGAAGATTCTCTGCTACGTATCTTCACATCGGATCGTATGGCTGGTCTTATCCAAAGTGGTATGGACGAAGGCGAAGCGATCGAATCTAAGATGCTTTCTCGCTCAATTGAAAAAGCACAACGTAAAGTTGAAGGTCGTAACTTCGATATTCGTAAGCAGCTTCTTGAGTACGATGATGTAGCCAATGACCAACGTAAAGTGGTTTATGAGCTTCGTGATGAACTGATGAGCTCTGACGATATCAGCGAGATGATCGAACACAACCGTGAAGATGTATTGGCATCAGTGATTGATGAATACATCGCACCTCAGTCTCTTGAAGATATGTGGGATATCGCGGGTCTGCAAGATCGTCTGAAGAATGACTTCGATCTAGACTTTGATATTCAAGGTTGGTTAGACGAAGACGACAAGCTTTATGAAGAAGCATTGCGTGAGCGTATTCTTGCTATGGCGGTTGATTCGTACAAACAGAAAGAAGAAGTGGTTGGTGCTCAAGTACTGCGTAACTTCGAGAAATCTGTGATGCTACAAACGCTAGACGGCCTTTGGAAAGAGCACTTGGCTGCGATGGATCACCTTCGTCAAGGTATCCACTTACGTGGTTATGCTCAGAAGAACCCGAAACAAGAGTACAAGCGCGAGTCGTTTGAACTGTTTGAAGGCCTACTAGATGTACTGAAAACAGACGTTGTTACCATCCTTTCTAAAGTGCGCGTTCAGCAACAAGAAGAAGTTGAAAAGATGGAAGCTCAACGTCAAGCTCAAGCTGAAGAAGCGGCGCGTCGTGCACAAGCGCAACATGCAACAGCTGAAAACCAGCTAGCTGACGATGAAGCTGAAGCGGCATCTCCACAAACGGTAGTGCGTGACGAGCGTAAAGTTGGCCGTAACGAGCCATGCCCATGTGGTAGCGGTAAGAAGTACAAGCAGTGTCACGGTAAAATCGCGTAAGTTTAATGAATCGTTGCTGTAGCGCATGATAGCTGCGTTGGTGGTACTCACTTACAGTCGTAAGCTCCGTGCCACCGCCTTGCTCTCATACACTACAACTTAGCTTCATAAAACTGATAAATAGAATATAAAGAGTCGCTTAGGCGGCTCTTTTTGTATGTAAATTTCATGGCTTACTTTGTTACGCAAGGAAGTTGTCATTCCCTATAGCGAGGAGCGAGCGTAGTAGGGAATCTTGTTTAGTTAGGCTCGCGTAGTTTTAGATCCCCAACTCAGTCGTTCCTCTTTCTTGAGGATGACGTATTTAGGGACTATGTGAGTTCAGCGTTTTATTAAGGAACACCATCAATGAAAAGAATCCATATCGTAGCGGGTATTATCTTCAATCAAGATAAGTCACAGGTCTTTATCACTAAGCGTCCAGATGACAAGCACAAAGGTGGCTTCTGGGAATTTCCAGGTGGCAAGGTTGAAGAGGGCGAAACTATTGAGCAAGCGATGACTCGCGAGCTTGATGAAGAGGTCGGTATCAAGGTGACCGAGCAGTCTCTGTTTGAGCATCTTGAATTTGATTACACGGATAAGTCACTTAAGTTCGATTTCATTCTCGTGACTGATTTTGAAGAGCAGCCTTATGGTAAAGAAGGTCAGCAAGGTGAATGGGTAAGCCTAGAATCATTGAATCAATACGCCTTCCCAGAGGCAAATGTGCCAATTTTAGAGCGAGTAATAAAAGAGTTTTCGTAATTGCTAGCCTGAGTTTGAGATTGTTGTTAGTTTAAAGAGATTAATCGATTGAACGTTGCTGCAAGAGATAAGTGGCAACGGTAACCAAAACAATGGAGATATTCGCAGTGGTAAGAATTGCAATTGCAGGAGCAGCGGGCCGCATGGGCCGCAACTTGGTGAAAGCCGCTCATCATAATTCAGAAGCAAGTGTTGGAGCTGGTTCAGAGCGTCCAGAGTCATCTTTGGTCGGCGTAGATGTCGGCGAGTTATGCGGTGAAGGTCGTTTTGATGTTGCTTTAGTCGATGATTTGTCTAAAGCCATCGAAGAGTTTGATGTGATTGTCGATTTTACTGCCCCTGTTAGCACATTAGCGAATATTGAACTTTGTAAACGTCACGGTAAAAAACTGATCATCGGTACAACGGGCTTCTCTGAAGAAGAGAAGCAGGTGATTGATGCTGCTTCAAAAGAGATGGCTATCGTAATGGCACCTAACTACAGCGTTGGTGTGAACCTGGTCTTTAAGCTGCTAGAGAAGGCCGCTAAAGTGATGGGCGATTACTGTGATGTCGAGATCGTTGAGGCTCATCACCGTCATAAAGTCGATGCACCGTCAGGTACTGCGATTGGTATGGGCGAAGCTATTGCGGGTGCTATGGGCAACGAGCTGAACGATGTAGCCGTATGGTCACGCGAGGGTATTACTGGCGAGCGCACTAAAGATGAGATTGGTTTCGCGACGATTCGTGCCGGTGACATTATTGGTGAACACACCGCTATGTTTGCTGATATCGGTGAACGAGTGGAAATTACCCATAAAGCCACTGATCGAATGACCTTTGCTAATGGCGCAATCAAGGCCGCGGTTTGGTTAAATGATAAACCAGCAGGCTTTTATACCATGACGGATGTGCTTGGTTTGAATGACCTATAAATAGATATTTATGCGCTGGCAATTGCCGGCGCTTTTTTTATTTGGTGCCTTTTCCTTAGTAATCTCACTTCTCCGATCTTCCTTCTACTTTCTTCTTATCGCCTTTTTGACTCCATTTCTATGCTGTTTATGTGGTCTTTAGTATGTTTTTTGTTTTAGATCTTTAAATTGTCATGTTTTCTCTTGGTATTTATCGATTGCGTTTTGTTGCTGATATTTTTATCACTCTATGGTTGGCTAAAATGAGGAGTGAAAATTAGAAAATCGTAATATTCGAGCTAAATGCGCATGAAAGTTGAACTTTTGGAGCTTTGAGGGGGTAAATTGAATTAGTCCTTACAAATGTTTAATTTCTTTTGAGTTAAATGTTGACACGTATCACGCAGATCACTAAAATACCGCCAATTTGTCTAATTTCCATAAACACGCAGTTTTTGGTGTTGCAGGAAGGTAGATTTGCAAATTAAATCAATTTTAATGCATTTTTATTTCTGGAGGTTGTCTTGAAGAAGTCAGCACTACTCGTCCTAGAAGATGGGACAGTATTTCACGGTGAAGCCATTGGCGCTGTAGGTTCTGCAGTTGGTGAAGTCGTTTTTAATACCTCGATGACGGGGTACCAAGAAATCCTCACTGATCCTTCCTATTCTCAACAAATCGTTACCCTTACTTACCCTCACATTGGCAATACCGGAACCAATTCCGAAGACGAAGAATCTTCTTCAATCCACGCTCAAGGCCTTGTGATTCGCGATCTCCCTCTAATCGCTTCTAACTTCCGTAATGAACAATCCCTTTCTGATTACCTTAAGTCGCAAAACGTTGTTGGTATCGCTGATATTGATACTCGTAAGTTGACGCGTATTCTTCGTGAAAAAGGCGCACAGAACGGTTGTATTGTAGCTGGCTCTTCAGTAAACGACGGAAACCTAGACGAAGCTTTGGCTCTAGCTAAAGCAAAAGAATTCCCTGGCCTGAAAGGTATGGACCTTGCGAAAGAAGTTACAACAAAAGAAGCGTATCAATGGAAACAAGGTTCGTGGACGCTTACGGGTGGACTTCCTGAAGCGAAAGCAGACTCAGAATTGCCATACCACGTTGTTGCTTATGACTTCGGTGCAAAACGAAACATCCTACGAATGCTTGTTGACCGCGGCTGCCGCCTAACGGTTGTTCCTGCTGAGACTTCAGCTGAAGAAGTACTTGCTCTGAACCCAGACGGTGTTTTCCTTTCAAATGGCCCTGGTGACCCAGAACCATGTACTTACGCAATTGAAGCGACAAAAGTGTTCCTAGAAAAAGGCTTACCAATCTTCGGTATCTGTCTAGGTCACCAGATTCTTGCTCTTGCGTCAGGCGCTAAGACAGTGAAGATGAAGTTTGGTCACCACGGCGCAAACCACCCGGTTAAAGATTTAGATCGTGATGTTGTGATGATTACTTCGCAAAACCACGGCTTTGCTGCTGACGAAGAAACCCTTCCAGAGACACTACGTGCAACGCACAAATCACTATTTGATGGTTCTCTACAAGGTATTCACCGTACAGACAAACCAGCATTCAGCTTCCAAGGTCACCCTGAAGCAAGCCCAGGTCCAGAAGACGCAGCGCCGTTATTCGACCACTTTATTGAACTAATCAAACAGCACACAGCGTAATTCGGAGTAGTAGACAATGCCAAAACGTACTGACATTAAAAGTATTCTTATTCTAGGTGCTGGCCCGATCGTTATCGGCCAAGCATGTGAGTTCGATTACTCTGGTGCTCAAGCTTGTAAAGCGCTTCGCGAAGAAGGTTACCGAGTTATTCTTGTAAACTCGAACCCAGCGACAATCATGACTGACCCAGACATGGCAGATGCAACTTACATCGAGCCTATCCAATGGGAAGTTGTGCGTAACATCATCGCTAAAGAGAAGCCTGATGCAGTTCTACCTACTATGGGTGGCCAAACTGCATTGAACTGTGCTCTAGACCTAGAAAAGCACGGCGTTCTTGAAGAGTTCGGTGTTGAAATGATTGGTGCAACGGCTGACGCTATCGATAAAGCAGAAGACCGTTCACGCTTCGATAAAGCAATGAAAGCAATTGGCCTTGAGTGTCCAACTGCTGATACAGCGAAAACGATGGAAGAAGCTTACAAAGTTTTAGACATGGTTGGCTTCCCTTGTATCATTCGTCCATCGTTCACGATGGGTGGTACTGGTGGCGGTATCGCTTACAACAAAGAAGAATTTGAAGAAATCTGTCGTCGTGGTTTGGATTTATCTCCAACTAACGAACTTCTTATCGATGAATCACTTATCGGTTGGAAAGAGTACGAGATGGAAGTGGTTCGTGACAAAAACGACAACTGCATCATCGTATGTGCGATTGAAAACTTCGACCCTATGGGTATTCACACTGGTGACTCAATCACCGTGGCTCCAGCTCAAACGCTGACAGACAAAGAATACCAACTAATGCGTAACGCATCTCTAGCAGTACTGCGCGAGATTGGTGTTGAAACAGGTGGTTCAAACGTACAGTTTGGTATCAACCCGAAAGATGGCCGTATGGTTATCATCGAGATGAACCCACGTGTATCTCGCTCTTCTGCACTAGCATCTAAAGCAACAGGTTTCCCAATCGCTAAGATTGCAGCGAAACTGGCTGTTGGTTTCACGCTAGACGAGCTAATGAATGACATCACTGGCGGCGCAACTCCAGCATCATTCGAACCAACAATCGACTACGTAGTAACTAAGATTCCTCGTTTTAACTTCGAGAAGTTTGCAGGTGCTAACGACCGCCTAACGACGCAAATGAAGTCGGTTGGTGAAGTTATGGCCATCGGCCGTAACCAACAAGAATCTCTACAAAAAGCACTTCGCGGCCTAGAAGTTGGCGCGACTGGTTTTGACGAAATGGTAGACCTAGACGCACCAGATGCTCTAACGACTATCCGTCACGAACTTAAAGAAGCTGGCGCAGAGCGTATTTGGTACATCGCTGACGCATTCCGTGCTGGTATGTCGGTAGATGGTGTATTCAACCTAACGCAAATCGACCGTTGGTTCCTAGTTCAAATCGAAGACATCGTTAAGCTAGAGCAAGAACTTAAAGCGAAAGGCTTTGCTGGTCTAAATAAAGACGAGCTAAACAAGCTTAAGCGTAAAGGTTTTGCTGATGCGCGCCTATCTAAGATTCTAGGTGTAGCGGAAAGCGAAATCCGTCGTCTACGTGACCAATACGATATCCACCCGGTATACAAGCGTGTAGATACGTGTGCAGCTGAGTTCTCTTCAGATACGGCTTACATGTACTCATCTTACGATGACGAGTGTGAAGCAAACCCAACAGACAAAGAAAAAATCATGATTCTAGGCGGCGGTCCAAACCGTATCGGCCAAGGCATTGAATTTGACTACTGTTGTGTACACGCATCACTAGCGCTACGTGAAGATGGCTACGAAACTATCATGGTTAACTGTAACCCTGAGACAGTTTCTACAGACTACGATACGTCTGACCGTCTGTACTTCGAACCAGTAACTCTGGAAGACGTACTAGCAATCGCTCGTGTTGAGAAGCCAAAAGGCGTTATCGTTCAGTACGGTGGTCAAACGCCACTTAAACTGGCACGTGCTCTTGAAGCTGCTGGCGTACCAATCATCGGTACTAGCCCAGACGCAATCGACCGTGCAGAAGACCGTGAGCGTTTCCAAGTTGCTGTAGACCGTCTAGGCCTACTTCAACCAGAAAACGCGACAGTAACAACAATGGAGCAAGCGGTAGAGAAGTCTCGTGAAATCGGCTTCCCACTTGTTGTACGTCCTTCTTACGTACTTGGTGGTCGTGCGATGGAAATCGTATACGACGAGCAAGACCTACGTCGCTACTTCAACGAAGCAGTTAGCGTATCAAACGAATCTCCAGTACTACTTGATAGCTTCCTAGATGACGCTGTTGAAGTAGACGTAGATGCGATTTGTGACGGTGAGCGCGTTGTAATCGGCGGTATTATGGAGCACATCGAGCAAGCGGGTGTTCACTCTGGTGACTCAGCATGTTCTCTTCCTGCATACACGCTAAGCCAAGAAATCCAAGACGTAATGCGCGAGCAAGTTGAAAAGCTAGCGTTCGAGTTGGGTGTTCGTGGTCTGATGAACACGCAGTTTGCTGTTAAGAACAATGAAGTGTACCTAATCGAGGTTAACCCTCGTGCAGCACGTACGGTTCCATTCGTATCTAAAGCAACTGGTGCGCCAATCGCTAAGATTGCCGCTCGTGTAATGGCGGGTCAATCTCTAGAGTCTCAAGGCTTTACGAAAGAAATCATCCCACCTTACTACTCAGTGAAAGAAGTTGTACTTCCATTCAACAAGTTCCCTGGTGTTGACCCACTGTTAGGCCCAGAAATGCGCTCTACTGGTGAAGTTATGGGTGTTGGTGCGACGTTCGCAGAAGCATACTCTAAAGCTGAATTGGGTTGTGGTAACATCTACCCAGAAGGCGGTCGTGCACTTCTTTCTGTTCGCGAAGGCGACAAAGAGCGTGTTGTTGACCTAGCATCTAAGCTATCTAAGCTTGGTTACCAGCTAGACGCAACTCACGGTACTGCGGTTATCCTTGGCGAAGCGGGCATCAACCCACGTCTAGTAAACAAGGTACACGAAGGTCGTCCTCACATTCTTGACCGTATCAAGAACAACGAGTACACGTACATCGTGAACACTGCAGCTGGCCGTCAAGCGATTGAAGATTCTAAAGTTCTTCGTCGTGGTGCACTTGCTGAGAAAGTTAACTACACGACTACGCTAAACGCTGCATTCGCGACTTGTATGGCGCACACTGCAGACGCGAAAACGTCAGTAACTTCAGTTCAAGAGCTACACGCTCAGGTTAAAGCTTCTCAAGCTTAATCGCCTAAAGTGTATCGCTGATATGCGGATATAAATGCTCAAAGCCCACTCCTCGGAGTGGGCTTTTTTATGTCTGTTATTCCGCGGTAGCTTAATGATGAATATTTGGAATAGGTTAGAATCTTGTGTTTCGTTATTGCTCGTCTGCTGTGAGTGGTAACTTGTCGCTACACAGGATTTTAAGGCGTTGGGTATATGGAAATCACTCTAGAAATATTGGCTATCTTGTTTGTTGTTGCAACGGCAGCAGGCTTTATTGATGCAATGGCTGGCGGCGGTGGGTTACTGACTCTACCTGCATTGCTAGCGGCTGGAGTTCCACCCACGCAGGCACTGGCAACCAACAAACTCCAAAGCTCATTTGGCAGCTTCTCCGCGAGTTGGTATTTCGTGCGCAACGGTATCGTCAGCATCAAAGAGATGCGCCTTGCTATCTTTTGTACCTTTATTGGCTCTGCAATTGGCGCTGAGTTAGTCCAGCACATTGATGCGAGCCTACTGACCAGTGTTATCCCACTGCTGCTTATCGCTATCTCTCTCTATTTCCTGTTGGCACCCCAAACTAGAGCGTCTGAAGGAAAACAGAAGATCTCTGAGGCCATGTTTGCTCTGTGTATTGGTGGCGGCGTGGGTTTCTATGATGGCTTTTTTGGCCCAGGAACAGGTTCTATCTTCACCGTCTGCTTTGTTGCTATTGGTCACTTCTCGTTAGTCGATGCTACGGCGCGTACTAAAGTACTTAACTTTACCTCGAATATCGCTGCCTTAATTTTCTTTATTTTGGCTGGTTTGCCTATTTGGGAGTTGGGATTAGTGATGGCGGTCGGTGGATTTATGGGCGCTCAGCTTGGCGCTAAAGTGGTGGTGACAAAAGGGCAGAAATGGATTCGCCCCCTTGTGATCGTGATGTCGATGCTAATGGCGTCTAAACTGCTTTGGGAACAGCATCAACAATGGATTCTATCAGTGTTTTAACTCGTGGAGACTGGTAACTATTTGGTCTGACACAGATATGAATCGGCCGAATCAAGCCTGCTAATTCGGTGAAGCTATACAGATATTGAGGCTCAATATTGAGTGTTTTTACGATAGAGAGCGGTATTAACGCTGGCCCAGTCCCGCCCAATGCAAGTTGCGCCGCTGCGGTGTAGGCATCCATCTCCATCAAGGGCTTGATACCAAACTTCTCTAATACAGAAAGTTGATAAGAATTGGCAGGGTTGGTCATGTCGTTAGTGATGACCAGTGGAGGAAGCTCCGTTAGCGGTGACTTACTCACTATGTAAAACGGCTCATCAAATAGATGGAAGGTCATCAACCCATGATGCGGTGGCAGTAAGCCAGCACACAACCCCAAGGTCGCCTTACCAGATTGCACTCGCTCTATGATTCTCGGCGTGTGGTTGGTGGTAATGGTGATGTACTTATCTTGCTGGATGAACTGGCCCATCATCTCACCTAAATAACCGGCTATCAGAGACTTAGAGCTGTCTAGGGTGATGAGAGTAGTATCTTCCAACTCTTGCTGTTCATAAATAAGCCCGCGAAGTTCATTGAATGTCGGGCCAATACTCTCTATTAATGCTATCGCATCTGGCGTGAGTTTTATCTGTCGGCCACTTGGTTCAATGATCTTTTTACCTAGCTTCTTTTCTAAATTCGCAATCCGTTTGCTGACCGCTGATTGGCTGATATAAAGCAAACTGCCTGTGCGGCTCATGGTCTTTGCTTTACTCAATACCAGTAGAGTTTCGATTCCTTCGAGTAGCATTGGGTTATATTCATGAAATTTGGGAATGATTTTTTCAACTTACCTCAAACAACATTCATTCTCTAGTCTTGAGATCATAGATATCAATCAAGCTAGGAGTTTTGAAGCTAGCCCGTCAGCTAACTAGTTAGTTTAGGTTCTCTTAACTAGACTCGCGATGCGCTGACCAAAATAGAAAGCAGTCTGAAGATCGTTACTGTTGATGTGACTATTGGTGCTATCTGCCGTCTCATCTTCACTGGCGACCAAACCAATGCTTGACCCTGTGCGATTCAAACCTAAGTCATCAATGTGCTTTGAGATATCAAGCCCAGCCCAAATCATGCCATGCTGACAGGCCAGAGTGAAAAAGCTCAACAAGGTTTGTTGCTGCTCACCGTTAAGGCTGCCGCCAGTGGTAAAGCCTGCTGCGAGTTTATTTCGCCATGTTTTCTTACAATAGCTATCACTACTTGCATCCATAAAGCTCTTAAACTGCGCGGCTGGTGAACCCATATAAGTCGGGGAGCCAAAGATAATGGCGTCACAGCTGTCTAATGACTTGAGCTTATCATCATTGTCATACCTTCCTTCGACCACTATCAGAAGATAGCACTTCGACAAGGAGTACTGAGTTAGGTTGTTGAGTGTTAATGCCTTCAGCGATTGTCTCAGCAACTTGCTTAGTTGCTCCATTCTTAGAGAAGAAAACAATGCCCACTTTACCAATACTCATCTTGAACTCCCTTTTGCCAATGTTAGTAAATACATTTATTTATAAAGCTATTTGTTTATTAATATAGCCTGCGAATTAGATAAGTAAACAAAAAAAATTACTAACCTCTTGGCTAATGGACTAACTAAATTGAGTGTTAGGAAAAGAAGGGATCTTTGAAGAGTGGAAATAGAGGGTATCAGTGATTTGAAACCGGATTAAAAAAGGCCCCTTTGCGGAGCCTTTCACTTTGTAACGATAGCTTATTTGATAGCGAAGGTCGGCAATGATAACTTCCAGATATATCGTAGAGCGATGGCACTGAGTTGTTTTAGCTATTTCAGGAATTGCTGATAATTCATGCTACAACTGCTTGTTTCTTTGGTGAGAAGAGCGCACTACTTTCAGCAGTTGTCGTCTTCTATACCTTTCCATTAATGTTGCACTTATGATCTGAAATCAGGCCTAGTTACTTATCTGTTTTGTTGTCTTCAGTTGCCTTACTTTTTGCTTTTGCTTCCTGTTTTATCTGTTTGGATTTTTCTTGAACAGAAGCTGCTTTTTTCGTTGCTGCAACCTTTATTTCTTGAGATTTTACTTTAGCTTGTTCAGAGAGTTTTGAAGAGTAATGCATCAAAATAGTATCTAGAGCTTCAAAACGAGGGTGTATTTTATACGGCATGAAAATGAACACATTAAGCAAAATAAACCCTAAGACTAGAACAAAGCTGCCAATGCTCACTGAACTAGCAGCAATTTCGATAATTTGTTCAAATGGACTATTGTTGTTGCCCATGAACTGTGTCATTTGTTTTAGCTCAACATACATATCTCTTAATTCACCATATAATTTGAACAGATGGTAATATAAGTAGGCTAGAGAAAGCGCACCAAGGCCTTTTGCAACAAGCTTTGGCAAACCTACTGCACAAGCAATTGAGCCAGCAAGCATTAAGAATACGGCGAATAACCCATAAAAATCTAACCCTGATACTGAGTCAGAGATTCCCCACATGTTAATGGTGATTGCTGGTAAGAATGAACCAATGACAATCAGGCCATAAGCTGCTGTGCCAAAGAGATTCATGATCTTATTTTTTTGTACGCTTTCTGTATTTTCTACAGTGTCCATTTTTATATTCCATTCCTAATAATATGTGTTGTAAAGTATTTAATTGTTCTTAAATCGATAGAAAAGGCACTAAGCTAATTGATTAGTGCCTTAGTTAAATTAAAATGGACTAGAATCAGTTGGCGGTAAAATTTTATCTAATTCTTGTTTTAAATCATCAGCTCTGTAGTTAGAGCCTGAACGTGTTGAATATGCAATATTGGCTCCTGTGTTAGAAAGTGATGACACACTTCGATTAACGTTGTATGCAGGACAACTGTTATCCATGTGAGCATTACCAATGTAGTAATATTGGTTATTGTTAGAACTTAACATTGATAGTGATTCAGAACTGCTACCAGTACCGCGTCTACCCGCATTAAGTACAACATATCCATCATCACTTACGCGACCATCAAAATGGTCAAATAGATCAATAAGTGAGATATCTGCCTGTTCTGTTTCACAGTTTTTTCTATTTGTGTCCTTAGCAACTTTTGCAAAATATCCCCAAGTGTATAGATTTTCAGAGACATTTTGAGGCTGAGCCCATGGTGTAAACATAGAAGTTAAGCGATTAGAAGGTATCGGCTTAGCTCGGAAATAATATGTCAGAATATCAGCTGTTTCTTTATCGCCACGCATCAAAGCCTGTCTGAAATTGTGTTGCAGAGATTGAAAATCAGCTTCAATACGATATGGAGGTGTAGAGCCCTGAACCATTTGTACTGCTTCACACTTGTCATTGTAGACATTAAGGTGCGACGAAAGTGCAGATCGTGTGTCGTGAGTTAAATCCAAATATGTTTTTGAAGTCAGCGTCAAACGTTCAACGTCTTGACCTGCTTGGATCTGCTCGATGACATCACCAATGGAGTTAATTCGTGGGTCATCGACACACTTTTGTGCAGAGTGTGCAATGCCAGAATACATCATAGCGAGACCTAAAACGGATAAGGTTATTTTTTTCATTGTTAATCACTTATTATGTAATGGTGTGAATTTAAGCCTTTTTATAAAGCTAGCCACTACCTTGTGGAAATATAACATCTACCAACAAGGTATTATTAAATTACAAGCTTACTTTTAAATTAGTCAATGGTGGTTAGCTATAAAAAATATATTTTCATATAAATATCGATAATGAAAATCTTAGATCTACTTAGTTAATTAGAAAGTGACATTATCTACCTGTAATAAATAAATTAAAGTAGGGTAGGAAAGCTCTTAAATTTATGAAGAGCTTTCTATTCCTGACTAAAAGTTAGTCATTAGTAATTGTGAATATTAATACTCGAAATACGTTAGCTACCAAACGGCATTAAACTGGACAAATGGCCCATGCCAAATATCAGAGCGTTCGTAGGCTAACTCATAACCATTATCGTCTCCCTTGGCATCGCCATACATTGGTATCAGCATATCTGCTTTTGCACGGTACCCTGCTTGCAATGAGAAGCCTGCAGCGCGCATCGAGTGGAAGCGTTTTTGCCAAATGTAGCCAATCTCTAACTCACCTGTTAAAGCTAAGCGATTATGACCACTTAATTTTGCATGTCGATCACCCGTAGCTGCCTCTAAAGCATCACGGTCTACAGATAACTTGCTCAGACCAATACCAATACCAATATCATTGTAAAAGCGAGAATAGCTGGTTTCATAACGTGCACCGTACGCAGCCTCGTTATAGCCAATCTTAAACATATAAGATTTAATATCGAAGTTTTCATCGAATGCAGTTCCGGCGATACGTCCATTTCTATCAAAAAAGCCGACTGCACTCGGGGCATGGTAGTCACTGTAAGAGAAGCCCCAGTAGCCGCCGCGTTCACCCATCAGTAGAATATCAATGTTGGTATATTCAGTTTCAAACGTAAATGGTTCCAGAGTACCGTCGACATCACTGTAGTGAGCTACACCACCTGATTCTAGAGTGTCAAATTCGAGGCGAAGCGTATTTGCACCATCAAAGAAACCATGAAAATCAACCACACCAGTGAGCATCTTTGTACCTTTTGATACGTTGCCATTACTGTGATCTTTGCCTTCGTTGGTCAACTGGCGTAAAGAAATTTGTGTCTCACCAATTCGACCTTGGAAGTAGTAAGTTTCCATGTTTTCATCGTTCATACGATAAGAAGTCTTTGCTACTGTCTCTTTATTGTTGTCTTTTATTCGCTGATTAATGCTCCAGTCTGTGTGCGTTAAACCATAACCTGCTAGCAAATCTATTTTGGCTGGGTGGCTATAGCGTAAGAACTGGTCCTCAACGTTATTTTGAAGATCATCGAGGCTGATTTTCCAAGACTGACGATCTCGGATAGAGCTATTCTTTGCCCTAATGATCACATCTCGCCCGGCAACATAAATCTCTGGTTCATGACCGATATTAACTTCAGCGCTATTGAAAAAATGTCCCGCTCTAGGCTCATGACCATCTTGGAAATAGTAAAGGTTAAGGCCTTTGTTAAGCACGTTAATGTACTCGTAAGCAGCCACTATCGTGCGGCTTCGGTTTTCAGGGTAAACCGTTAACACCTGATTGCTGTCACTGCGAGGGTGGAAGTAGCTTAACGTCTTGTCCCATGCCGTATCTTCATAGCTCATCAGTTTGTAGACATTGGTTGTATACAGGTTAAAGCTGTCACGACCGACAAACGCGATAGCAGTTGTACCAGCAAGGTTGTTATTAACCGCGCCAGCAAAGGATGATTCAGGCAGCGTAAACTCGCGCTCGTATCCTGGTCCTCGCATGTGAACAACATCATCTTTTGCACAGACAAGAATACCGTTGTGCGTAATCGTCATTTCAGCTTCAGTAGCGTAACGACACTGTCGAACACTCTGTTGTTGCTTCTGACCTTTAGAGTTGACGCGCATATAACGATGGCGATTTCTGCCTTTTTCATTTTTATAAGGCTCTCGTACAATTGCCCACGAAATATCACGGTAGTAAGCACTAACAAAGATGCTAGAGCCCGGATTAAAATTACCTGAAATAACTCTGCGGTCATTGGAGACAAGATCGACACGACAGTCTTTTTCACAGCTAGGGTTGCGCTTAGCCAGACGATAGCTTGTTGCGCCCGTTGACGCCGCATACTGCTTTTGGCTTTGTGCGTTTTTTTCTAACGGTGCCGTAAACTCGTACGCGAGTGTTTTTGTGCTTACGAGTAAAAGGCTCAAAATAATAAGTTTGTACATTTTTGGTACTACCAGATGGGGCAAGGCTCAGTGCAGTGCCCTAGATATTGTTTATCGTTTAAATTAAAGTTTGCTAGATAGACGTTCTAACTGTTGCTGCTTTTTAAATTCTTCGTACATAGCTGAACGATCCATTGGATCGATCAGGCCGTCGTCTGCTAATTCATCGATGACATCCACAAGCTGGGCATCAGACAATTCCATTAGCACACAAAATTGGCTTTGGTCGTTAATATTCACGAGCGCGGATTCTTTTAGTCTGCTGTGTTTTAACAGCGCAGAGGTGGTTTGTTCAGAGACCGATGAATAGGTGTTGTCAGCGGAATCCGTCGCTTGACGAGATTGCTCTAGTGCTACAATAGAAGTCTCTAGTGAGCGTGCGATATTCACGCGAGCTTGGTGAGCAGCATGGTTACGATCAGTGGTAAAGTTGCCTGTATCAGCCACGCAAGCGGATTCCCAAATACCACTCTCTTGATTCTTGTCAGGTGTAAAAACCCAATCTGGTGTTGATGAACAGCCACTGATAGCCAATGTCATTGCAATAGACAAAGTAATTTTTTTCATAGTGTTTCTCTAAATAGCGTTTTGATTATTTTGTTGAGCGTAACCGCGCATCTTATTGCGCACTTTTGGAAGATAATTGCGAGTTTCTTCGTAAGGTAAGTGCTGAATAAGGTGCTGATAAACTTGTTCTGACGTCATCTTGTTGATAACAGGTGCAGCACCTGCCATAGTGCGGTGACCAAAGGCACGAGCGACATTGCCCGAGCCAGTGTTATAGGCAGCAATCACGCACCATAAGCGGCTCTTGGGGTCAGTAACTTGACGTAGATAGCGACGATCTAGGATCTGAATGTAAGCAGTCCCAGTCTCTATATTGGTACGCACATCATAGAGTTCGTTCGGGTTCATAGGCTTGTCAATTTTACGAACCAGTCGGTTAACATCATGACCAGCTGTTTGTGGTACGACTTGCATCAAGCCATAAGCAGGAACTGGTGATTTTGCCTTAGGATTGAAATGCGATTCTGTATGTGTAATTGCCATGAGAAGCGCCTCATCGGCATTCTGTTTCTGGCTTTCGACTCGGATGAGTGGCTGATAGCGTTCTGCACGAGCTGCAACCGAGTTGGTTGGCAACGATGCTTCAAAATCATAGACACGGTTTGATACACGCTGGAACTCAACATTTGCTTGTGATGCTTGTACTTGAACTGCTTCAAGTCGCCGTTGTTCATTTGCTTTCAGAGCGGCTTGTTGCTGCTGAGTAAATGTACTCATTCGTGCTGAAGGTTCAACTTGTGAAAGAGCGTCGGAATAGCGACTCATCTCAATCAGCTGTCGTTCTGTTTGAGCACGGATTTGTGCCTCTAAGGCTGTTTGTTGGTCTGCATCAATTTGAGGGGATCGAGAGTGGATGTTAGATGAATCAATCTCTGGAAGCTCAACCATTCCCAAATCATTGAGCAGCTCTTGATTCGCTACTAGCATGTCGTGCATTCGTTCACGCAGCTGAGTCATATCTTCTTGCTCATTTTTGTCATTCGACAAGTGAGAAAGTGAGAGGTGATTACTTTCGAGATCAACAACCAGTTTGGTCTCTTGGTCACTATCGAATAGTACGACCGTTTTACCTGACTCAAATTGGGCTTCACCCCATTGATTCAGCTGCTGGTGCACCTCGTTGTCAAGCAAGTCGAAGTTATCGATTTGCCACTGATTAAAGGCGCTCAACTGCTCCTTATACCATTGTTCAAACTCTTGTTGCTGGGTTTGATACCACTGCTCAAATTCTTGTGAGTCAATACCAGGTGTTGCGAGCGGGGCAGGGGAGTAAGTAACGCTCAACATAAGAGCGCAAAGGCTTAGTTTTGCATGTTTCATTCGTTACTCCACAACAATATGATAGTCGTGCACAATCTCAACTTGAGCGTTGCGATTAGGCTGATGAATACTTAAAGCTGGTACCAAGTATTGCGCGAGCTTTGCGGCTGTGTGAGGGTACCGAAGAGTCAAAACAACATAGTTGTTTTCCTGATGGATCCGCACGTCCCTAGCCTCATCGATTACGCCAATAAGACTGACGAGCTGGGCTTCATTTCCTACCTTACTTGGTTGAAAGAAAACCTTATGCTGTGGGCCACCAAGTTCAAACAATTTCAACAAGACGTTATTTAGCTGCTTATCAATTTCGTTAAGCGAGTTGGCGTTCGCAAAGTGAGTATTGATAAGCTGCTGTTTGGAGCTGTTAGACTTATTTAATGCAATCAATGATGGCTCATTTTTCCAATGACCAAACTGCTGACCTGATGGGTCATTGATATTGACTGATAAACTCAGTTGCTGGCCAGTGACTGATTCTGGATAGTCTGTTTGAACGTTAAGGGTTAGCGCCGATTGCTTACTATCAGTCACCACTCGCTCACCGCGTAGGCTGAGTATTTGGCTCAGTTTGTCAGCCACTTTCTTATCGTCCGCATCGATATAGAAAGCAGGCTGCTCAAGGTAGGCTCGAATAATACTATTTTTTTGTTTCTCGTTTGGCTCACGAAGTGACAGATTAAACGTTGCCTTAACGCTACCATCGGATTGCAACGACTTGTCCAGTTGCTGCCAGTTTTCTAGTAGCACAATGCGAGTCGCTACGTTATTTTGTAGAACAGCAACCACTGTGTGGTGATCATTAGCGGTCAAGACGTTAATCTGCTCGGCAGAGACAAGCCAATTAAAGGCACTTGATAGCCCTTTGGTTATCGCATCTATCAGTGCTTTCTGCTCTTCATTACCACTGACATTGGCCGCATTGCGACTGTCACCCATAACCAGAGCAGAATGTGCCTCCTCTTCGCCCCAAACCACAGAGTTGCTATCAATCTGAGTTCCTGCATCACTGTGCAAGCTTGCTTTGACACAGGTATCACTCCCGAGTAAAAACGCGTCAGAAAACACAGGCGTAACCTCACCCAGTTCAAGCGCGTTAATAAGTGATTGACGTTTTTCACTATCAAAAGTCGCCAGCAGTCGATCAAAGTCGCCAGAAGAAAGCTGATCATTTGATGGTGCAGTTAGAAATCGCGTCAATGAAGTCGTCGCGTCTGATTTTGCGTCTTTAATCGCTTGCGCGCCACGGCCCCAAGCACAGCCTTGCTCAACGAGGGAGCCAGATCGCGCTTGGTGCTCAAAGTGAATGCCTTGTCCATGTGCTAATGACGCAGTGATGAGTAGTATGGCAGGGCTACTCACCAGTGTGGTCAACGTTAGTTTGTCCATGTGCTTCGTTCTTCCAAGAATTGCTGTGGAACACCCACACTGACGGCAAATAGCTGTCGATTACGGTCCGGTTGGTAGATACCCTTTTGCGCTTCACTTTGGATATTTTTCGCAATGTTGTCGTTTTTCCAACGGACCATATTGCCTTGTGCGCTTTGCATACTAGGCGTCACAGAGGCAACACCAATGGGTTCAACAAATCCCGCTGAATATTCAAAGATCACCATTGTTTCGTTTGGCAAAATACCCGCATTTTGCCCGCGGTCTAACGAGATCTGATTGCCACGTATACCTAGAACTTGCGAAGTCGCAGGCATCTCGGTTAGTAAACGGCTCAGCATGACGTCGAAGCTGCGAGTGGCCATACCTGCCATTACACCACTGACATCTTGCGGACTAGTGTAGTTGAAGCCCCTGTAGTAATTACCGTTGACAATAATCGATGCGAAGTCACCTTTAGGGCGAACATCAAAGTTGGATGTCGTTGTTCGACCAATATTTGGATAGCTCAAACGCTCTCGAGTGTAAGGGTCAATAAAGCCTGTGCTCATGTCCATTGATGAGTGAAATAGTGATTGCTCCGCACCGAACATCATGTCAGCTGATTTCGTTACATCAATGCTCATCACGTAATCTGTAGATACTGCAGCACGTTGGCTATTGCGTTCAGCAACTTGGCTTGCACCTTCTTCCGCTAAAATACGCTCAAGTGATTGATTGACAGCGTCACTATCCGCAGTGATGATTCTGAAGCGGTTTACACCAGCAAATTGGTTCTCCAGAGCAGCAACTAAGCCATCGACGTTGAAGGCATTAATGCTGGTGTGGAGCTCATCAAACACTTTACCTGAGCTTTGTTGCTCACCACGATTAAGTTGCGTATTGATATCATTAAAGTGAACTCGAATCGTTTTGCGTGCAAGCGGGCAACGTGAGTCTGTTTCAACCGCCTCATATGAACAAAACTGAAGACCTTGGGTATTAAAGTAAGCAGGCACTTGGATATCATCATCAGAAAAGTCATGTGCAGATTTACCAACGATAACATTCGAACTCGAGGTCGCTTGGTTGGCTTTTGAAACGGTTTGTGAAGGCTGTGTAGACTGGCACCCAGCGATTGAGACTAAGCCAAATAGTGCGACCGTGGTTTGAAAGCGCATTATGATTTTACCTTCTGTTTGATGTGGTTATCGTAAGCTTGAATTTGCTCAAGGGTCGCTTTGTCCAACTGAATCATGTCGTTGGCAAGTTCGATTAAAGATTTGCGTTCACGCATTTCATCAAATGCGGTACCAGCTTTTGTGCTAATCGGTAAAAGGACTAAAGGCTCATCCCAAACCAGAAGACTTACTTCCGCAGAAAAACCCAATAAATCAGCGGTTAATTCTTCGTTTTCATTCATGATTCGACGTAAAGCGAGCTGGTAGCGTTCTATCTTGGGGCGAACCCGATCAGAATTAGGAAGTAGAGCATCGAATCGCTCGATTTCTGCATCAAACTCTTCACCGTTTAGGTGTCGATTACTATGAATAAAGCCAGCGACGTCAGCGTACTCTTGTTGGGTTATATTGAACTGTTCGACAACTCGACATTGACGGTGTTGAAGTGAAACCATAGCGCGAGAAATATTGTCAAAACCGCGTCGAATGCTCGTGAATTCGGTTCCCATCTCTTCGCATTGTGTTTTTACATCATTGAGTGTGAGCTGACGATCTTCAAAGGCGATTTGCTCAGTAGAGGGGGACGCACAACCCGCGATTGCTAGCACGGTTAACACGAATCCAGTCTTTAATTTCATTATTTTTCCCTACCTAAAAACAATTCGTAGAAGGTGTGTTGGTTTATTTTGGTCAAAATGGTGTTGCTTGCTTGCTCTTTTGCGATGATCACATCGTTCGCAATCGCCCGCTCACTAAACTCAATTTGTTGAACAACTCTAGAGAGATCCTGAGGTTCCAATAGCTTCAAACGTATTGTCTTGTGCGAGACTGCTCGATTGTGACTATGGCCTTGCTTAGAGAGTGATTCAACATAGATCGGTAGACCGTTATCTTGATCAACCACGAACTGTTGAGTGAGTGCGTTGGCAACTTGTTGAGATAAAAGGTCTCCAGCAGTTAAGAACTTAACGGGCGTTTGACTGATGCGTTCGTTTATACGCACTTCACTTTGGTGGTAGTCCTGCAATAAAGAACTCGCTTGGTTTGGAGCTATTGAGGATAAAATCATCACACGATATTTATTTTGAGCTAATTCATCCCGAGCTTTTTCCATACGAAGAAAATTATCCCAGGATAGAATGTCATCACTAACCAGTTGGTCAAAAGACTTTAAACTGGTGCTCAGTTGAGTGGTCAGTTGCTGATACCATGTTTGCACATCAACAGAGAACTGATATTGACAAAGAACATCACCACAAGTTTGTGAGTGCAGAGATAGGTGGCTCACTTCAATTGGAATAGAAGAGATAGTGGATTTGTCTTCGAATAAACAATGGGTTTGGTCTGCAATAGTTTGGCAACTAGAAACAGTTTCAGCACTTACTTTGCTGAAGAGTTGCTTAGCAAGCTTGAATTGTGCTTGTTCAAAAGCGATATGTTCGCTTTCTGCTTTAATAGCGATTTTTTTTGGTGCTAAGTAATTTGCATTACTAGTGTTGCCCCAAAAAATCATGAAAGTGGCTAAACATGGTAAAATTAATTTTATATATTTCATATAAGATATCACCATAGGTTTTATATTATTTAAAGA